>JAITKZ010000030.1 GCA_031278115.1 Endomicrobium sp.
AAATGAGAGTAATTTGTGGAAAAGAAGAGCTTAGTAAGGGAATACAAACAATATCTCCTGTAGCTTCATCTAAAAGCACACTTCCGGTTCTTTCAAATTTTCTACTTGAAACTGAAGAAGGAAAAATAAAACTTTCTTCTACAGATTTAGAAATAGCTGTTAAATGCTATATTAAAGGAGAAATTTTAGAAGAAGGCGGCATCACAATACCAGCTAAAAGATTTTCCGACATTATAAAAGAATTGCCGTCAGAAAATGAAATAAATATAAGGTCAGATGAAACTAATCAAATAAACATAACTTCAGGAAAATCTAAGTTTAACCTTATGGGCATATCAAAAAATGAATATCCTGTAATACCAGCCTTCCCAAGTGAAAATAACTTCACTATTAAAAGAGAACTTTTTGCATCAATTCTTAAAAAAACCGTCTTTGCTGTTTCTAAAGATGCTCAAAGATACGTTTTAAATGGAGTTTATTTCATTTTAGAAGATAATACTTTAAAAATGGTAGCTACTGACGGCAGAAGACTTGCTTATACAACTGCAAACGAAGTAAAAGGCATTAAACCCCAAGCAAAAATAAAAGTAATAGTACCTACAAAAGCAATAACAGATATATTAAGACTTCTTTCTTCTGATATAAAAGCTGAAGACATAAAAATAGGTATAACTGGAAATCAAATAGCTTTAGAAATAGAAGATATAGCCTTTCTTTCTACACTTATAGAGGGCATTTTCCCAAATTACGAACAAGTAATACCTAAAACTTCTGAGATAAAGGTCAAATTAAATGTAAAAGATACTTTGTCTGCAGTAAAACAAATGGCTCTTTTAACTGCAGATAAAATATCATCAGACAGATCTTCTGCAGTGAAATTCTACTTTAACTCTAATATTTTAAGAATTTCAGCTTCTACAGCAGGTCTAGGATCTGGAGAAGTTGAGATGGAAATAGATTATAAAGCTGAACCAACAGAAATAAATTTTAACCCTAATTTCATAAAAGAAGTATTGCAGAATATTGATGAAGAATCAATAATATTTGAGTTTAAAAATTCTCTTAACCCAACTACTATAGTACCCGAAAAAGACAAAAACTATCTTTGCGTAGTAATGCCAATGAGAGTCTAAGCATGACTTGGACTAAAGCAAGCGAAATAATAGAACTTCTAAGGAAGAGGCTTGGTTTAGAGGAAGAGTTTTTTACCGTTGAAAGGGTTTGGAATAAAGGAGTTGGCATAGAAGGTGTAGAGATAATAGGCTACAAAAACGGCACTGTCTTTACAAAAACCCAAAGTTCAGTTGCTGTGAGTGAACTTACATTTCGCAAAAAAGAAATTATAAAAAAGTTAAATCAGTATATTGGTATGCAAAAGATAAAAAATATTAAAGTAAAAATAGAAGCATAATTGCTTTAATATTTGTTCGTTTTTAAATAATCAAAGTAAATAGAAATTTTAAAAAGAGGAGCTGTCATGGCAAAAGAAGAAGTAAAACAAGAAGTTAAAAAAGACAGTTACGATGCTTCTAATATTCAAATTCTTGAAGGTTTAGAAGCAGTTCGTAAAAGACCTGCTATGTATATTGGTTCTACAGGAAACCAAGGTCTTCATCATTTAGTTTACGAAGTGGTAGATAATTCCATAGATGAAGTTTTGGCGGGATTTTGTAAAAATATTGACGTTACAATACATCTTGATAACTCAATAACTGTTTTAGACGACGGACGTGGTATTCCAGTTGATCCTCACCCAGATCCGAAGTATAAAGGTGTATCTGCGTTGGAAATTGTTCTTACAAAGCTGCATGCAGGTGGAAAGTTTGATAAGAATTCTTATAAAGTTTCTGGAGGTTTGCACGGCGTTGGCGTGTCGTGCGTAAACGCTTTGAGTGATACTATGGAAGTTGAAGTTTATCGCAACGGCAAAGTTTACAAGCAGAGCTATTCAAAAGGAAAACCTTTGGGTCCAGTTAAAGAATTTGGAACTACAGACCAAAGAGGAACTAAAGTTACATTCCATCCTGATACTGAGATTTTTTCTGTAACGACATACTCTTTTGATATTTTGGCAAATAGACTCAGAGAATTAGCATTTTTAAACGCTGGAACTCACATTAGAATTGCCGATGAAAGAAATGAAAAAGAGCATATTTTTGACTATGAAGGTGGAATAAAAACTTTTGTACAGTACTTAAACACAAATAAGAATGTTATAAACAAAGAGCCTATTTATTTTGAAAAAGAAAAAGAAGGCGTGGAAGTAGAAATTGCAATGCAATATAACGATTCTTATAATGAACAGATTTTTACTTTCGTCAATAACATTAACACAATAGAAGGCGGAACGCATTTGTCAGGTTTTCGCTCTGCTTTGACAAGGTCTGTAAACGAATACATTAAAAAAAATGAAATATCTAAAGTAAAAGATTTAAAACTTTCAGGAGAAGACGTCCGCGAAGGGCTAACTGCAGTTATTTCAACAAAAGTGCCTAACCCTCAGTTTGAAGGACAGACAAAAACAAAGCTCGGAAACTCTGAAGTTGAAGGCATAACTCAATCTATAGTGGGTGACGCTCTAACAACTTTCTTGGAAGAAAATCAAGGTATTGCAAATCAAATTTTGGAAAAAGCCATTAATGCAGCAGAAGCCAGAGAAGCTGCAAGAAAAGCAAGAGAACTTACAAGAAGGAAAGGAGCATTGGACTCTACCTCGCTTCCCGGTAAACTTGCAGATTGTTCCGAAAAAGACCCTCAAAAAACTGAGCTTTTTATAGTTGAGGGAGATTCTGCAGGAGGCTCTGCAAAACAAGGTAGGGATAGATCTTTCCAAGCAATTCTTCCGCTTAGAGGCAAAATTCTAAACGTAGAGAAATCTCGTCTTACAAAAGTTCTGGCAAATGAAGAAATACGAACGCTAATTACAGCAATTGGAGCAGGAGTAGGAAAAGACGATCAGGATTTTAATATAGATAAAACTCGTTACCACAAAATTATCATCATGACCGATGCTGACGTTGACGGTGCGCACATAAGAACATTGTTGCTAACATTCTTTTACAGACAAATGCCGCAGCTTTTGGAAAAGGGCTATGTTTACATTGCCCAACCTCCGCTTTATAAAGTGAAAAAGAGTAAGAAAGAAATGTATTTAGATTCTGAAGAAGAATTAGATAAATTTTTGTTCTCGTCAGCAATTGACGGATTGTCTTTATCATTGTTACAGGATGGTAAAGAAATAAAAGAAATAGATGACAGAACTTTACGTAAAATAGTAACAAGCATAAGCGAGTTGGATACTCTTTTAAAGAAGATACACAAGAAAGGAGTTGTTTGGAAAGATTATCTTAAATTTAAAGAAGAAGGAAAGCTTCCTCTTTACAGGACTGTTGTAGAAGGCAACGTTAAATATATTTACTCTGACAAAGAGTGGAAAGAGTTTAAAGACCAACTGCTTGTAAAACGCAGAGAACTTCTTGCTTCTCAAGGAGAACTTGCAGAAATAACAGAAAATCTCCAATTAGACGACATAATGCCTGAATATAAGGATTTATGGGAGCTTGCTCGTATAGATAAACTTGCAAAACAGCTTGAAGAAGAAGGATTGCACTTAGAGCATTACGGGGAATCGCACACAAAGCCTGTTTACAGGCTTCAAGATGCGCAAAAGAAAATGCAAGGAGATATTTACGATCTTCGCTCTACAACAGAGCTTGTTGAAACTATTAAAGAAATTGGTAACAAGGGAGCAACTATACAAAGATACAAAGGTCTTGGAGAAATGAATCCTGACCAACTTTGGGAAACCACGATGGATGTTAAAAATAGGAAACTCCTCCAAGTTAAACTGGAAGACGCCATAGAAACAGACAGAATATTTACAACTTTGATGGGCGATCAGGTAGAACCAAGAAGAGCTTTTATTCAAATGCACGCTTTGGACGTAATAAATTTGGACATTTAACTAATTTGTATGTAATATATATTGCAATAATACACGCAAAATATTTTATTGTATAATTATTACACAATAAATCTATTTGGGTTTAATAATATTTCATTAAAATACAAGAATAAGACGTAGTACAAAAGAAAAAGTTTACAAGAGAGAAAATGAATCCATTTGTCCCACAAAGGTTGCCTGTTAAAAATTTAAATTGGGAAAAATTGTCATTTCTTATAGGAAAGGCAAATAGTTCGCTTTCTATGTATAGTGGTTTGCTAGATGCTCTTTTGAATCCTGAGATTCTTCTTGCTCCTATTATAACTCAGGAGGCAGTTGTTTCTTCAAAAATAGAAGGAACGCAGGCGACTTTTAGTGAAGTTTATAAATTAGAAGCAGGAGAGGCGCAAGGCAAAGCTAAGGAGAATGACATAAATGAGATAATAAACTACAGAAAAACAATTACGGCTTCTTTGGAAATATTGAAGAGCAGACCGTTTATACATTTGAATATGCTTAAAGATCTCCATAAAATTTTATTAGCAGGAGTTAGAGGTGAAAATAAGGCAAGAGGAAAATTTAGAAAGGTTCAAAATTTTATAGGACCATACGGGCGTACACAAAGTACCGCTGTATATGTTCCACTGTATATGTTCCACCTAGTCCTGAAAATATACAGGATTATTTAAGAGATTGGGAGACATATATAAATAATGATGAGCATGAAATTTTAGTTCAGATGGCTATAATGCATGCTCAATTTGAAATAATTCACCCTTTTATTGATGGCAATGGAAGATTGGGAAGAATTTTAATACCCATTTTTTTATTTCAGAAACAATATCTAAAAAAGCCAGTGTTTTATTTAAGCGAATATTTAGAGGCAAATAGAGGCGTATATTATAGAGCTTTGCTTAATATATCGCAAAATAACGATTGGCAAGGGTGGGTTGAATTTTTTCTCAAAGCTGTTGCAGAGCAATCAACTATAAATATGTTGAAAGCAGAAAAAATTATAAATCTATATAATGATATGAAAAAGAATTTTAGTGATGCTACAAAATCGCGTTATTCTATAAATATTTTGGATACACTTTTTAAAAAGCCTATTATAAATTTAACTATGCTTTTGTCTGATTCGGGTGTTTTCAATAGAAAGACTGCTACTCAAATATTAAATAAGTTAACAAATAAAGAATATATAAAAGTTTTGCGGAAAGGTGCGGGAAGTAGTCCTACGATTTTTGTATTTCCAGCTCTTATAGATATAGTTGAAAATAGATAATTTTTATAATTGGATAGGGAGAGACTTTCCATGAGCGCCAATAGTGATGCAGAGCAAAAGTGTTATTTTTGTGAATATGAACATATTGAAAAACCAAGTGAAAAAAATTGCTAACGATGTTTATATTTGTCCTATATGTGGGCAATATATGATTGAGCTTTATTATTACAATGGATTCACAGACAACTTTTGGCTTAAAGAATGAGAACTTAAGGAAGAAAGAAAAGCGTTGATGAGTAATTATCTTTGAAAAATATGATTTGAATTTAACTAACTTGTAAGAGGCTAGAAATGTCAAAAGAAAAAGAAACAAAAGAAGAGCAAGTGGCAATGATGCCGGCAAGCATTGCACCTCGCAATATTGAAGATGAAATGAGAACTTCCTACATAGATTATGCCATGAGCGTAATTGTGGGAAGGG
>JAITKZ010000068.1 GCA_031278115.1 Endomicrobium sp.
TTAGATTCTCAGCTAGAAATATTAGATAATGAAGTTGAAGACTTAAAACCTTTGCTAAAAAAATCAGCTGATTTATATGATAAAGTTAAAGATTTAGAATCAAAGATTGAGGCTGTGAACCTCTCTGATGCAGAAAGAGCAAGAAAAATTGATTTGTATTCTTTCCAAATTAAAGAGATTGATGATGCAAAACTTGAACTCGGCGAAGATGAAAAACTTGAAGCAGAACTTCCTAAATTAAAAAATGCCGAGAAAATTACTTCTTTGTCTAAAGAAGTAATAGACATATTATATTCGTCAGACAATGCGGTTTTAGATGGTATTTTAAAAGCTAAGAAGAGTATAGAATTGATAAATTCTTACGGTGAAGACGCTTCTGAAACATTATCTTTAATTGAGCAATCTTATTATCAGTCTGAAGAGGCGTATAGAGAAGTTGAAAATATACTTTCAAAGACAAGTTTAGATCCTGAAATGTTAAATGCTTCACTTGAGCGGGCGGAACTTATAAAAAAGTTAAAGAGAAAATATGGCAATACAATAGAAGAAATTATCAAATACAAAGATAAAATTGTTTATGAACTCAACTCCTTAAGCGGTTACAAAGACAGTTCCGATAAACTTAAAAAAGAACTTGAAGAAAAAACAAAACAATTGTTGGAAGCCTGCGAAGCAATAAGCGCAAAAAGACAAAAAACAGCAAAAATTTTTGCCAAATCTGTACAAGATAAACTTTTGGAATTGGAAGTAAAAAATGCAGGGTTTGAAGTTAAATTTGAGAAAAAAGAACTTTCAGCTAACGGATACGATGTTGCAGAGTTCATGTTTTGCGCCAACAAAGGGGAGAAAATTCTTCCTTTGAGAAGTACTGCCTCAGGCGGCGAACTTTCAAGAGTTTTGCTTGCAATAGAATTATCTACAAAAATTCAGAGCTATCAAACTTCAGTATTTGATGAAATTGATACAGGTACTGGTGGAAAAACAGGGGAAAAAATTGGTGAAAAACTTGCAGAGCTTGCTAAAAGAAAGCAAGTATTCTCTATAACGCATCTTGCGCAGGTTGCTTCTTTTGCCAAAACGCACATTAAAATTTATAAAGAAATAGAAAATTCAAGAACATACACAAGGGCTAAAGTTTTAAAAGAATGCGGACATATTGAAGAAATTGCCAGAATGGTATCAGGTGAAAAAATATCAAAAACAGCTTTAGATCATGCAAGGAATTTAATAACTAATTCTCAAGTGTTTTGTAGTAAATAAGGAGTTGCAATGAGCTAAATCAGTACTGAATTTTTAGAAAGATGCATAATAACGCTTGAAAAATCTTATGAATTATTGATGAAAAGCGAAGAAGGGAGTATAGATTATGAAATGTATCGCAATGCTTTGGTGAAACATTTGAAATGACTTTAGAACAAAGCGGCAAACTTTTAAGAAAGAAAATACCTCCATATTTTCCTACAAAAAAAATCAACTGATACTTTGGTTTTCAAAGACTTGTTCCGTAGTGCTGCTAGATATGGATTATTATCTCAAGATGAAGTTGAAAGATGGTTAAAATATAGAGATAACAGAAACAATACAGCTCATGATTACGGACAGAAATTTGCACAAGAAACTTTATCTTTTATTAAAGATTTCATAGAAGATGTGAAAAATCTTAAGAAAGTTATAGATAATGAATGATATTTTATAGATAATAAATCGTTAAAAGAGTTGCGGTCAATTATAAAAAAATTGTATCCGAAAGCTATTATCTGGGCGTATGGAAGTAGAGTCGGGTACGATGCCAACAATGTTCACAACGGCAGCGATTTGGATTTAGCAATTAAAGACTTTGGACAAGATAACCATAACATCTTTGAACTTAGAGAAGCTTTCCAAGAAAGCAATATACCTTTTTTAATAGACATTTTGGAGTTTAATAGCTTGCCAACTAATTTTAAAAAAGAAGTTGAAAAAAATATATTGTAATCTACGATGGACAAAACAAGAAATAGTGAGGAATGTCCAAAATGCTATATAAACTCGGATTTTTAAAATTGAGATTTTCTGTTGAGAAGGGATCAAAGAAGGAAAAATTATTGCTCAAGATCGTCCAAGCAGAAAATAATTTAAAGCATTTTATCTTAAATATTTTGAACCACCAAAAGCATTTAAGAAATTTTATTGACAACTTAAATATTAAAAAAAGGGTAACTATTAACGGAATAAGTTTTGTGTTTTATGATATTTTTTTATCTGATGCAAGAGACGGTGTAGTACGGGAGATGTATAGAGACGAATACAAATTAAATGATATTGATTTTAAGCCAAATGATATTGTTATTGATATTGGTGGTAATGTAGGTATTGTTTCTATATATTTGGCAAAAAAGTATCCTTTTTTAAAAATATATTCTTTTGAGCCTGTAAAATGTAATTATGATAATTTTCTTGAAAATATAAAACTAAATAAAATTCCAGATGGAATTATAAATGTTGAAAACAAAGCTATAACAAAAGATGGACGTGATGTTAAAATGTTTTTTGATAGACTAAATTCTGGTTGTAGTAGTATTTTCAGAAATACTAATTCAAACAGCGATGAAGTTTTAAATGAAGTGCCTAGCATAACTTTGGACAACATAATCAAAAAAAAATAATATTAATACAATAAAACTTTTGAAAATAGACTGTGAAGGCTCTGAATACGAAATCCTTGAAAATACAAAAGAAGAAAATCTAAAAAAGATACAATCTTTTCGTGGAGAATTTCATGAGGATAAAAATTAGATTATTGGTAATGCTGCCAAGCTTAAAGAATACTTGGAACGCTATATCAATGATATTAAAATAGTTATTGCTAAATGTTGAAACTTCAAATATGATTATAAAACGATAAGTATGTTATCCAGATAAATTCTTATATATTTAATGGTAGCAACGAGTGTCTAGATAAGAAATGTTAAGGTTTGATATATATAAAATGTAATGAATTAAAAATTTTTATACAATGCCATTCTAAAACAGAATAAATTAAGATCATTGTTTTTTAAAGCATTAGAGGGTATTTCTTTTGTAATATCCCCCCCCTACCAAGCTTAATTTAGTTTTCTTGAGTATATTTAAAAGATAAATCAAATCAATATCAGGATAATCAAATGTTAATATAAGTAATCCTTTTGGTTTGAGAATCCTTTGAAACTCTAAAAGAGCTTTTAAAATTAATTTGTATTTACTTCTTTTTACTATTCCTGTGAAATAACGATTTAATCTGAGGTATCTTATAATTTTTATCAAATATCCCTCAATATGTTCTAAAGTAGAAATACAAAATATTTTGTCAAACATATTATCTCTATAGGGAGTTTTTGTAATAGAACAGCATGTATTTCTAATTTTTGTGTATTTGGAAGCAATTATATCTTTAGGAAGTTGTAATTTTGATATGTCTGTAGTAATATCTTTGTTTAAGTCGCAAGCAAAAACTTCTTTACAGTTATCTGCCAAATAAAATCTTAAAGGATGTATAATTCCGCTTGCAGCATCTAAAACTATATCATTTTTATCAATAAAATTTTTACACCATTCATATTCATAAGGGCGACTCCACCAGGTAACAGGTAATTTATACATGAAAGAATTAGTTTTATTATCGTCAACAGTTATAAATCTTGATTTTTTGTACATGTTAGCGTAATCTCCATCAATTACAATAAATTTATTTACATTTTACAGCATAAATCATTCCGCTAAGTTCGTTTGAGTCATTCAAGCTAAAAGATATAAAATTGTTTTGTTTCAATGTGTTTAATATGCTATCAGTGCCTTTAAAATGCCATTCAAGTAAAATATAATCTATATCTTTTAAAACTCCGCTTTTTTTTAATGAATCAATAATTGTATATTCAGAGCCTTCGCAGTCTATTTTAAGAATTATTTGGTTAGTTGTCTTGGAAATTATATTTGATATTTCTTTGTCAGCAGCTTTTAAAGTAACTTTGCTTAAATGCATATCTTTAACCTTTAATTCCGAATGGTAAAAATCTGACATAACAGACATACTTCCACTTCTTTTTTTGCTATATAAAACATTTTTTATTTCTTCTTTGTCTGAAAGACCATAATTATAGGCTGTTATTTTATTCTGTAAATTTTTGTTAAGTTTTAAATTATCTACAGCTTGTTCATAAGTTTCCTTAAATGGTTCAAATGCATAAATATGCTCTATATTTTCGTATTGTGAAAAAAATAATGCTGATGCTCCTATATTTAAGCCTATGTCAATAACGATAGCTTTAGAATTGGAAATTATTTTATAGGATGTTAAAAAGAAAACATCTAAAATAACAAGAAGGTTTGAAATATTATCAACATATAGATATAAGCCGTTATATTTCCTGAGATTAACAATTATTTTGTTCCCTATGGTTTTAAAATCTGCATTTAAATACAAAATACATCGTCTTACTAAGAAAGGCGCTTTGAAAAACAAAAATAAACTTTTTAAATCCATACTTCTGTAATAAAGGGGAATATTTTTTAAATCTTTAATCAAATTTAAACAATTCATTGTGTATCCTTAGTTTATTGATATATTTGTTACAATTTTTTCAAAAAATATTAGAGACCTCATTATTTCTAATTCAATAAATTTGTTATATTTAACGGTACAAATATTTTTTCAAAAGACGTTTTAAATTTTTTAAGAAGTACTTGCGATGACCCACGTAGAAATGTTTTCTTATGCATTTTTCTATACGAAATACGTGATGAGGATCTCTGTGCAATAAAATATTCCATCCAAAATTGTTTATAAGTGTAGATACTAATTTGTTCATTAAGAATAGATTGTTATTGTTTATTGAAATAGAATTTTTTGATTTTCCAAAATTTACAGCATATTTTTTTATTGATCCGTGAAGACAGGGTTTATCAATAGGGTGAGGAGGTATATATGTTTTTATATTTGCACATTTTAGAAGCTGTTGTGAAAATGACATATCCTCGCCAGCGATTTTGCAATCTTGAATTTCCTGCGGGGCATTAAATAAATAAGGCAGCCATTCTTTTTTTAAAAACCAGCTATGACCTGCAAAATCAACTTCAGTACTAAAGTCTAGATTTCCGTCCCAGCCAACCGAATAATATCCATGGCTATATAAAGGATAAGTATAAGGATTTTTAAAAATTATCCCTCTTGCACCGTAAAGACCTTCTTTTTTGAGCATTTCTCTATGACAGTTTTCAAGCCATCTATTTCCAGGAATTGTATCATCGTCAAATATGCACACATATTTACTTTTTGCTTTATTCATTGCAAATTTAAATCTTGCCCACACTCCGACATTTATAGGGCTTATGTCTATAATATTAAATCTAGCTTTTAATTGTTCTGGGATTTTTATTGTATCGCTTGTTCCGTCTTGGTACAACAAGATTTCTTCTGGTTTAAGAGTTTGAGATTCAATTGCTAAAAGCTGTGTCTCAAGATTTTCAGCTCTTTTAAAAAGATTTAACACAACACTCACATCAAAATTTTCATTTTCATCATGCATCCAGCAATTTCTTTTATTGTAAATAGTTCCTGGAATCATATAAGGTCTTTTAAAACCAAAACTGTTATAATATGGTTCTATAGCAGAACCAAAATCTATATAGCAGTTGTTTGGATTATTTTTGAATAAATCAGAAATTATAGGTCCTGCGGCAGGTCCTGCGGCAACTACAAAAAGGAGATTATTTCTATTTCCAAATTCGTACTTTATCTGACTTAACATTTTCTTTGCATCAGTTTCCCAAAATGTTATACAATCGTCAGAAATTGCATAGTGTTTTAGAATATTTAAGTTGGCAATCCGATGATTTGCAGCTCTATGGTTTGTTATTAATACAGAATCTCTTTTTAAATAATCAAAATTTTTTCTAAATTTTGTGTAATTTTGATTAACCCACAAATTGGCGAAAGTAATATTTTCCCCACTAATCCTGCTTCTATACCAATAATAGGCTTCTTCATCACAGCAAGGGCATGAAATTCCATAGAAAAATTTATCATTGTTTATAAGAAGGGATCTTGAACAGTCTTTTCCCAACTCACAAATATAGTTTGGAGATTTCCATCCGACTTCCTGAGCTTTGGCTCTGATGCCAGACATTACTGCTCTCTCTCCATCTCCATTCCTAACTAAAGCAAAATTTTCGCCCATTTTAATTTTTTGCCAGAATTTATCAAATTCTTTGTCTAAATATTTAATATTTGCCATATAACTTATCCTTAAAATCAAAAAATTTATCTATATGTTTTGATATTATTTTGCTTGCTTTACCATCGCCGTAAGGATTTTTTATTTTATTCATTGATAAGGGTTTGTCTTTTTCTAATATGCGGCTTGCTGTACTGAGTATCATTCCCGTATCGGTTCCAACAAGTTTTGCAGCTTTGATTTTAATTCCTTCATTTCTTTCGGTTGTATTTCTCAGTATTAAAACAGGAACTCCAAAAGAAGGAGCTTCTTCTTGAATACCTCCGCTGTCTGTTAATA
>JAITKZ010000097.1 GCA_031278115.1 Endomicrobium sp.
ACACAACAACACAACAACACAACAACACAACAACACAACAACACAACAACACAACAACACAACAACACAACAACACAACAACACAACAACACAACAACACAACAACACAACAACACAAACTCCTCTAATGAACTGCAAAAGAATAGCGGCATTTCTGCATTTGTATTATTTGGAGCAAACGGACTATTTTTTAGAAAAACTAAAAAATTTAGACGGCTTTGACTATGATTTGTTTATCACAATTCCCAGCATCTATACATTGGAGGAGTGCAGCGACGAAGCAATCCAAAAAATCAAACAATTCAAGCCCGATGCAAAAATTTATATAGTTGGAAATCGCGGCTATGACATTGCTCCTTTCTTTTATGCGTTAAACAAAATAAATCTTGATGAATACGAATACATAATCAAACTGCATACCAAAAACAATAAATCAAGAAATATCACTTGCATAAATGATTATCCGTTAACAGCCCAAGATTTTTTTAATGCACTTGTCAATGATTTAATCGGAACTTCTAAACAAATACAAAAAAACATAAAGATTTTAGAAGAGAACAAAGAAATAGGAATGCTCGGCAGTTCTGTCTGCACAACAAGCGAGAAATTTTATTATAACAGATTTCTTTCTCAAATAAATGAGATATTAGGCAAATTAAAGTTAAAACCTGCTGAAAAGATTAAGTTTGTAGCAGGGAGTATGTTTATAGCAAAGGCAACATTATTTAAGGTCTTGCAAAAAAGCATAAAAAGTGAAAATTTTCCTGAAACAGACAATAAAATCAAAGACGGGACATTGGCTCATGTATATGAAAGACTATTTGGAGCAATCATAGAAAACCAAAATTATCAAATACAAAGAGCAGGCGTATCAAAGTATAAGTATATGTTTAAGAAAATCAAAAGAAAATTATACAGAAATAGAATATCAAAGAACGGAAACCTTACAAGGCAGATTTTATTTTTACCGATATACAGGAAAAGCCTGCTAAAACACGGCGAGAAAGTATTATTAAAATCAGGTCTTTTTGACACATATTGGTATTTAGAGAAATATCTGAAAGACATGAGAAGAAACCAAATTCCAGTCAGGCATTATTTAAGAATAGGCTGGAAAAAGGGCTTTGACCCAAGCGAAAAGTTTTCAACCAACGTTTATTTAGGAGAAAATCCTGATGTTAAAGACGCTAAAATGAACCCGCTTTATCATTGGCTGAAACACGGAAAAAGCGAAGGCAGAAACGGCGTCGGAAACATAATCATAGACTTTTTAGATAATTTTGATTGTAATAAAGAGCAAACTAAGGACAAATACAAAAAAGTTGTTATTTTATTTTCTGGCGACAAGCATAACGGTACATATATATGGCGCGCTGAATATCTAAAAGAGGAGCTTAAAAAAAGTGGCGTTTCTTGCGATGTAATTTTCATAAATGAAAAGTTGCGTGAATTAGGAAATATATTATACGCGGCAGAGATAATAATTTTCATAAGACCTCATAGTTTTAGTAACAAGTTTGCTATAAGAATAATAGGTTTTATTGAAAAATACAACAAAACTTTAATACTTGATGTTGACGATTTATTATTTCCGCAATTCTGTAATTTGATAGGAGGTTTTAAATCAATAGAACAAAATTTTGACAGTAATGTTGTTTCTAGAATATACGAAACCATTCAATTCAACAATGCCGATATAATTTCTGTATCAACGAAAACGTTATCAGAAATTACAAAAATATATTTTAACAACAAAATAGTAATTGTTAGAAAAAATTCCATACCGCAATCGCTTGTAAATATGGAATATAGTTATATTAAAACAACGGACGCCGACTTTTTCACAATAATAAACACTTCAGGTTCTAATACGCATTCTTTTGATTTAAGCCTTGTTTTACCCGAACTAATCAGTTTTTTATCAAATCACAAAAATATCAGGCTTATAACAGTAGGGCATGTAAAAATATACGATATACTGTCTAAAATGTTTGGCGATAGAATTATAAATTATGATTATTGCGATGTAAACAAATTGTATGAGATTTACCGAGAGGCAGATTTAGCGATAATCCCGCTTGATAAAAATCTGTTTAACGATGCCAAAAGCAACATAAAATATATAGAAGCGGGGCAAGCCGCAACGCCTGTTTTGGCAAGGGACTGTAACGAGTTTTCATCGGTAATAAAAGACGGCGAAAATGGCTTTTTATTTAGCGAGAATAATTTTTTAGAAAAGTTAGAGGCAATTTACGCTATGCCAAGAGAAAAACTTGCCGAAATCGGACGCAACGCAAGGCAATATATTTATGACAATATAACTTGCGAAGCCAACAAAGGCAACGAGTTAATTAAAACTATTAAAAATATTTTGGGGAAATAATATGTTAAAAGATTTTAGAAACTATAAATATAAAAAGAAAATTTTATGTTTTTTAGAAGCGAAGAATAGATTTGATTTGTTTTATGATATTGCTAAAAACAATTATGATATGCTCTTTTTCATAAGTTCGCTTGTTTCAAAAGATGAATTTTACAGACATAAAATTGCATATTTAAAAAATGTTTTTTTATGTGAAAATAATGCTAATAAAATTAGAGACTTGTTTCTGAAAGTAAAAATCTTCGGACTTCATATAACAACATATTGCCAACCAAGCAGTGCACATATTTTTGGGCTTAAAGTAGTGAAATTGTGTAATAAAGTGCAAATTCCTGTTCTTGAATTACAGCACGGTATGTTTCAATTAGGTTTGCATTATTACAATGCTTCAAAGACTCTTGAAAGCGATAGTCTTCCTGTTGAATCTTATGCCGATAAATGTTTAAGTTATTACCCTGTCGATGATATTAAAAATCAAATTGTCATAGGCTATCCGAATTTTGCCAAGCCTGCTCCTGCCATAAAAGGAAATTATACTTTGGTTTTGACAAATTTGCATTGGAATGTTTACGAAAAAATAAATGTATATAAATTTTATTACGCTGTTATAAAGTTTGCATCTGAAAATCCGTCTCAAATTTTCTTGTGGTTGCCTCACGCTGGAGAAACTTTGTACGGAGGCATAAACCATACTTTTATAAAATCTTTGCTTGAGATTTACCCGTCAGCAAAGAAAAATTTTATAAATGTTAAAGAAAATAAAGTTTCTTCGCTTGTTCCTACAAGCGAGTATATACGCAAAGCAGGTCACGTTATCTCAACAATATCAACCACTCTTTTGGATTGCGAAATGTATAAGAAACCGACTATTATTTGGGAATCTGAAGAAACTAAAGTTTTGCTTGATAAAATCAAAACAAAAACGTCTTTTAGAGACTATAACGATTTATGTAAGGTTTTTTATATGCCCCACTCAAACCTGTACTTAAAATCAGGCTTGTTGTTACCTTATGATAACGCTGCTTTCAGAGAAGCAGTTGATAAACATTATCGCCAACCCCCAAACTCGCCAAATATGCTTTCCGATATTCTTGCCATGATTTAAATTTTAAATCGTTTTTTTATTTAAGTAAAATTAAGGTTATCGTCGTAGAGATATTTTGTGAAGAAAGATTTTAGGAAAACAAAGTTAAATTATATTGTTAAGATTAGTATTTTTTAGCGAAATGGGCTTATAGATAAAATAAAGTTATCGTTGCTGTTAGAGTTTTGTTAGAAGTTAGAGCGGAGCGAATAATAGCTTTTTTGTTGGGAAAGACCAAGTGGTAAAATTAAGTTAAGGAAAAGTATCGTAAAAATCTTCGGTATCATAGGCAAATTATTATAACAAAAAACCTATGCAATATTATTATATTGCATAGGAATATTAACGTTATTGCTAATTATTATGCTATATCACGCCTGCATTCCTCTCATAATTTCCGCAAATTCGGCTGCTCTCTTACCAAGCTCTAGTCTAGTGTTAGGGTCAGCAGTAGCATATGCTCTGCCAAAAGAAAAATGGCTAAATACCCTAGTTGTAGCTCCAACTATTTTTGCCTGCAGTGCCGGTGCACTACATTTTAACACTTGCCAGGAAATGTAGCCAACAACGGCTACGCCGATCCCAACTTGACACACAGTTTGTATAGTGTCAAAAAATGCAAAAGATTGGGAATAACATAAACAAATAGCTAAGCAGATTCCTAAAATTTTCTTTTTCATAAATTCATCACCTCCTTTTAAATTTATTAAATAAAATATTATAAGATGTATATAAAAAAATGTAAAATTTTTGTAAATTATTTGTATAATCTCGCAATATATTAGACTTTTTAAAAGATAGCAAAAAACATTAATGACACTGCTGAACATTTAATAAAAAAATTGATTTTCGTTTTTGTATAGTTTTAACTGCAAAAAAAGATAAAAACGTTGGTTTATAAGTCAAGATATCAGCGATAAACTCGTATTTTTGAGAAAATTGCGATGTGGTTTTTGTATAGGGAATGAACATTGAAATGATTAATCTTAGCAGTCTTGTTACACTGTTTTTATCTTTTTAATGGGTTTTAATATACTGTTAACTTTCTAAATCTTAAAATGCTAAAAGTTGAACCAAGAAGGATCGCCAGAAGTGAGTCAAGTTGCACAATGATCAACAGAAATTAAAATTTCTGACGAAGGAGAATAAAATTTATAGAGGAGAAGAGCATGAAAAAATTATCATTTAAAAGTTTAATCATGTTGTTAGCGGTTGTGGTATTATTTAACGGGGCATCGTTTGCACAAGGAGTAGTGAATGCAATTCAGGACGTTTTTGACAGTTTTCCTCCCGTTCGAGTTGACGGGCAAGGTAAGAGAACGAACAAAGAGGTAATGATGGTAATGGAAATGGTTCACGCCGCGAGAGCGAGGGGTACCGCAGACTTTGCACTAATCAGCGACCTAAATGCAATGTATGTCGGTTTACACAACGATCGTGCCTTACGAGAAGGAATATGCGCGCTAATGGCGGCGGCAGCGACAGCAGTAGGTGGATGCTTTGTGAGGAGGTCAACGGATAACCGTGTGAAAGGAGGAATAGAACTTCCTCGTCCACAATTTAACCCTGCTGATATGTTTCAATATTTGAATTAGTAAAACAAAATTTGTTATAACTGGGGCTAAAATGAAAAAGAAATTTGAAGCAATGGGTTGTTTTTCAGGTTTGTTAGTTTGTGCAGTTATGTCGTTATCAGCACAGAATGTTCATGCGCAGCTCAGAGAGAGCAGAGATGCATGGTCTCAAACTACGACTACCATAGTTTACAAGAATTCCACTGATGAAATCCAAGATGTGAGGTTTGAAGGGGATTCTAATACGCTACCGCCTACGCCGGTACCAAGAGGGTTTTTGCGTACTCTGAGGAATTGGGTAACTTTTGGTCATATGTCAGGTAGTCCTGCTAGTCCAGTTGACACGTTGTGTGAGACTACCCAAGTACCTGTTGATGCGAGTGTACAGGCAGATGATGTCAACTTCCAGATGTCAATTAGATTATTTTATCGTTTGCAGCGTAGAATGCAATTGATTGCTGATATTGAAAATCTTACTACCCAAGTAAGCAATGAAAGAGAAAGGCAAGCAAGAGAAAGACAACGTGTAATGTCTAGAGCTTCAGAAGCTTTAGGTGATATTTTTAAAGAATTAGGTGAGTTGAGTAATTAAAATAAAAAATCTAGTGAAACGAAGTCCAGCAATGAGTTTACATTGCTGGACATTTTGTTTAGAACCTGAGCTTATTAGAAAGGTTCCCCTTTTGTGACTTTTTCACTCTCAAAATCCTCATTTTTTACCTATACGATAAAACTCAGGAGCGAATTTACTTCAAGCGATGTTATTAAATTCCTAAATGTTTCAAAGCAGGAGGCAATATATATTTACATCTAGTCAGTTAAGATCTATAAAACGCTAGGTAAACGTAAACGAGCTGTAAGAGACAATCTTAGCATCTCTTCAAAAGCATTTACCGCCTCTCTCTCAACCAAACGCTACTTCCTCTTTGTCATATAATTTTCTAAACATTTTATCGTATCTTCAGGATCTTTTACAGCGATAACTTCGCTGTTGCCAAGTTGCAATAGTCTTTGCGCTAAAGAATAGTCATTACCACCTTCTTCTGTCCTATCTCCAACAAAAACTATTAGAGATTTCGGATACGTCTTTCTTACGCGGTCAGCAACCTGTTCTTTTCCAAACCCTTTTGGAACTATATCTATGCTGATAGCTCCCCCAATAACAATATCTAACTCCTTAAATAATTTCGTCAGCTCTTTCTGTATTTCCAGCCTTTCTCCATTAACGGCATCCCATTTCCCGTATTCAACTCTGGCTTCGTTTGGGCAATCTCTGCCTAAAACACAAAAATTTATCATTCCACAACGTTTCTCTATGTAATTTGGATATAACTGTCCAGGGTATTTTGTGTTTTTTCTATAAGCTTCTAAATGTTTCAAAAGAGATTTTTTAGGCTTAAAGTCTCGCCTATAAACAATTTTCCCTTTCTTATACAACTCGTTGCCCATTGAGGCGTAAATTCCTCCAATCTTTTCATATATATTTTCTGGTATTTGATCTTTGATTTTTCCAATATCAGATCCCGTCACTATATAGGTCTCGTTTTTGTTTATAAAATCATAAAACCATTTAGCGAATTTTTCTGTCATCGGTTGTCTTGACGGGGTTAAGGTTCCGTCCATATCAAACAAATAAATAACTTCTATTTCAGAACTTTTAATATCCTCTGCCGAAGCTTTTATTTCGCAGATCCCTGTGACAATTGCTAAGACCATAACTACTGTCATGAGAAACTTTAAAAAAGAAAACTTACCTTTTAGCATTGCATATCTCCCTTTACTTGTGATTATTGTTTCACTATTATATCAAATACATATATGCTTATCTTAGACTTATGTAGTTCATAAGTATCCACCTCTTGCCTATCCATTCTTCCAATATCACTGCCTTAACTTAATAAATAATCTTGATTAAAACCTGAGTTTATCGGATAGAGTAAAAAGGAAGGATTTTGAGAGTGAAAAAACTCAAAAAGGGGAACCTTTTTTCGTTTTTTCTTATAAAAATATCCTAAAAATGACGTTTTTTGAATAAGAAAATTTAGACTTGTCTTCTGAGAAAGATTTTGGAAAAAGAGATACTAAGGTAACAAAGTTGAAGTAGGTTGTTAAGATTAGGGCTTTTTTAGTGTTATATTTAGAGACAAAACAACTAATATCATCGCTGTTATGTTTGTATAGCATTTTGCATAATATGTTTTTTCTCGGGGGAACCTAAACGTTAAACTCAGGGGAAAAATAAGAAAATTGTTTAAAGGAAGATAACAATTTAATACTTGAAAATTTTGCGAGCTTTTAAGCCCTTGTTATCTAAGTCGTCGCACTTGGAGTAAGTCTATGTAAGAGATAGAAAAAACTCTTATTTATAGAGGCTTTTTTTTATCTTCAAAACCTTCTCCTTACTTCGTAGTGTGCAATAGGAAGTGTTTAATTCATAAGGTGGTAACTCCAAATGCTATTTAGAGTTACCACTTTTACTACTAAAATTGCTTACTTAATTCCCAACTTTAACTCTGCCCAGATGTTAGCTAAATACTCTGGCTGCTGAAACTGAGCGCTAATTACTGAAGTTTTGCCAAACAAGCTTGCAGTTCTGTCCCAGCCTCCGCCAATGACTTCTGCTATAGAGCGGTAAGAATGAAGTACAGCGTCTTTTGCGTAACAAAGTGCATAAGTAGCAAACATCTTCACTGTGTTAAACGCACCTACCCTATACTGCTGAGTTGCAAATCCGCCAGCTTGTGCTGGAGCGGTAAATACAGCAAACGCAAAAACTGCTGATATAACAATGCTGATTACTTTTTTCATTTTTTTTCACCTCCTTCTTTTTTGACTTATAATTTTATTTTCCTCTATAAACAGTAAAAGATTTTTAGTTATTGTTTAGAAGTACATTTAAATTAATATATTTAACGTTATGATAAAAATTAACATACTCATATTTACTATTTTGTCAAAGGAACGTAATACTTTGTCATTTAAAAAATTAAAAAGAGGAATTGTAAGAAGGGAAGGAAGTGAGGGAATAGTAAGGAAAAAGAGGAACAAATTTTTTGAGATTTGCTTACATTACTTTTGAATATACAATTTTTTTATCTGAACTCTCCTCTGAGTTTACCATTCTAATAAACTCAGAGGAGATCTTTCATCTTTCTTCAAGTCCAAATCATTTCTTATAGATTTTAAGATTTTTACTATAACACTACAAATCTTATACTCTATGCGAAGTTAATTAGCCTATTCTTCAACTACCGCTTTTACAAGTTCACCATATTTATCTGTGGTTAGAGACTTAATTTTGGCTAATTCGTACCATTTTTTGAAAGAGCTAACAAATACAATTATCATAAAAATCATCACTATTATAGCTAAAATTCCTAAAAGAAATTGGTTTTTGTGGAAATATCCTTTTAAAAATATTCCACTAGATAATTGCATTCCAAATACTTGAATGTATCCAGCCCACAATGTGACGGCAGCCATAAAAATTCCCGGTATTGCCGTGAGCAAGGCAAGCTTACCTCTATTCATTCTAATAAACATTGTAGTGCATACAATAAGAGCGCAAGACGCAAGAAGTTGATTGCTTATTCCAAATAGTGGCCAAATGCTACCAATATCCCCAGTATAGACTAAATAACCCCATGAAAGAGTAAACAGCAACCCGGCTATTAAAACTCCCTCTTTTCTCTTTTGATCTTTAAAGTATGGAATCGCACGACCAAGCAATTCTTGTAAGAAAAATCTTCCAACTCTTGTGCCAGCGTCAATAGCTGTAAGAATAAATACAGCTTCAAACATAACGGCAAAATTGTACCAATATGCCATTAACTTATCCATAGAGGGAATTTTGCTAAATATATTCGCCATGCCGACGGCAAGAGACACTGCTCCTCCAGTTCTTCCCGCAAGATCTATTCCTATCTTCTCACTAAAAAATGCGAGATCCTTAACGGCTAATCCGGGATTTGCCGCGAGGAAAGCGTCATAAGCTGACTTTGGTGTATTTATCGCAAAGTAGTCTCCCGGCGCAAGAGTAACCGCCGCTATTAAAGCCATTATGGCTACAAACCCTTCAACAAGCATCGCCCCATATCCTACAAAGAGAAGGTCATTTTCATTATTTAGCATTTTGGGAGTAGTTCCTGTTCCAATTATTGCGTGAAACCCAGAAATAGCTCCACAAGCTATAATTATAAAAATGAACGGGATCACAGGACCGCCAATAATTGGACCTCCTCCTTTAATAAAGCTAGTAAATGCTGGCATTTGTATCACAGGATGAATAAAAATTATTCCTAAAGCTAAAGAAACAATCGTTCCTATTTTTAAATAGGAGGATAAGTAGTCCCTTGGAACAAGTAGGAACCACACTGGGAGCACCGATGCAAAAAACCCATACACGGCAATTGCGATAGAAAGCGGTTTTGCATTCCATGTAAACAAAGCTTGTAGCGACGCAACGCCAACGGCGTTTTTCCCTAATAAAATTGCAAACATCAACAATACGCATCCCAAAATGCTTGCAATAACAATTCCTGACTTTTGACAATACTTCATAATTATTCCCATGAGTATGGCTATAGGAATAGTAGAACAAACAACAAAAAGAGACCATGGTGCGTTGTTCATTGCTCCAACGCAAACTAGTGAAAGCCCAGAAAGAGTCATAACTAAAATAAATAAAATTGCAAATGCGGCTACCATTCCAATAGTTCCGTTAAGTTCTTTTGTCGCAATCGTAGCCAGACTCTGCCCTTTATGGCGCAACGAGGCAAAAAGCACGACCAAATCATGAACAGCGCCGCCAAGCACACAGCCTATAAGTATCCATAAAGCGCCGGGCAAAAATCCAAATTGAGCAGCTAACACAGGACCTGCCAAAGGTCCCGCCGCTGCAATTGCCGCAAAATGATGTCCAAAAAGAACGTTCTTGTTTGTAGGCACATAGTCGCGTCCGTCGTAATATTTATGAGCAGGCGTAATTCGTCCAGAATTAATATGCAAAAGTTTCCTAGATAAAAAAATACCATAAAACCTATACCCTATAGCAAAAATACAAAGACTGGCAAATATCAATGTTAATGCGTTCATAAAATTGCTCTCTTTTGAATTTTTAATTTCCTATTCGCAACTAACTTCTTTCTTTAATACAATCTTATTAAAATCTTTTTTTCATATACACCTCTTATTAGATTAAATTTTTTCAAGAAATAAAACAATATATTATTATTCCTAATATATAACTTTATTGATACTATTTAGAAATTAGGTACAAGAAGCCTTAGCCTTCAAGAGGCTCCTATACTTTTTACATCTTTAAACAAGGATGTTTTATAGAAAGATATTTTGGATTTATTATCTATGGAAACAACTATTTTCTTTAACGAGTGATACGTATTTAGGTTAGAATCTGGACTAAAGCAGTAAATATTGAAATGTGCATTTGGAGATTTAGAAGAAAGAATAGATGTAATTAATACTTCTGATTGAATAGTATAATTTTCTGAAAAACATAATAAAACATTAATTTTTTCAGCAAAAGAAAAACAAGCTAACAAGCAAATACATAACAACGTCCCTATTACCTTTTTCATTGCAAGTATCCTATTACCAGCAATATTTTATTCTATGCATATGATATAACTTAATAAATAAAGATTATCTATTTTATTGTGAAAAATTTGCAAATTTTGATACTTAAGTTTATTGGGAAGAGTAAAAAGGCAGGGTTGTCGTCGGAGGAAGATTTTGGAAAAAGAGACATTAAGGAAACAAAGTTGAAGTAGATTGTTAAGATTAGAGCTTTTTTAGTGTTATGAATTTACAGACAAAAGAACTCTGGTATGTTTTTATAGCATTTAAACTCAGGTTTTAATTATATTCTCTTTATGGTTTTCGTCTTCTTCATAATAATATGATTGCTCAATACCTTTGATAAATAGCTCACGTCCGTCAATTTTATCAGTTAAAGCCTCTTTCAAAAAGAGTTCTAATCTCTAAATCGTTTATCGGGCTTCGTTCCATTGCCTGCAAATAAGCAATTTTATCAACCTTTGCCAATCAATACAAACTTTTTTAATAGCAAATCCAGCCAAATTCTGCCACTTCCATCTATAAAAGTGTGAGCGATGTTCAGTTCAACATACTTTTCAATAATTTTTTCAAAGTTAGTTTCTGGCATTTGCTCAATTTTTTCAAGACTTTCTTTCAAATACAAACAGCTCGCAAACCTAAATCTACCTTTTGATATATTTTGTTTGCGGATTGTGCCGACAAAAGCGTAAAGTCCTTCAAATAAATATTTTTTACCCTACTATCTTATCGGTATTACAAGAAGAAATTTGTATGCTTCTGACAAATATTAACTAAAATGCAGTATGTAGGGTATATTTCTGTATTTTATTCTATCCTAAACAGTTCAAAAGGGTTAAATGCAAAATAATTGTAAAAACCTTTTAAAATACTATCACTCACTAATATTTGTCAGCCAGTCGTTTTTTTATTTTAAAACTAAATTAATTGCAAAACAATCAATTCCGCTATTTTTGCAAAAATCAGCCATATCCTCAATATTTTTATAAGAATCATCTATAAAAATAATTTGGTCGGGGGTAAAGTTAGTTTTTTCCAAAAACAAGACTAATCCTGGTATTTTATTATCATTAATCTGTCCACGAATAACTCCGTCACTTATTGAAAATTTTGAGTTTTCCTCTACAGAAGCAGAAATTGTATTAAATTTGAACCCTTCTTCTTTAAGTTTTTCAGCTGTTGCGGTTGTAGCTAAACAAAAAATAGGAATTTTTCTATATTTCATAAAATAAAAAAGATTATAACTCTTAGGTATAGCTTTTAATTGGCTGTCCAAAAGAATGCCATCATCGTCGGTAATGCATATTATGTTCTTTTGCGAATTAGACTGCAATACATGAGAGGTTATACTTTTAATAGCTTTTTCCCAAGATGAGGCTTTTACTATTTCTATTTTCGGCGATTGTTTTGCTACCGTATATGTTACTAAGGTAGTCAGGATTGAAAAACATAAAAATAAATACTTAACTAATTTCATAAACATCTCCTTAATTTAACCGTTTATCTATACTCTAACAATATTGATAGATTAGACAACTAGTAACAGCATCCAAATTCTACCAGATCAAATCTTAGTAAGCAACCCTAACTGTCTTTATTATCTATCTGATAAACTCAGTTTTTACAATCAGATTATATTTGATTTTATAAAGAAATTCAATTTTAATGTATTAAGAAACCGAAAATAAAATTTATTGCGCAGCATAACTTAATAGTTTTTTATTTTTATTCATTGCTTTAATAGTCTAAAAAATAATAAAATTAACTCATAAAATATATGTTGTTTAAAGGGATGATAAAAATGAGGTATCAAGGTTTAATTGAAAAATACAGAAGATTCTTGCCAGTAAGCGATAGTACTCCGGTTATATCTCTTCATGAAGGAAACACGCCGCTTATAAAAGCTAGAAATCTTCCCCCAAAAATAGGGTTTAACGGCGAAATATATTTTAAATTTGAAGGTATGAATCCTACATGTTCGTTTAAAGATAGAGGAATGACAATGGCTGTTTCAAAAGCTATTGAGGTTGGAAGCAAAGTAATTATTTGTGCTTCAACGGGAAACACGTCTGCGTCAGCAGCAGCTTATGCTGCAAGAGCAGGCATAAAGTGTGTTGTTCTTATACCTGAGGGGAAGATAGCTTTAGGAAAACTGTCCCAAGCTGTCATGCACAGAGCTGAAGTTTTGGAAATAAACGGCAACTTTGATGATGCATTAAATTTTGCAAAAGAATTAAGTGAAAAATATCCTATAACTTTAGTGAATTCTGTTAATCCTTACAGAATTGAAGGACAAAAGACAGCTGCATATGAAATATGCGAAAGTTTAGGAGAAGCTCCTGATTATCAATTTATGCCTGTTGGCAATGCTGGAAATATTACGGCGTATTGGAAAGGATATAAAGATTATAATAAAGCAGAACCTTCTAAATATGCTCTTCCAAAGATGATGGGTTTTCAAGCTGCTGGATCTGCGCCTATAGTAGAAGGGCATCCCATAGCAAACCCGGAAACAATAGCTACTGCTATAAGAATAGGAAATCCTGCTTCTTGGAAAACGGCAGAAGAAGCCAGAGATGAATCTAACGGCGTTATAGACAAAGTAACTGATGAAGAAATATTAGAAGCGTATAGAATTGTAGCTGCTACAGAAGGTGTTTTTTGCGAGCCTGCCTCAGCATCGTCTATTGCTGGTCTTATAAAATATGTTAAGCTAGGATATTTCAAAAATAATAAACTTGGAAAAGCTGTGTGCATACTTACAGGACATGGTCTAAAAGATCCAGACACTGCTGTTTCTAATGCTGTGAAACCTAAAAAAGTTAAAGCAAATATGAAAGATATAATAGACGCTATAGGGTTTTAATTTTGTGAAAATAGAACTTATTTGTACAGGAAGCGAACTTCTTGCTGGAAAGCTTAATACAAATGCAGCTTATATAGGTTCAAGATTATTTAACATAGGTCTTGAGTTATTTTGTATTACTGACATAGGCGATAAAAAACAAGATTTGACAAATCATTTTAACATTGCTTTTGCAAGAAGTAATATCATAATTGTAACAGGAGGACTTGGTCCGACTTTTGATGACATGACTGTTGAAACTGCAGCTGAATGCTTAGGGCTTCCGATTTATTCTGATGAGAAAGTTTTAAAGTCTATACAAGAATACTTTGCTAAAAAATCAATTTCAAAAATACCAAAAATCAACAAAAGGCAGGCTAATATAATTAGCGGCGCTAAAGTTTTGGAAAATCGTTTAGGCACAGCACCGGGGCAAATGTTGCATTTTGAATTTAAAAGCGATGAAAAAAAGTATCGCAAAACTTTGTTTTTGCTTCCTGGTCCTCCAAGAGAAATGAAGCCGGTGTTTGAAGAAAACGTTGAACCGTTTTTAAAAAGTTATTCTTCAGGTATAAGGAAAAATGCTACCTTACGTGTGTTTGGTTTATCAGAATCTGCAATTGCCGAAGCAATAAAACCTGTTATTGAGGAAGCTAAATTTGGAGACTGCCAAGCTCTGGAATTTGGTATTTTGGCAAACGAATCTATAGTAGATATAAAATTTGCAGTTTCAGGCGTTGACGAGTTTGCTGTAGACAGTTCAATAAAGAATTTAAATTTAAGATTCAATGATGTTTTAAAAGATAATATTTTTGGATATAACGATGATACTCCTGCGTCTGTAGTAGGAAAACTTCTTATTCAAAAGAGAAAAACTATTTCTTTCGCAGAGTCTTGCACTGGAGGTAAAATAGTATCGGCTATTACAGATATCGCAGGCAGTTCTTTGTACTTTAAAAGTTCCGTAGTAACTTATTCCAATGAATCCAAACTTAAAATTCTTGGTGTAAAAGAAGAAACTTTAAAGAAATTTGGAGCGGTAAGCGAGGAGACTGCAAAAGAAATGGCTAGAGGTATTTTAAATCTTTCAGGGAGTGACTACGCTTTTTCTGTTACAGGTATTGCGGGTCCCGGTGGATGTTCAAAAGACAAACCCGTGGGTTTGGTTTACGTTGGTTTTGCCGATAATAAAAAAACGGAAAGTTTCAAATTCAATTTTGTCGGAACACGAAAAGATATAAGAGACAAAACAGTCAATACAATTTTAGATTGCTTGAGAAAAAAATTAATTGAAAAACAACCTAAAAAATGAAATAATCTCAAAGTTGGTTCCTGTACAAATAATCCGATTGTTACAGAGGATATACGATGAAAAAAGCACTGGCTTTTTTGTTTTGTTTGTTTCTCTATGCAGATTTTTCTTTTGGGCAAGCTGTCCAACAAGAATCTTTAACTAAACCCTGGAAGTTTTCAGGTATTTTTACGTGGTCGTATAATCAGACTGATATAAGCAAAAATTGGACTGGTAAAGAGACATATTCAAGAGCATGGCAGGGCAGACTAGATACATCTGCCATCAGAGACAGTCAGTCTTCAAATTTTTAATTCTAAGAAAGATGCTGAAAGAGATTTTGGTGGCGAATCAGTTATAGATTATATTTTCGTGTTTCGTCAAAACACAAAATTTGCTTCGCAATTTAGAATTTTTGGAACATTTAGACCGACGTGTGAAGGTATTTATTGGGAAAACAGAGTATTTCTAAAAACATGTCCGTGGCTTACAACGGAAATAGGGTATATAATTTATTTTGACCATTCAAGGATTGCAGCTCATAACTTGACTAACGATGTTGAAAGAATGTTCTACATAGCTTTAGGATTTTCTTTCAATATGTTTCAAAAGTAAATAATTATAAGGGAAAAGATGGATGTCTAACATAAGAAATTTTTGTATTATAGCTCACATTGATCACGGGAAAAGTACTCTTGCCGACAGACTTCTTGAATATACTGGTACAATTTCAAAAAGAGAAATGAAAGACCAAATACTTGACGGGATGGAGCTTGAAAGGGAAAGAGGAATAACAATAAAAGCTAAAGCTATAAGAATGAATTATAGAGATAAGAGCGGTCAAACTTATGTTTTAAATTTGATAGACACACCCGGACATGTTGATTTTACATACGAAGTTTCAAGAGCGTTGGCAGCTTGCGAAGGCGCAATTTTAGTGATAGATGCTACTCAAGGTGTTGAAGCTCAAACGCTTGCAAATACTATACTTGCTAAGAATGCTAATTTAAAAATTATTCCTGTTATAAACAAAATAGATTTGCCTACTGCCGATGTTGACAGTGCATATGAGCAGATGAAAGAAGGTCTTGGTGTAGATTCTGAACCAATTCTTGCAAGCGCTAAGGAAGGCATAGGAATAAATGAAATAGTTGATTCTGTTATTGCAAATATTCCGCCAGCAAAAATTATAAATGATGAGCCTTTATCAGCTCTAATTTTTGATTCTTTTTACGAATCTTACAGAGGTGTTATAGTTATAATAAGAGTTTTTGACGGCAAAATACGCAAAGGGATGAAGGT
The DNA here is from genome assembly GCA_031278115.1 of Endomicrobium sp. The sequence continues at coordinate 16,075 of JAITKZ010000097.1, forward strand.
TCGTTTTATGG
>JAITKZ010000085.1 GCA_031278115.1 Endomicrobium sp.
GGTCATGCAGTGGCAATATATTTAATGCACCCTACTGATGATGTATTTAAAGTTACTGTAAAATCCCACCAGGGATCGCTTGGACTTGTAGCTCATCTTCCTAAAGAAGAGTTGCATAGTGCAGACAGAGAAAAATTAACTGCTGATATTATAGTTTCTTTGGCAGGCTATACGGCTGAGAAAATTAAATACGATACTTCTACAATTGGTGTTTCTGCGGATTTTAACCAAGCTATGAGAATAGCAAACGCTATGGTTTGGAAGGTTGGCATGGGCGAAAACGGCTTTGTTGGAGATTTTTCGGCTATACCAAAAGAAGAAATTTCTCAAAGCTTAAAGGAAAGATTGAATAACGAGACTTTGGCAATATTAAATGTATGCAAGTCTAAAGCTGACAAATTTTTAAGGGACAATTGGGATGCTGTTGACGCTGTGGCAAAAAGGCTTGTCAAAGATAAAGAACTAGATTTTGATGAACTGGAAGAAACAATGGCATTAGTCGGAAAAAGAAAACCATAGACGACTGCTGCAGACGATGCAAATAATAAGGAATAAATTAAGCTGTAAAGCAAATGAATGATATCGTGAAGAAAATAAAATACTTAGTGTTGCTTTTATTTGTGGTTATTTTATTAAATTCTTGTGGGGTGACCTACAAGAAAGAAAATCTTACTCAAGATTTAGAAAAGCTAGTAAAGAAAGAAGCAGGACAAGAATCAAAGGCATATATTATAGGCAGAACTTTGTATTTAGATATGCAAGTTAAGGGGCTTACTCCACTTGCTGAACGCGAAGCGTTTGACAAGGCTTTGCGTAAGGTGAAGATAGCAGGTGAAGATATAGCAAGAGTTGTTTTAAGTAGCGATTCTGATATTAAATTTATGGTAGTTAATGCTTGCGACACTGCACACACTGTTCTTATCAGATTAGTAGAAAATATAGACGACATAAAGAGTCACATTTATAACCGTATATCAATGTCTGATTATAACTCAAGATCCCTTGTAGAAATGTTTGGATATTCAATAGCAGATATTATAAATGATAAGCACGATATTTCGCAGGATGAGTTTGTCGGAAGGCTTATAGCGTCAAAGTTAAACGCTCTTCAAATTGGCACGGTGTTTCAGTATACAGCCGTTAGGGACAAAACTTTATTTTTGGTCTTACTTGAAAAAATCAATGGTAAGAATATAAAGAATATATCGTTGATTGAAGATTTTTTGAAAGTACAGCTTAAAGATTATTCAAAAAAATATAACACCCCTTTTAACTTGATAGAAATTCTTAATTTAAATGGGATAAGGATAACATCGGTCTCTTTAGACACTAAGTAAGTTTGCCGTGCTTTTGAAAATTTTCTAGTGGATAATATTTGCGAATTTGGAGGAAAAACGTCAAAGGAGTTAGAGCAGACGGGACTGCGTATAAAAGCCATAAGAGAATCTTTAGGAATTTCGGCTCAGGATTTTGCAAAAAGTATAAAAATGAACGAAAATGTTTATTTGGATTATGAAAACGGACTAAAAGAAGTTCCATTAAATATTCTTCATGCAATTTCAAGTAAATACAATATTGAAATGACAGCTCTCATTACAGGAGAATCCCCTCATCTTAAACAGATAGAGATTGTAAGAAAAGATAGAGGTCTTGTAATAGAAAGAAGAAAAGAGTACAAGTATCAGGATTTAGCGGCGTGTTTTGCGCATAAAAAAGCCGAAATATTTCTTGTAACTGTTGATCCTAAAAAAGAGGATGCAAAACACACGTATTTGCATCAGGGGCAAGAGTTTAGTTATATTCTGGAGGGGACGCTTAAAATTGTATTTGAAGGTAAAGAATATATTTTGGATCAGGGCGATTCTGTTTATTTTAACTGTGGATATAATCATACTATGATTGCTGTAGGTGGCAGGTCTGCAAAGTTTTTAGCTGTTGTGTTTAATTAAAAAGAAAGGGACAAAGTCTCTTCTTAAGTCCTGTTGGTTATTAAATTATACACATCTTAAAAATCCTAAAATTTAAATAAAAAGAGAAAATAAATGTTAGCTGAAAAATACGTAAAAGTTAATTTTGATTCATATGAAGATTTTTTAAAAAACTGCAAAATAAAAGTTCCCAAAGATTTTAACTTCGGTTTTGACGTTGTAGATGAAATGGCGAGAGTTGAGCCTGACAAAAAGGCTATGGTCTGGTGCAATCCTGAAGGAGACGAAGAAACATTTACTTTCAGCAATATGAAAACTGAAAGTAACAAAACCGCGAATTTTCTTAAATCGTTGGGTTTAAAGAAAGGTGATGCGGTAATGATAATGTCAAAAAGGCGTTATGAATATTGGCATTTTGCAGTTGCTTTTCATAAACTGGGAATTCTGATGATTCCCGCAACGCATCTTTTAACTGTAAAAGATATAAAGTATAGAGTTGAAGCTGCTGACATAAAAGCTATAGTTGCCGCAGCGGACAAAAGAATTACAGATGTTATAGATGAAGCAAAAAAAGATCTGCCCATCTTAAAACATCTGATTTCCGTGAACGGACATGTGGACGGATGGATTGATTATTCCAAAGAATTAAAGAATTTTTCTGACGTTTTTGATAGACCTATAGGAGAAGGAGCAACTACTGCCACAGATAAAGTTTTGTTGTATTTTACTTCGGGGACTACAGGTATGCCTAAAATGGCGTACCACGACCACTCATATCCTTTAGGTCATATTATGACTGCAAGATTTTGGCAAAACTTAGATGACAACAGTTTGCATCTTACGGTGGCAGACACGGGTTGGGCAAAAACTTCTTGGGGAAAAATATATGGTCAGTGGCTTTGTGGAGCGTGTATTTTTGTTTATGATTACGAAAGATTTGATGCCAAAGATTTGCTTGAAAAAATAGCCAAGCACAAACTTACTTCTTTTTGCGCGCCACCAACAGTTTACAGGCATATGATAAGAGAAGATTTCTCAAAATATAATTTGTCTAAATTAAAATATGCGGAAACTGCAGGAGAGCCTTTAAATCCTGGAGTTTTTTATCAGTTTAAAAAATATACAGGACTTGAAATAAGAGAAGGTTTTGGTCAGACAGAAACCGTAGCTTTAGCTGCAATGTTTCCTTGGATAGAAGTAAGACCGGGTTCAATAGGAAAGCCTTCTGCAGGTTGGGACGTGGATATTGTAGATAGTAAGAATAAATCTTGCAAGCCGGGAGAAGAGGGACGCCTTATAATAAGAACTGACAAAGGAAGACCAACAGGTTTGTTCCTTGGTTATTATAAGGATGATATAATGACTAAAAGTGTTTGGAAAGATGGCATATACGACACTGGCGATATGGTTTATAAAGACGAAGATGGATACATTTGGTTTGTAGGTCGTTCTGACGACGTTATAAAAAGCTCAGGTTATAGAGTAGGACCGTTTGAAGTTGAAAGTGCTTTAATGGAACATCCTTGTGTATTAGAGTGCGCTGTAACTGGAGTTCCAGATGAATTAAGAGGAGCAATTGTAAAAGCTACAGTCGTTCTTGCCAAAGAGTATAATGCAAGTGAAGATCTTATTATAGAACTTCAAAACCATGTTAAAAAGGTGACAGCACCTTACAAATATCCAAGAATTATAGAGTTTGTTGATGATTTACCAAAAACAATAAGCGGTAAAATTAAAAGAAAAGAAATAAGAGAAAGATCCAACCAATAAATAAAATTTGAGAAAATTATTACATACTAAAGAAGGAGACGTATATGGACATCAGAGAACACATTTTAGAATTAGCCAAGAAAGTCAAAGGTAAAGTAATTTTGCCAGAAAGTTTTGATACTAGAGTTTTAAAAGCTGCAGAAATGCTTACAAAAAACAGAGTTGCTTCAGTAATATTGCCTAGTGAGAATATTGAAGAAGTTAAAAAGATTGCTGCAAATGCAAGTATAGATTTAAACGGAATAGAAATTATAAACATAGACCAATCTCTTTTGGACAATAGCAAAGTTAAAGAGTTTGTTGCCGCAAGAACTAAGAAAGGTATGACGGAACAAGATGCGGTAGCTTTGCTAAAGAAGCCTTTATACTTCTCAATGATGTATTTAAAAAGCGGCAAGTGTAATGCTTGCGTAGGTGGAGCAGTTTACGATACGGCGGACATTTTAAGAGCAAGCATTCACGTTATAGGTACGGCAGAAGGCATAAAGATTATTTCTTCATATTTTCTTATGATACCTCCGGCAAATCATCCTATTATAAAAGAACCTGTTATGTTTACTGACTGCGGCGTAAATCCAGACCCTCAGGCTTTGGGGTTAAAAGACATAGCTGTTTCAACCGTAGCAAACTTCAAAAAACTTCTCCCCGGCAAAACGGCTAATGTAGCTATGCTTTCTTTCTCAACTAAAGGAAGTGCCAACAATAAAGTTTTGGAAAAAGTTATAGAAGCGACAAAGCTTGCAAAAGAGCATTTTAAAGGGCAAAATGACGTTAATGTTGACGGAGAGCTTCAGCTTGACGCTTCTGTAGTTCCAACTGTTGGAGAAAGAAAAGCTCCGGGATCGGCTGTTGCAGGAAAAGCAAATATATTGGTATTTCCTGATTTAAATGCCGGAAATATAGGCTATAAAATTGCAGAAAGATTTGGTGGATTCCAAGCACTAGGTCCAATTATACAAGGACTCTCTCTTCCAGTAAGCGACTTAAGCAGAGGTTCAAGTGCGGAAGATATATATTTAATAAGTGCAATAATGCTTTTAAAATAAGAAGAAACAGAATGGAAATCATAGATGCGCACAATCATATATGGCCAGAGAAAGTTGTCTCTAAAGCCAAAGATTATCTTGAAAGTTTTACTAAACACAAACTGATAACTTTGCCTACGGCAGACAACTTGCTTAAGGTCATGGATGAGGCAAGCATCTCAAAAAGTGTCATCTCTTCAATTGCTTCTTATCCTCATCAAGTTGTACCAATAAACAATTGGCTTTTCTCTATTAAGCAAAAAAGGCTTATTCCTTTTGCTTCAATACACCCTTTTTTTGACGGTTTTAGGGAAGAATTAAAAAGAATACAAGACAATGCCTATGGTATTAAATTGCATCCTGAATTTCAAAATTTTTATGTTGATGATGAAAGGTCGTTTCCTCTCTACGAAGAGATACAAAAACTAAAGCTAACTATTTTGCTACATTAAATTATGGGCACCCACGTGGGCGGGTTTTTTAATGTGGGAAGAAGTTTTAGAAAAGTTAGCTGGCAAAAATATATATCTTGACACTTCAGATAGTATAAAAATAATGAAAAAAGAATTGCTTGAACAATATCTTTAAATAATCCGAAAGAATGAAACAATTCCGTAGTGAACTTCTAAAAAAAGCACATCCGAGCGTTTTTGAAATATTTCTATCTTTGTGATGGACATCAAAAGATTCAATTGCCAAATCTTTAAATTCAAGATTTTTTGAAAACATCATGCTGGTACATTTTTCAATTTTGTCG
>JAITKZ010000106.1 GCA_031278115.1 Endomicrobium sp.
ATAAATGTAATAGAGGATAGTGGAATGAAAGAAAGGCATATAATGGCGACGAACGCATATTTGTCAGACATAAAAGATTTTGACAAGAAGAGCGAATATATAAAAATATTTCCTAAAATCTACATTGACCATATTAGTATAGTATATAAAACTTAAATTAGTTATAATATATGAAAATATATAAATAAATTATAGCTAAAGAATATAAAATAAAAAGAGTGTTATTTTAACTCTTAAATTTTTTTTAAAAAGGTTTTGGTATGAAGCAATTTAGTTCATTGTTTTCTTTTACGTTGTGCTTTATTTCAGTTTTTGTTTATGGAGAAATGTTAACAATTGATGGCTATCTGTATATGGTTGCTAAAAATAACAGCGACTTAAAGTCAATTCAGGCAAGTATTAACTCTATAAAAGGCAAACTTGCAGAGATAGAAAGAGTATACGCGTATTCTCTTAGTGCAGACTTAAGTTATAGCGATGATAAAAGTGGCAGACCTTATAGCAGCCAGCCTGCTAAACTTAATGAAGTATCAAATTGGAATTACACTACATCTGTGAATAAACAATTTGTAACAGGAACACAATGTTCTCTAGGATTTAACGGTAGCTATGGCACTTATGATTATGTTCCTGTCTCGCCTGGTGATCCTCACTATAACGTGAGCGATATTTCTCCTTTTGTCAGATTGCAGCAGTCTTTATGGAAAGATATAAACGGACGCTCTACAAAAGTGGGCATTTACAAACAGAAAGCAAGTGCAAAATCAGCCTTGTATTTATTGGAATATAAAAAACAAAAACTTTTATTAGATGCAATATTCGCTTATTGGAACTTGTCCTATACAAGAACTGTAATAGATTTTAGAAAAGTATCATTTGATAGAAAAAAAAGGCTTTTAGACTGGAATCAAACAAGATACAAAATGGATTTGGCTGAGAAATCCGATTTGCTTCAGTCGCTGGCAGCGGTAAAGTCTGGCGAATTGAATTTAAAACTTGCTTATGAAGACGAGAATAGAGCCAACAGAGCGTTTAACCAGTTCTTAAATATTATTAGATACGACAAATTAAGATATGACGTTGAGAAGTTTGAAGATAAAGGCAATTCTTTTAAAATTGACAGTCCGATTACAAAGAAAGGTGCAAGAGCTGATGTTCTTGCTGCTTTGGAAGACGTAAATACCGCTTTATACGATCAAGAAGCTTCTCAAAGAATCAGAGGTGCTGATTTAGTTTTAGAAGGAAAATATTCACTTAATGGCGTTGAACAATCGTCAGGAAAATCTTTTGATCATGTAAAAAAGGGCGATAGACCGTCTTATTTCTTAGGTTTGAAATATACTCTTCCCTTAGACTTTAAACTCAGAAGAGCTATAGATAAAGGTTATGAAGCCGCAAAAGTTTCTGCCCAGTCAGCAGCTGAAAGCGCAGTTGTAAAAGAAAACAACGATTGGATTCAGTTGCTTGACAATTGGGGCAATGCAAGAATAAGGATGGAACTTGCCGTTGAAGTTGAAAAAATACAAAAGCAACGTTACGAAGAAGATAGAACTCTTTTAAAAAGAGGAAGAACCACCACATATATGGTTTTGCAAAGCGAAGACGATTTGGATGCTGCAACTCTTAATGTTTTTAAAAGTATATTAGAGCTTATTCAGATAAATGAACAAGCAAAGGCTTTTTATAGCGGTGTTGGCGAAGTTCTCTAAATTTTGAAAAAAAGGATACAAGGTATATAGTATGAATTTGGCAAGATTATCAATTAAACGTCCAACTTTTATTTTCGCTTTACTTATGACGCTTATTATTTTAGGACTTGTTTCTTTTAATAAGCTAAGTGTAAGAATGTTCCCTGACGTTGAATTTCCCTATGTGGTTATAGCTACAACTTATAAAGGAGCCGGCGTAGCCGAAATTGAGCAGCTTGTTACAAAGCCTGTTGAAGACGCTTTAAGCGGAGTATCGGGGCTTAAACATTCTTACTCAACAAACCAAGATAATGTTTCAATAGTTTTCGGAGAGTTTGAACTTACAAAAAATCCTGATGTCGCGGCTCAAGAAGTAAGAGATAAAATAGGACAAATAAGGAATGCCTTGCCTGAAGATATAGACGAGCCGTTGATAATAAAAGCCGATATGAATTCAATGCCTATAGTAATGTTGAATTTAAAATCCGAAAGTATGAGTCCAAAAGAATTGTATGATTTTGCAGATGACATAGTTTCAAAAGATTTAGCGCAAGTTTCGGGTGTTTCTCAGGTGAATATAATAGGCGGTTCCAAAAGAGAAATTCACATAAACGCTGACAGGAGAAAACTTAAAGAGTATGAGCTGACTCTTACCACTTTGGCTAGTAGAATTAAGTCTAACTCTTTAAATATTCCTGCAGGAAAAGTAAACAGAGGTAGTCAAGAAATATCTTTTAGGACTATGGGTGAGTTTAAATCTATAAAGCAGATAAATGACGTAGTAGTAAACTTCATGGGCAACGACAAACCTGTTGTCGTTAAAGACATTGCAAAAGTTGAAGACGGCATTGTTGCAGAAGTTTCAAGAGCAAGGCTTGATACCAAAGAAAATGGCAAAGTAACATATCAACCGTCCCTATTACTTGCAGTTTACAGACAGGCTAAAGGAAACGACGTAGCTGTTTCTGACGGAATAATAAAAGAAATGTCTCAAGCCAACGAAAGATATAAAAAGTATAATGGCAGCCCTAAGCTTACGCTTATTTCCGATCAAGCGCGTAGCGTAAGAATGAATATTGATGATGTAAGATCTACAATAATAGAAGGTATTTTTCTTGCGATAGTTGTGGTTTATTTCTTTTTGGGAAGCTGGCGCTCCACTCTTATAACGGCTTTAGCTTTACCCAATAGCTTGATAGGTTCTTTTGTATTTATGTACGTTTTTGGTTTTAGTTTGAATGTGCTTTCTTTGATGTCCTTATCTCTTGCAGTAGGTTTATTGATTGACGACGCTATTGTTGTCCG
>JAITKZ010000003.1 GCA_031278115.1 Endomicrobium sp.
AATCCTCAAGAGTTGGAAGAAGAAAGAAGGCTTATGTACGTCGGTATGACAAGAGCTATAAAAAATCTCTATTTGTGCTGGGCTACAGAGAGAACTGTCTATGGCAAAACTAAATGGAATATGCCTTCAAGATTTATCACTGAAGCAGGATTTAGGGAAGAAGCTATTGAAAGACAACACAACATTAAAAACTTTAATCAAGGGTTTAATAGAACAAAATGGAATAAGTCGTCTAACCGCCAACAGTATAATAATTTTTCAAGAGCAAAAATTTTGTACAGAAACTAAGATTCTTACAATTATATACCTACAAATGACGAATTAACTAAAGACAAACCTCTTTATACTCCCACTTCAGATTCAAGTCCTTATAAAATAGGAACCATCGTTTCACATCCCATTTTTGGAAAGGGGAAGATTATTGAAAAAAATGGTATTGGAAATGATTTAAAACTTGTTGTTTTGTTTGAAACAGGACAATGGAAGAAGCTTCTTGCAAGAGTTGCTAATTTGAGCGTTATATCCTGAGTGAAATTTATTTATAAAAACCACAAAACTTCCAAACAACTAATTTTTGCCAATCTTCTAAAAATATTTGAGGTCGCAACTAATAGAAAGGTAGATATATTAGACAACCTTAACTTGATGTTAAAGATATAACGCCTAAGATAAAATAAAGAGACAACTAAATAGGTTTAATTGTCTCTTTATTTTTTTTATTTTTGTAAGTTTTTGTAACTTAAGTCAAAAACTTGACAGGACAAAAACTAATTATATAGCACATATCTGTTAAATAATGGAGGCAGTCAATGAAAGCAGAAAAAACATTTTCTAAACTAAAAGACAGACCATCTTATATGTCAATTCTGATTGGGCATAAAGATAAAAAAGTTGTTAAGGTATTGACTGGTGTAAGGCGGTGCGGTAAATCTGCAATGCTTTCGTTATTTTCAGAAAAACTTCTTGATTTAGGCGTATCAGACAGGCAAATTGTAAGAATGAATTTTGAATCTCTAAAATTTGACGATATAAACAATTATAAAGCTCTCTATACATCGGTTGAAAAGCAAATTGTCAAAAATAAGAAAACATATTTGCTTTTTGACGAAATCCAATTAGTGGAAAAATGGGAAAAAGCCGTTGATTCTTTTCTGGTAGATTTTGATGTAGATATTTACATGACTGGTTCTAACGCTTACATCCTTTCTTCTGAATTATCAACTCTTCTGTCTGGTAGATATGTTGAAATAAAAGTTCTGCCTCTTTCTTTTAAAGAATTTCTTGACTTTAACACTTTTGACGGACATAAATGGGATGAACCTGTTTGGAATAAATCATATTGGACAATGCCTATTGAAGATAAGTTTAATATATATTTGAAATATGGAGGTATGCCATCACTTACAGAGTATAAATTTAACGAACAAAGAATTCATGAAATTCTTGAAGGCATATACAGTACTGTAATAGTGAAAGATGTTATGCAAAGAAATAATATTTCAAATCAATCTTTGTTACAAAGACTTATAAAATATTTAGCTCAAAATGTCGGATCAATAAATTCAACAAACAATATAAGCAATTATCTAAGAAATGAAAAAACAATTGAAGGCAATAAAAAACACTCAAATAAAACCATTGAAAATTATATAACTGCTCTTGAAAACGCTTTCATTTTTTATGAAGGAAAACGACACGATATAAAAGGCAAAGAGATATTTAAAACAAACACGAAAAATTATATATAGGTTACAGAGACACTGAGAGAGGGCATATCCTTGAAAATATTATATTCTTTGAGCTTATTAGAAGAGGGTTTAATGTATCTATAGGACATCTTAGATATGCCGAAATTGATTTTATTGCTGAAAATCAAAATGAAAAAATTTATTTTCAAATTGCTGAGACTGTTTCCGATAAAAAAACTCTAGAAAGAGAAATAAAACCGCTAAAAGCAATGGATGATAATCATGAAAAGATAATTCTATCGTTAGATAAAAATTTTATAAACTCCCAATCGGGAATAAAAATGCAAAATATCATAAGTTTCTTAATTGAAAAAAGATAATTTATATGCCAATTTTTTTCTTGACTCTTGTTAATCGTTTTTATCTATAATTTGTTCAGATTGAATTCCTTCAACGTTTGACTCTATTTCGTTATGCAAAACTTTTTCGTTTTTGGTAAGAGGTGTTTTGAGCAAAGTGCTTATTGCCAGTATCACTATTACTATTAAAAGTAATACTGCAATCCCTAATTTATGTTTGTCTTTCATTTTTCCTCCAAACAATATGTATTTATACCCCTGACTTTAGTATTCTATGAAATTGAATAATTTTATACAATGCTTGTATGGATTTTAAAACTTTTTTGGAATATCTGAAAAATATATAAAACATAACTGTATTATCTGCCAAAGTTATGATATATCTTTATTTTCAGATAAAATTTCCGCCGGTTTATTTGTAAAATGTGCAAATATTGTAAATGCAACTGTAATAGCTTTGAAAAATAATTTTCTTGCAGGAGATGTAATTCTACATCTAAAAAATACAATTTGCGAAAACATACTTCTATTCGGCAGTTGTGGTGGCTGCAATGGAAGAAGTTATGGTAATATAATTATAATTGACAAAGCCTATAATCTTGAAAGTTTTTCAAGCATGTTGAACTTCAAAGAAGAAGTTGAGTATTACCAATCAACACGACTTTTATTTAATGACTTTTTGGCAAAAAGCGGTATCGCTGAGATAATAGAGACAAATTCTGCATGTGTAAGCTCGTTGGCTTTAGAATCAAATTTCTTAAGTTGGTTTAAGAAAAAAGAAATTTCTGTTGCCGATATGGAATCTTCAATAATTTTTTCAGCAGCAAAATACATAAACAAAAATGCAATAGGATTAGCATATGTTACAGATTTTATAGGACAAGCTCCAACGATGCACATAGATACCATAAACAAACAAAAAATAGAATCTTCTAAAAAAAATTAGCGGAAGCTATTGTGAAATTTTGCGATAGAATTGAATATGACACCTTTAAATGCGACTAACCTTATTGCAAACAAATTTCCTCTTTTTGGAATAAATAAATCAAGAGAAATTCTAAGACTCTTGCACGAAATATCAAGTATTGAAAAAATTACAATCAATGCTATCCTTGCCACATTAACGACAACAGACTATAAATCAACTAAGAAGGAACTCCTCAAACGCAGATACCCTAAAACTTTCGGAAAAGTTCCTTTGAGTTCTTTCTATCTGCCAAAATATGAAGTTGATACAATGGCAAAAGCCGAAATAACAGCCGGACAGTTCTATCCGAAAAATATTTATTATGAACCTGAAGCAAAAAAGTCCACATTATTTGAAAATGTAAAAATTTTATTCCCAAACTCTCAATACCATGAAATAGAATCTTTAAAAAACTTTGTTAAAAGCAACTCTTTCACATTAAAAGATTACAATAAACGATCCGACAATTTATTTTTAATAAAAGAAAAATATAATTTTTTAAAAAAATGTCCCTGCACATCAGCTGTAGTAACTTGTGGGTATTCTATTATAAATTTAGGCATGGGCTGTATATACGACTGCAGTTATTGCTTTTTACAGGGCTATCAAAATATCCCTGGAATCGTTTTTCCTTATAATATAAATGATTATCTTAAAGATGAAAAAATTATCAGCTCAAGACAAGTTCTTTTTAACTATAAAAGAATAGGTAGTGGAGAGTTTACCGACTCTTTAGTTTTTGACCATATTACAAATTTCTCAACTTCCATAATTAATTACTTTAAAAATAAAAAAGATATATTCTTTGAGTTCAAGACGAAAAGTTCAAATATACAAAACCTTTTAAACGCAGGAGGGCAAGAAAATATTGTAGCCGCTTGGAGCGTCAACTCTGACGAAATGACAAAAAGCAATGAATTTAAAGCATATCCTATACAAGAAAGGCTAGAATCAGCAAAAAAGTGTGCTCAAGCTGGGTTCAGCACTGCATTCCATTTTGATCCTATAATTTACTACCAAGATTGGATGCGGGGATATAAAGAATCTGTAGATATGATTTTTGATATTGTTCCTAACTCAAGCATAAAATGGATTAGTCTTGGGACACTCAGAATGCCTGCCTATCAAAAAATAATTATTGAAAATCGTTTTCCAAAAACAGAAATTCTTAACGGAGAACTGCTATTAGGACACGATTACAAATTAAGATATTATGAAAACTTTAAGAATAGAAATGTATAAATTTATAAACCGAAGAATTCAATCAAAAAAATCTAAAGCAGCAGTATATTTGTGCATGGAACCGGCGAATGTATGGAACCCTGTATTTAAAGTATAACCCTCAAGGGTTAAAATAGCTTATACAGAATAACAGAGCTTTTATCACAATAAAACCAAATTGTCTCTGTGTATAATTTCGTCTTCTTCAGTATCTATAATCTTATTTATATCTATGGTTTTTTTGCCCTTTATTTTCTCAACAACACTACTGTCATAATTGGTTAGCCCTCTGGCAAAGTCCTTTTTGGTTTCGGCATTAGCTATATTTACTGTATCTCCCCTATGGAAGGTCCCGCTTATTTTGACAATACCTGCAGGGAGCAAACTTTTACCTTTGTTTAATAAAATGTCGGCTGCTTTATTGTCAACGAATATAGTTCCTTTAGGCTTTTTACTAAAAGCTATCCAAGATTTTTTAGCTTGAAGGATTTGTTCTTCTGCTTTGATAACAGTTCCTGTTTGGCAGTCAGAAATAATGTCTTTTAATAAACTAAGTTTTGAGCCGTTGGTTATAACAGTCTCTACGCCTGAAGCTACAGCTATCTTTGTGGCAGTTATTTTTGTTTTCATTCCGCCCGCGCCTTTCCCACTTGTAGCATATCTTTCTATGTCCTCAGTTATTTTATCAATTTTGTGTATAAGTTCAGATGTTGCCGGATGTCCTCTGTAAAAACCATCCACGTCTGTAAAAATTATAAGTTTGTCCGCATCTATGCTAGCAGCAACAAGCGCAGCTAAAGTGTCATTATCACCAAAATTTATTTCGCTTATAGATACTGTGTCGTTTTCATTTATTATAGGTATCACTTTATTCTGTATTAAAACATTCAAAGTGTTCCTAGCATTTATATATTCCGCCCTTTTATCAAAACCTTCTCTAGTTAAAAGAATTTGAGCTACTGTCTTGCCATATTTCATGAATGCATCTGAATATGCATTCATAACCAAAGGTTGCCCTACAGCCGCAAAAGCCTGCCTTTCTTTTGTGGTTTTAGGCTTAGAATACACGCCAAGCTTTGCTCGACCCGCACCAACTGCGCCCGAGCTTACAATTATAATTTCGTGATTATCGTCTTGAAGTTTAGAAAGACGCTGCGCTAAATTAAATATATATTCTCTGTTTAATAAACCTTCTTTGGACATAAGTGTGCTTGTCCCGACTTTTATTACTAATCTCATTTTACCTCTCAAACATGATAAATAAAAATATACTGCAGATTTAAAAGCCTAAAATAACAAAAGAGCCGCAAAAAAAGCGACTCCTTTGAAAATCTAAATATCGCTTTTATGCTTTCAATTTTTCTAAAAGAATTTTATTTACAAGCTGAGGATTTGCTTGTCCTTTAGATTTTTTCATGACAAGACCGACTATTGCTCCGATAGCTCTTTCTTTGCCTGCCTTAAATTCGGCAACAGCCTTTGGACTCTCAGCAATAGCTTCCTCGCAGATTTTCATAATCGCTGATTCGTCTGAGATTTGAGCTAAGCCTTTTTCTTTTACTATAGTTTCAGGGTCTAAAGATTTTTCATACATTTCTTCAAAAACAGTTTTAGCAATTTTACCTGAAATAGCACCGCTTAAGATAAGAGACACTAGTTTAGCTAAATTTTGGCTTGAAACAGGCGACTCTGAAATATCTATTTTTGAAGCGTTGAGCTTAGCATTTAACTCAGTGGAAATCCAATTTGCAATAGGCTTCGCTGCTGCTTTCTTATCTTGTAAAGCCTTCAAAACTTCTTCATAATAATCCGCGATCATTCTTGTTGAAGTCAAATAGTCCGCATCATATTCTGACAAACCATAATCGTTTATAAATCTTTTCTTTTTTACTTTAGGAAGTTCCGGAAGTTGTTTTCTTAAATCTTCAATAAAAGAATCAGGCAAATCAAAAGGAACCAAGTCAGGCTCAGGGAAATATCTGTAATCTAATGCTCCTTCTTTTGTACGCATTGACTTTGTTATTCCTTCTTCAGCTTCCCAAAGCCTAGTTTCTTGTATAAGTTTACCTCCTGATTCAAGAACTTCAGTTTGTCTTTCAATTTCGTAAGCTATTGCGTCTCTCATGCCTGATATAGAATTCATATTTTTAATTTCTACTCTTGTACCAAGCTCTTTTTGCCCAACAGGACGTATGCTTACATTTACGTCACAACGCATTTTTCCTTCTTCCATGTTGCACTCGGAAGTGCCCAAATACTCAACGATATTTTTAAGTTCGGTCAAAAATGACAGAGTTTCTTGGGGAGAGCTAAGCTCAGGCTCCGTAACAAGTTCCATAAGTCCAACACTTGCTCTATTTAAATCAAGAAGAGAGTAATCAAGTTTTCTGCTGCCTATTTCGTGAACAAGTTTACCAGCATCTTCTTCAAGATGTATCCTAGTTATATTTATAACTTTCTCTTTACCATCAACATTTATTGTAAGTTTACCTTTTGAACACAACGACGGCTCAGACTGCGTTATTTGATAATTTTTGGGAGCATCAGGATAAAAATATTGCTTTCTTGCAAAAGTACATTGTTTGTTTATAGTAAAGTTCAAAGCAAGCCCTGTTTTAACTATGGCTTCAACCGCCTTTTTATTCAGAATTGGAATTGCTCCGGGTTGAGAAGTACAAACAACGCAAGTGTTTGCATTAGGCTCTGCTCCAAACTGAGTAGAACACTCACAAAAAACTTTTGATTTTGTGTTAATTTGCATATGCACTTCAAGCCCTACGACTGCTTCGTATTTAGACATTTGTTTATCCTGTTTGTATATAAAGTAAGTATTGCCAAAAGTTGTTGCGACAATTCGCAAAAATATCCCAATATTATTCTGATAAGAAATATATAAGGAAGGTCTCAAAGCGTCAATAGATTCTTTGTCTATTTCATACAGTCATTAATTAAGAATTTTTGAATATTTGCATTTCTCTAATTTCATTAATTTTTTTTATAATACAGGGTACTTGCTTGCGTCAAATCCAGAGATTTTTTCAAATGAACGGGCTACTTTAAAAAGCTTTGCGTCAGAAAACCTTGACCCCATAAAATGTACACCCATTGGCATACCCGTACTTGTAAAACTACACGGTACAGTAATGCCAGGGAGACCTGCAAGGTTTGCTGCTATAAGAAAAATATCGCACTCTTCAGGCAACATCTCGCCAAATTTTACAGGCATCTGCAAAGTTGCAGGCGAAAATATAAAGTCGCATTTTTTGTACGCATCAATTATCTGGTTTATAAACAATGTTCTCACTTTTTGGGCTTGGTGATAACATCTGTGGTAATTTTTTGCCCCTAAAACATAAGTTCCAAATAATATTCTCTTTTTAACTTCGTATCCTAAAGATTCTGCTCTTGACTTTGCATACTCATCGTTTAAGTTTACACCGTTTGGCGATCTATAACCGTAACGAATACCGTCAAAAGTTGCAATATTTGCTGAAACTTCCGCACACATAATTACCTTATACAAGGCAGGAACATATTTATATGCTGGAATGTCAATCTCAATAACTCCCGCACCCTCAAGTTTTATTTTGTTTACGGCATCATTGAAATACTTTGATATTTCAGAATCTGTTTTATAGTCAAAAAGTTGTTTCGGTACTCCAATTTTTAAAGTTTTTAAAGTATCTGGATTATCTATATCGTTGGTATAGTCTATCCACTCGTTAGGCTCACAAACTGGATCTCTATAATCTTTTCCAGCTATAACGCTTGTAAGCAAAGCTGCATCGGTTACATTTTTTGCAAATGTTCCTATCTGGTCAAAGGAAGATACCAACGCGCAAGCGCCGTATCTGCTTATTAAACCGTAAGACGGCTTATAACCCACTATACCGCAAAATCCAGCGGGTTGCCTTATTGATCCTCCAGTGTCGGAACCCAAAGCAAACGGAACCATTCCCGAAGCAACCGCTGCAGCACTTCCGCCCGAAGAACCGCCCGGTATCCGTTCAATATTCCAAGGATTTGCAGTTTTTTGATAAGCCGACGTTTCAGTGGAGCCGCCCATGGCAAACTCATCCATATTTGTTCTTCCCACAAAAATTGCGCCTGCACCTTTAAGCTTTTCTATTACCGTAGCGTCATAAGGAGAAACATAATTTTCAAGATATTTAGACGACGAAGTCATAGCTTCGCCTTTGTCCATTATGTTATCTTTTATACCAATAGGAACGCCTTCAAGTAATCCGCATTTTGCACCTGATTTAACTTTATTGTCAGCTTCCTTAGCTTGTTTTAAGGAATGGTCTTCGTTTAATTTAAGAAAAGCTTTCACTTTAGGTTCGGCTTTTCTAATACGTTCAAAACATGCTTTTACCGCATCTTCACTTTTTATCTCGTCTGAACAAATTTTTGTCTTTAACTCTTTCGCTTTCATTTTTAAGATTTCGTTCATAGTAATTAAATTAAAACCACTTTTTCTTTCTAAAGTATATAAGCATTGCTACTATAGTTACAATCATTAATCCAACAGCAAAAAACCATGTTCCTTTTTGTCCAAATATAGCGTATTCAGGAAAAAGCACATTCATTCCATAATATCCTGAGACTATAAGAACTGGCATTAAAACTGTTGCTATGATTGTTAAAAATTTCATAACTTCTGTAAGCCTTACGGTAACACTGGACATGTAAACTTCTATCAAGCTCACTACCATTTGGCTTCTCATAACTATCGCTTGATTCATCCTTGCGCACTGCGTGTAAATATCTCTAAAATATACTAGATATTCTCTTGCAACCAAATTGTTTGTAGCTCTTGTAAAATAAACATATGCTACTTGCTGCGACTCAGCTATCTTTCTCATAGCAAAAATTACTTTTTTGGTATCAAGAATTTCTTGCATATTTTCTGTCTCTGGATCTTCTAAAATGTCGTCCTCAAGAGATTCTATTTTGTCGTCAATTTTTTCAAGAGTAAATTCATAACTAGAAACCACTTTGTTAAATATATTGTAAAGTAAGTTTTCAAATCTTTTCATTTCAATTTGAGTTCTGACTTTTGCCTTTTCGTAAAGAGTTTCCAAAAAGAACAGCTCTTCTGTATGCACAGTAATAATAAATCCTTTGCCAACGAAGAAGTTAAGTTCGTAAATACTGTCTTCAAACTCTTGAAAATAGTTAGGCTTTAGTTGTATACCGTGCACAGCTCCAAAAACATAATTTTCAAATTCTTCAATTTTTGGATAATACTGCGGAAAAAGACAATCTTCAATTGACATCTCGTGAAACCTAAAAGCTTCAGAAAGAAGTAAAGTTTCGTCGTGGGTTAACTCATGATTTTCAAGGTGTATATCAATCCAAGTAAGTTCAGGCTTTTTCTTGCAATCTTCTATAACTTGCAAAACATTTTCTGTGGCTGTAATTGCGCCGTTGATAGAATAGATTGCTTTTAACATTGGCTACGCTATAACCTTTTTAATTTTATAAAAAGATCCTTCTCTAAAAGGAGCACTATTTAACATTTGATCTATAACTTCTCTCGGACACGGTTTTACACTATCTTCTCTCCAAACGTTTCTAAGCTCTGTAACATGCGTCGTAGGATTTAAACCCGTAACGTCTGGTTTTTGCAAAACTTCAACATAGTCAAACATTCTGTTAATATCTGCAAGATATTTTTCCTTTTCATTTTCTTTGATATCTATTCTAGCAAGAAAAGCTGTGACCTCAAGTTCTTCTTTTAACATAAATACCTCTCAAACTGACATTGAAAGCATTATAATAAAATCAATTTTTTTTGACAATATAAACCGAGTATCTTTATACACATTAAATAACTTTAATGTTCGGTAAAATTTTTCTCTTTTTAAATCCTAACAAACTATCCATTTCAAAGCAAGAATTTAGCTCTAAAATCTAGCACCCCAAGAAGCAAAAGACATCTTCTTGGGGTATTACATGTTAGAATATCTGCCCATACTATGATTAATACAAGTCCACAAATATCTCAACTCTTCTATTTTTTGCTCTTCCTTCTTCATTCTCGTTAGTATCTATAGGCTTGCTTTCTCCGTGACCTATCTTTTCTATTTTAGCTGTTGGTATTCCATACTTGGCAAATACTTCATGCACCGCATGCGCCCTTGCTAGCGACAACTTCTTATTATACGCATCGCTCCCATACGAATCAGTATGTCCTTCTATTCTTATCTTCTCAAACTTATACTTCTTACCTATTTTCTTTGCCAAATCCTTTATCTCTTTTTCTGCCTCGGGCTTTATGTCTGCCTTGTCAAACTCAAATAGTACAGCATTTATCCTAAACTGTTTTATTTTATCATCTCCTGTCTTAACCTCAGATATGTTCTTGTTTATCCACTTCCCAAATGAATGTCTAACTCCTATATTCCCACACATGTCTTTTGCCATTGAAGACCATTTTATATCTCCACTACAATAAGCTTCTAACCCATCTAACAAATAATAACCAAAGCCCATATCGCTCCTAACGCTTACTGCATCTAGCGTTACACTCCTTGACCGAAAATCTCTGTTATTTATACCATTAGGTAAACTATTTCCTCCTTTGACGTTACCTTTTATTTCTTCATTTCTGCCACTTAACATACAGTCTAATCCACAAGATATATTCCACCTAAACTTTTCCCCCTCTCCCCGTAAAACCTATTCCTCCAACTAATCCTGTCCTAACATAATTGTTAGCCTTTACTTCTAAATTCCATATGTCTGCTCCGCTTTCTCTAAAACCATTAGTATGTATCAACGTTAGCCCGTCTCCCGCATATGGTCTTAGTTTTATTTTTCCTAATATACTGCTGCTTGCTATTGCTATCCTATAACCTGCTTCTATATCTAATATCCCGCTGACGCCACTAAACTGTCCTTTCGCTTTTAGTCTATTTTCAAAGCTTACACATCTTGTCGTATCGTAATTGTCAGCGATAAATGACACCAATCCTTTTATATCGTATTTCTCTTTAACTATACCGCCATACAAACCTAAACCATAACTATTAACTTCACCTGCGTGCAAGTCGCTTCCCTGACTTATTGAACTCTTGTTCTGCTTTACATACAAGCCTGCCATTGCTGTTGAACTTGTCATCATGTCAAACCCAGCTAGTATCCCAGTGTTATTTATTTTAAAAGTATTTGGTGACTCTATATCTTTGTCTGTATCTATAATCGCGCCCTTTGCTTGCGCCCATATACCCTTTGCAGACTCTTCATATTCTTTATAATTATATATCCTGTTATACACATCTCTCTTTGCATCATCATATGCTCTGCTTATTATCACATTGCTTATAAAATACCCAGACAAATCAAAGTACGCCTCCTTCAGTCCAGCAATATTTTTTCCTGCTCCTCCTATATCATGTGTCGTTACATCCTCAACCCCATCATCCAATGCATTCATAAAGTCCTGCAACTTATCACCTAACTTTTTAGCGTCCCCACTCAAGCTACCTGACATCGCTCCCGGTTCTCCGTCATAGGCTTCATCACAAAAATAATCCAATGTCTCGGCTACTTCTGTTTGGTTAAAACACAAGTTTAGTGATGCAAATTTTGCCCTGTCTTTCGCGTATCCTTCTACTAATAACGCTATATACTCACCTAAATAATCGTATCTCATTACGTAACTCTTTGGTAATGTATATCCTACTAATGTTACTGTTCCAAAATTCCCATCATAATGCCCTTCTTTACCGTACTTCATCAGCTTATACGCTATCCACTTAACTGTTTCCAAATTTTCAAATGCATCATTCGTTTTTAGGGTTAACTTGCTGCTTTCTGTTATAATTATTTCTCCGCCATCTACATTTATTAAATCGCTATCTCCTGAATCATAACCACTATCATCAGAGGATGCCAAATCAAAACTTTTCAATTTTAATCTATCCCTCCCCGCCGACTCTCCAAATAAGTTCATCTCTAGTAGTCCTTGATGCACAAATCTATTTCCTACATGTACTTCCAGTCCGTATCCAGCTGTACCATCTATTTTTAATGTCGTGTTTGTATCCACAGTTATACTGCTACTTGCTCTTACTTCTGTTTCTTTTATTATGTTAAACTGTGCCTCTTCTTTTATGTTTAAATTCGGTACTATTGTCTTAATTCCAGCATTTGTTTGTAAATTAAATACTGCCCCTCCATTTAAATTAACTTCCCCGGTACTTCCTTCTTGACTCCCTATTGCATCGTCCATGTTTATTGTCCCATTCTCTCCTGATGCTCCAAAATTTATTATAGAATTTCCTGCTAAATATATAGCATTTGATACGCCGCCAGATGTGTTGTCGCTAAAAACTTTAGCACTTGTTGTATCAACCCCAACATTTAATGTTGCATTGTTTACATATATTGCGCCGCCATCGCCTGAGGCACTATTGCCTATTACTTGAAGTTCGCCAGATAACGTTATCTCTGATCCGTCACCTATATATAGCGCTCCGCCATTACCTGCTGTTGCGCTGTTTTTCATAAATTTCGTCTTGTTTAACGCAAGCTTTGCCCCGTTTGATGCATATATTGCACCACCACCTGCACCTGTTGCTGTATTTGAACTAAAGGTTACACCTAAAGCTAAGGCTCTCGCGGTATTTGTAGCTACTGATAATGCAGCTCCTTGTTCTCCTTGTGCACTCATCAACTCCACCCTCATCAACTGAAAATCTACTCCTTGATTTATCTTAAACAAAGATACTCTCTTGTCTGTAGTACTTGATATAGCTATTATATTGCTCTCCCCATTGAACTCATCATGTCCTTCCACATAAAAACTTCCGCTCACCATGTCATCTAAATCTTCATTTGGATAGTACGTATGCATAGTACTATCAAACGAAAATTTTAATGCCCTGTTACCTTCTTTTGTGTTCATACTGTTTAAACTGTCACCACTTGTTACTTTATATGCATCAACTATTACATTTTGTAAATCATTAGTGTCTATGGTTACTAAATACTCGTACGCTAATGTCGCTATTGTGCTTTCACTATCTTTTTCAAATTCTATAAATCCGTCTAATAATTTTACTGTATGCGTCTCTATATGTCCTGATTCTCCGTTTACTTCCCCAGCTGTTAGTACTCCTAATTTTATCTTGTTTGTTTCTCCTGGATTATTGTTTACCTCTAACATTGACACTGATGCATTAGAAGATATCATCACTATGGTAGTATTCAAAACGGTGTTAGATGTTACTAGGTTATCAAACTGCACTATCCTTGTTGATGGTTATATGTCATAATCAGAATGCTCTTCATCTTCAAAATCTATATCTATAACTGCATTTGTAAATTTATAGGTTGTGGATCCGGTATAAGTGTCGCTATCTACATCAATATAACAATCAACAAATTGCACCTCGTTGTTAGCTCCTGAATCATGAATTTTATCCTCTAACACATACCATGTCCCATTAGAACCATTCCCCTTAAATATTGCCCTTGCATTATCTCCTACAAACTCTATTTTCTCTGTAAGCGTCGTACTTAAATCATTGCTCACTAGTGACTGGTGTTCTAATATACCGCCAGTGCTGAGAAGTACGCTATAATCTATTTCCCTATTTCCACCTATATCAGGCATTGTTACTTTTAACAAGCTGTTTTCTATTATGTTTGCTCCAAACATATAGTCGTTGTTAGGAACTATTGTCGTTCCGCTGCTTTGTCTAAACGTCCCTACAAATTCTCCATTTACTCCCTCTATCGTAAATGTACCGCCTCCTACTTTAACTATTTTTCCATCTCCACTTATTGCGTCTTCGCTTACGCTTAAATATCCTTCTTTGCTTATTTGAAATACACCATCTTGCCGCAACTGCAGACGACCGCTTATACTACTGCTGCTGCTTCCAGTTTCAAAATCTAATACACCGTCTGTTATATGCTACTTATACTTGTTTCTCCAAAATAAGAATCAGCGCTCACTGCTGTCGTTCCGTTACTTTGTAAAAACAATCCTCCAAATGTTCTATTATCGCCTGTTATTTGCAACACGCCTGCGCCACTTTTTTCTATAACCGCTCCATTTGCCATATCCCCATAGACTTGATTTGCACCAAAACTTGTCAAATCTTGGCTTGTTATATTCAATATTCCATTTTATTTAAGTATATTGCTCCACTTTCTGTTATATTGCTTCCATTTGTTAATTCTAACACGCTTGACACTATGCTGCTTATTCCACTAAAATACTTACCTGCTACTACTGTCGTACCACTGCTTTGTATGAACGTCCCCTTAAATTTACTATTATCACCTGACAATCTCAATCTACACCTGCTCTTTTTATCTATAAATGCGTCTCCCTCTATATTTCCTACTATGTTCTAAATCTTTTTCCGTTTTTATATTCATTATTCCCGTATCCCATAATCCTATTGTTCCGCCGCCGCTCAAATCTGACCCATTTGCCATCTCTAACACGCTTTGCCCTGTTATACTGCTATATCCTATAAAGTATTTTCCATTTATTGTTGTCGTTCCATTATTTTGCCAGTACAATCCTTGAAATCCGCTGTTATCTCCACTCAATTCCAATGTCCCTGTTCCCGCTTTTGTTATCTTAGTACCTGCTGTTCCTGTTATCCCGCTGCTAAATGTCAAATTTCCCGGCGTGGTTATATCCATTACTCCCGTATTCCATAATCCTATTGTTCCACCACCACTCAAATCTGAACCACTTGCCATCTCTAACACACTTTGCTCTGTTATACTGCTATATCCTGTAAAATAACCCCCTCTTACTACTGTTCGTTCTTGACTCTCAAAGAATGTTCCTGTAAATCCAGTACAATCTCCAACTATATTTAATACAGTATTTCCACTCTTGTTTATTATTCCGTTTCCTAAAACAGCAGATGTACTAAAAGCTATACTTTCGTTTTCTTTTGTCATATTTAATGTCCCTGCTGTATTCATATCCCCTGATACATCCCACAATTCTATATGTCCTCCTACAACCTCTGCTCCTTGTCCAAGGACCAGCACCCCTTTACTTGTTATACTCGTTATACCTGTAAAATATTGAGTTCCATTTTCATCTTCTACTATTGCCGTCCCGGAACTTAACTTAAATATTCCACTAAATCTACTGTTATTTCCTTTTAACAATAAGTCTCCTGTGCTATTTGCATCTTTCTCTATCATCCCTACCCCTTCTACTTGTCCTGATAATTCTATGGCGCTGCTATTTTTTAACTTTAGCTGACCACCTTCCCATAATCCTATTGTTCCAACAAATTCTGCATTTTCCCATTCCAACACGCTGTTTGTTATACTGCTTGTACCATCAAAATATTTCGTATCGTCTTTTACTAATGTAGTTCCGCTGTTTTGCAAAAAATGTTCCTTTAAACCCTCTATTATCGCCTTGTAACAATAAACGCCCGTCTCTCTTTTCTATCAATCCTTCGCCTACTACTTGTCCTTCTATGGTTAAATTTTGTGCTGTTATTCCTAATTTCCCATCGTTTGCATCTATGCATATAGTGCTTCCTGCAACTAACTGTGTTCCTGTATTAAATTCTAAATTGCTTGTACTTATAGTGCTTATACCTGCAAAAAATGTTCCTGCCACGCTCGTTGTTCCGTTCGTTTGGTGATATATTCCTACAAATTTACTGTTATCTCCACTTAATACTAATTCTGTTGTTCCACTTTTTGTTATACGTCCGTCTCCTTACACCTGCCCGTTTAGATTAAGATCTCCATTACTTTTCGTTATTCTTAATTCCCCGTTTGTCAATAATTCTATTTTCTCTCCTTCATTTGCAAATTCCCCATTATCCCCTATCTCTAGCACGCTTTCATTGGTTATACTACTTAATCCTGCAAAGTATGTAGCTATACCACTCTCTGTTTCCACCTTTGTAGTTCTGCTGCTTTGCAAAAATGTTCCTTTAAACCCTCTATTATTTCCCAACAGCCTTACTGTCCCGCTGCTTGGTTTATTTATATTTGTGCCATCCGTTCCTGTTATCTGACCACTAAATGTTAAATCATCAGGTGTGGTTATATCCATTACTCCCGTATCCCATAATCCTATTGTTCCTGCTCCTAATACTGTTCCTGTTGAAAACTCCAAAACACTGTTTGCTGCTATACTGCTATATCCTGTAAAGAATTCTCCTATTACTGTTGTAGTTCCTCCCAGTTGTAAAAATAGTCCGAAAAAGAATTCATTTTTACCACCCAACACAAATAATCCTGAAGATGATTTTTCCACTGTGCCTTCACTTGTACCTGCAATACCACTGTATATCGCTACTTTTCCAGCAGCGCCATTTATATTTACTCTTCCTCTACCAAAATATATATCATGCCCAGCCGCATCCCCGCCCTTAGCAGAATTGTCCTTAAAAATTATATCGCCGTTTGTGCTATTCAAGTTAATTACACCTATAAGCTTAGTATCATGAGGATCACCATCCATATATATAGCTCCACCGCTGCTACTAGCCACATTACCGCTAAAAAGAACCGAAGAACAGTCAAAATTTATCGTTCCTGCTCCATAAATAGCACCGCCATTCCTTGCCGTATTTGAAATAAACTCTACTTCTGACGTCCCTTCAAAGTAAATATTTGCTGAAGGACGCTTAATGCTTATTGCCCCGCCTATTCCCAACGGGTTGGGATTTGTTGTGGCACTATGTGTTGCTATCATATCCGCCTTATTTCTTAAGAAAGTAACACTGGAGTTTGTAAAATACAGGTTGGCATTGTCCCATGCCCATAATGCGGCACCCTCATCACCTGCTTCATTATCTTGAAATAATATTTTGTCATTAAAAAAATTAACTTTTGAACCATTAAAATATAATGCAGCACCGGAAGCGTCTGAAGATTTGTTGGCAATAAAATTAATAGTAACACTGGAAGCAATTAAATTGGAATTAGAAATACACACGCCTGCAGCATCGCCCCCATAAGTCTGAAAACTTGAGCCACCGCCGCTGATAGTGTTACTTATAATGTTTACATTTCCATCAAAATGTAGTGACGCATAACTACCACTAAAATAAAGTCCAGCACCATTGTCAACGCTACCATAAGGGGGCACTTTGTTAAAGTTATAAATTGTTATACTGCTTAAATGCAATTCAGTATTAATACTATTAGAAATACCGGCAAAACCATTTCCGTTTAATATAGACACCTCAGGCAAACCAATTATTGTTTTCTTATAATTACAACCACCGTAAGCGTCATTTGACACAATTGTTGGCGTAGTAATGTTAATGGTGGTGTCGGAGGAATACTGTTGTAACGCAGTCTTAAGGGTTGAAAAATCACTTACATTCTGTTGGGAAAATGAGGTTGATACAATGACAGAGATAAACAATATCAACAAGAAAGATGCTACAAACAACTAAACTGTTTTCTCATAGAAACCTCGTAATATGTAATGTTTTACTAATTACGTGTTTAGTAACTTAAGAGAAGGCGAAGGATTATAATAGCACGAGCCTAAGAGAAGATTTTTGAAAAACAAAAAAAAGAACAAATAGTTTTTTATATTTGTTCTTTTTTTATTCCACTTATACAATCGTTGACAGTTTTTGTTTTGGAGATAAAAGATTTTGAAAAACGAAAAGCAACTAAAAGTGAAACACCTCTCCCCTGCCCAAATGAAAGAGATATTCCTAACGAATCTACATTCATATAATTAAGACACATTTTTACCTCAAAATATGAAAGTCATCGCAAGTGGTATTAAAAGTCATTATGTTAATGCTTATTTAAATCATTTTGTCAATAGATGAACAGCAATTTTATTTTAATGAGGGGAAATTAATTTGATAGACTCATAAAATAATACATATGCTTGATAGGAAATATGCTTTAATGTAAAATGTATTGTTACAGAATTTACTTGTTTAAAGGTTAAAATGCTAAATAACGAAACTAGATTATTTGCAATTTTGGGATGTCCTGTAAAACATTCCTTTTCTTCTGTTATGCAAAATAAGTGGTTTGAAAAAGAACATTTGAATTGCGCTTATCTTGCGTTTGAACCAAAAGATTATGAGCTGGAATGTACAATAGAATCCTTGAAAAAACTTAAATTTAATGGGTTTAATATAACTGTTCCTCATAAAATTAAAGCTCTTAAATATGTTGACGTTTTAGATAAGAATGCAAAAAAATAGGAAGTATAAACACTGTAATAATTAAAAAAGATAAACTTTATGGATATAATACAGACTATATGGGATTTGCCGAAGACTTAGAAGTTAAAAATGTTATCCTAAAGAATAAGAAGGTCATTGTTATTGGAGCAGGCGGAGCGGCAAGAGCCATAGTGTCTGCTCTAAAAACTGGAAAACCCCAACAAATATATCTAGCAAATAGGACTTTAGACAAAGCAATAATTCTTGCAAAAGAATTTAAAGTAAAGAGTATAGACATAAATAATGTTAAAGATCTTCTTGGCAATGCAGATTTGCTTGTAAATTGTTCTTCTTGTGGAATGAAAAAAGACGATAGTCTGCCGTTTACCTTTGGAAAAATAAAACAAGGTTTAATTATATACGATCTTATATATAATAATAAAGAAACGCCTTTTGTTAAGTTTGCAAAAGATAATAAGTTAAAAGTTTTTACAGGAGAGGGAATGCTTATTTGGCAAGGGGCTTATGCCTTTAAATTATGGA
>JAITKZ010000009.1 GCA_031278115.1 Endomicrobium sp.
AATCCTCAAGAGTTGGAAGAAGAAAGAAGGCTTATGTACGTCGGTATGACAAGAGCTATAAAAAATCTCTATTTGTGCTGGGCTACAGAGAGAACTGTCTATGGCAAAACTAAATGGAACATGCCTTCAAGATTTATCACTGAAGCAGGATTTAGGGAAGAAGTTATTGAAAGACAACACAACATTAAAAACTTTAATCAGGGATTTTATAGAACAAAATGGAATGCAGCTTCTAACAGCAAACAGTATAATAATTTTTCCAGAGCAAAAATTTCGTATAGAAGCGAAGATTCATACAAATATAGCGAATTAACTAAAGACGAGCCTCTTTATACTCCCAGTTCAGATTCAAGTCCTTATAAAATAGGGACCATCGTTTCACATCCCATTTTTGGAAAAGGCAAGATTATTGAAAAAAATGGTATTGGAAACGATTTAAAACTTGTTGTTTTGTTTGAAACAGGGCAATGGAAGAAGCTTCTTGCAAGAGTTGCTAATTTGAGCGTTATATCCTGAGCGCAATTTATTTATAATTTCTTAATTGAAAAAAGATACCTTATGTGACAATTTTTTCTTAACTCTTGCTAATCTTCATCTATAATTTGTTCAGATTGAATTTCTTCAGCGTTTGATTCTACTTCGTTCTGCAGCAAAGCTTTTTCGTTCTTGGTAAGAGGCGTTTTGAGCAAAGTGCTTATTGCCAGTATCACTATTACTATTAAAAGTACCAGTGCAATTCCTAATTTATGTTTGTCTTTCATTTCTCCTCCAAACAATATATATTTATACACCTGCCTTTAGTATTCTATGAAATTGAATAATTTTATACAATGCTTACATGGATTTTAAAACATTTTTTGGAATATTTGAAAAAGACATAAAACATAACTGTATTATCTGCCAAAGTTATGATATATCTTTATTTTCAGACAAAATTTCCGTCGGTTTATTTGTAAAGTGTGCAAACATCGCAAACGCCACTGTAATAGCTTTAAAAAATAATTTTCTTGCAGGTGACGTAATTCTACATCTAAAAAATACAATTTGCGAAAACATACTTTTATTCAGCAGCTGCGGTGGCTGCAATGGAAGAGGTTATGGCGATATAATTATAATTGACAAAGCTTATAATCTTGAAAGTTTTTCAACTATGTTGAACTTCAAAGAAGAAGCTGAGTATTCCCAATCAACACGACTCTTATTTAATGATTTTTTGGCAAAAAGCGGCATAGCTGATATAATAAAAACAAATTCTGCATGTGTAAGCTCTTTGGTTTTAGAGTCAAATTTCTTAAGTTGGTTTAAGAAAAAAGAAGTTTCTGTCGCCGATATGGAATCTTCAATAATTTTTTCAGCGGCAAAACACATAAACAAAAGTGCAATAGGGTTAGCATATGTTACGGATTTTATAGGACAAGCTCCAACGATACAGATAGATACCACAAACAAACAAAAAATAGCATCTTCTAGAAAAAAATTAGCGGAATCTCTTGTGAAATTTTGCGATAGAATTGAATATGACAACTTTAAATGCGACTAACCTTATTGCAAGTAGATTCCCTCATTTTGGAATAAATAAATCAAGAGAAATTCTAAGACTCTTGCACGAAATATCAAGTATTGAAAAAATTACAATCAGTGATATACTTGCTACATCAACGACAAAAGACTACGAATCAACTAAAAAGCAACTCCTCAAGCGCAGATACCCAAGAACTTTCGGAAAAGTTCCTTTGAGTTCTTTCTATCTGCCAAAATATGAAGTTGGTACAGCTGCAAAAGCCGAAATAACCGCCGACCAGTTCTATCCAAAAAATATTTATTATGAACCTGAAGCAAAAAAGTCCACCTTATTTGAAAATGTAAAAATTTTATTCCCAAACTCTCAATACAATGAAATAGAATCTTTAAAAAACTTTGTTAAAAGCAGCTCGTTCACATTAAAAGATTACAATAATCGCTCCGACAATTTATTTTTAATAAAAGAAAAATATAATTTTTTAAAAAGATGTCCATGCACATCAGGTGTAGTAACTTGCGGGTATTCTATTATAAATTTAGGTATGGGCTGTATATACGACTGCAGTTATTGCTTTTTACAGGGTTATCAAAATATCCCCGGAATAGTTATCCCTTACAATATAACAGATTACCTTGAAGATGAAAAAATTGGCAGATCGACACAAGTTCTTTTTAACTATACAAGAATTGGCAGCGGAGAGTTTACCGACTCTCTAGTTTTTGACCATATTACAGATTTCTCAACTTTTATAATTAATTACTTTAAAAATAAAAAAGATATATTCTTTGAGTTCAAGACGAAAAGTTCAAATATACAAAACCTTTTAAACGCAGGGGGGCAAGAAAATATTGTAGCCGCTTGGAGCGTCAACTCTAACGAAATGACAAAAAGCAATGAATTTAAAGCGGCTCCTATACAAGAAAGATTAGAATCAGCAAAAAAGTGCGCACAAGCTGGGTTCAGCACTGCATTCCATTTTGATCCTATAATTTACTACCAAGATTGGATGCGGGGATATAAAGAATCTGTAGATATGATTTTTGATATTGTTCCTAATTCAAGCATAAAATGGATTAGCCTTGGGACACTCAGAATGCCTGCCTATCAAAAAATAATTATTGAAAATCGTTTTCCAGAAACGGAAATTCTTAATGGAGAACTGCTGCTAGGACACGATTATAAATTAAGATATTATGAAAATTTAAGAATAGAAATGTATAAATTTATAAACCAAAGAATTCAATCAAAAAAATCTAAAGCAATAGTATATTTGTGTATGGAACCAACGAAGGTATGGGAGTCTGTGTTTAAAGTATAATCCTCAATGGTTAAAATAGCTTATAAAGAATACAAGAGATTCTATCACAATAAAACCAAATTGTCTCTGTGTATAATTTCGTCTTCTTCAGTATCTATAATCTTCTTTTATGTTTTTTTTGCCCTTTATTTTTTCAACAACACTGCTATCATAATTAGTTAGCCCTCTGGCAAAGTCCTTTTTGGTTTCTGCATTAGCTATATTTACTGTATCTCCCCTATGAAAAGTCCCGCTTATTTTGACAATACCTGCAGGGAGCAAACTTTTACCTTTGTTTAATAAAATATCAGCTGCTTTATTGTCAACGAATATAGTTCCTTTAGACTTTTTACTAAAAGCTATCCAAGATTTTTTAGCTTGAAGACATTGTTTTTCTGCTTTGATAACAGTTCCTGCTTGACAATCGGAAACAATGTCTTTTAACAAATTAAGCTTTGAACCGTTGGTTATAACAGTCTCTACGCCTGAAGATGCAGCTATCTTTGCGGCAGTGATTTTTGTTTTCATTCCGCCTGTGCCTTTCCCGCTTGAAGAACCGCTTGTAGCATAGCTTTCTATGTCTTCAGTTATTTTATCAATTTTGGGTATAAGTTCAGACGTTGCCGGATTTCCTCTGTAGAAACCATCTACGTCTGTAAAAATTATAAGTTTGTCCGCATCTATGGTAGCAGCGACAAGCGCAGCTAAAGTGTCATTATCGCCAAAATTTATTTCGCTTATAGACACTGTATCATTTTCATTTATTATAGGTATCACTTTATTCTGTATTAAAACATTCAAAGTGTTCCTAGCATTTATATATTCCGCCCTTTTATCAAAAACTTCTCTAGTTAAAAGAATTTGAGCGACTGTCTTCCCATATTTTATGAATGCATCTGAATATGCATTCATAACCAAAGGTTGCCCTACAGCCGCAAAAGCCTGCTTTTCTCTTGTGGTTTTAGGATTAGAGCACATGCCAAGCTTTGCTCTACCCGCACCGACTGCACCCGAGCTTACAATTATAATTTCGTGATTGTCATCTTGAAGTTCAGAAAGACGCTGCGCTAAATTAAACATATATTCTCTGTTTAATAAACCATCTTTAAATGTAATCGTGCTTGTCCCGACTTTTATTACTAATCTCATTTTACCTCTTATAAAAAACTTCTTCTTTTACGCAAAATTCTAACGCTTTAAAGCAATCATGTCAAACATGATAAATAAAAATATACTGCAGATTTAAAAGGCTAAAATAACAAAAAAGGAGCCGCAAAAAAAGCGACTCCTTTAAAAATCTAAATATCGCATTTATACTTTCAATTTTTCTAAAAGAATTTTATTTACAATCTGAGGATTTGCCTGTCCTTTAGATTTTTTCATGACAAGCCCGACTATTGCTCCGATAGCTCTTTCTTTACCTGCCTTAAATTCGGCAACAGCCTTTAGACTCTCGGCAATAGCTTCATCGCAAATCTTCATAATCGCCGACTCATCTGAGATTTGAGCTAAGCCTTTTTCTTTTACTATAGTTTCAGGGTCAAAAGATTTCTCATACATTTCTTCAAAAACAGTTTTTGCAATCTTACCTGAAATAGCACCACTTAAAATAAGAGACACTAGTTTAGCTAAATTTTTGCTTGAAACAGGCGACTCTGAAATATCTATTTTTGAAGCGTTGAGCTTAGCATTTAACTCAGTTGAAATCCAGTTTGCAACAGGTTTCGCTGCGGCTTTTTTATCTTGCAAATCCTCCAAAGTTTCTTCATAATAATCTGCGATCATTCTTGTTGAAGTCAAATAATCTGCGTCATATTCTGACAAACCATAATCGTTTATAAATCTTTTCTTTTTTACTTTAGGAAGTTCAGGAAGCTGTTTTCTTAAATCTTCAATAAAAGAATCAGGCAAATCAAAAGGAACCAAGTCAGGCTCAGGAAAATATCTGTAATCTAATGCTCCTTCTTTTGTACGCATTGACTTTGTTATTCCTTCTTCGGCTTCCCAAAGCCTTGTTTCTTGTATAAGTTTACCTCCTGATTCAAGAACTTCAGTTTGTCTTTCAACTTCGTAAGCTATTGCGTCTCTCACGCCTGATATAGAATTCATATTTTTGATTTCTACTCTTGTACCAAGCTCTTTTTGCCCAACAGGACGTATGCTTACGTTTACGTCACAACGCATTTTTCCCTCTTCCATGTTACACTCGGAAGTGCACAAATATTCAACGATATTTTTAAGTTCGGTCAAAAATGATAGAGCTTCTTGGGGAGAACTAAGCTCAGGCTCTGTAACAAGTTCCATAAGTCCAACACTTGCTCTATTTAAATCAAGAAGAGAATAATCAAGTTTTCTGCTGCCTATTTCGTGAACAAGTTTGCCAGCATCTTCTTCAAGATGTATCCTAGTTATATTTATAAGTTTCTCTTTACCATCAACATTTATTGTGAGCTTACCTTTTGAACACAACGGCGGCTCAGACTGCGTTATTTGATAATTTTTAGGAACATCAGGATAAAAATATTGCTTTCTTGCAAAAGTACATTGTTTATTTATGGTAAAGCCCAAAGCAAGCCCTGTTTTAACTATGGCTTCAACAGCCTTTTTATTTAGAATTGGAATTGCTCCGGGCTGCGAAGTACATACAACGCAAGTGTTTGCATTAGGCTCTGCTCCAAACTGAGTAGAACACTCACAAAAAACTTTTGATTTTGTGTTAATTTGCATATGAACTTCAAGACCTACAACTGTTTCGTATTTAGACATTTGTTTATCCTGTTTACATATAAAGTAAATATTGCCAAAAAGTTGTTGCGACAATTCACAAAAAATATCCTAATAATTATTCTGGTAAGAAATACATAAGGAAGGGCAGAGCATCAATAGATTCTTTATCTATTTCATACAATCATTAATTTCTTTATAATACAGGATATTTACTTGTGTCAAATCCAGAGATTTTTTCAAATGAACGGGCTATTTTAAAAAGTTTTGCGTCAGAAAATCTTGCACCCATAAAATGTACACCCATTGGCATACCCGTACTTGTAAAACTACAAGGTACAGTAATTCCCGGGAGACCTGCAAGGTTTGCTGCTATAAGAAAAATATCGCATTCTTCAGGCAAAATCTCGCCAAATTTTACAGGCATCTGCAAAGTTGCAGGCGAAAATATAAAGTCACATTTTTTGTACGCATCAATTATCTGGTTTATAAGCAATGTTCTCACTTTTTGAGCTTGATGGTAACATCTGTGGTAATTCTTTGCCCCTAAAACATAAGTTCCAAACAATATTCTCTTTTTAACTTCGTACCCTAACGATTCTGCTCTTGACTTTGCATATTCATCATTTAAGTTTATACCGTTTGGCGATCTATAACCATAACGAATACCGTCAAAAGTTGCAATATTTGCCGAAACTTCCGCACACATAATTACCTTATACAGTGCGGGAACATACTTATATGCTGGAACGTCAATCTCAACAACTTCCGCACCCTCAAGTTTTATTTTGTTTACGGCATCATTGAAATATTTTGCTATTTCAGAATCTATTTTATAGTCAAAAAGTTGTTTCGGCACTCCAATTTTTAAAGTTTTCAAAATATCTGGATTATCTATATCGTTAGTATAGTCTATCCACTCGTTAGGTTCACAAACTGGATCTCTATAATCTTTTCCAGCTATAACGCTTGTAAGCAAAGCTGCATCGGTTACATCTTTTGCAAATGTTCCTATTTGGTCAAAGGAAGATGCTAATGCGCAAGCGCCGTATCTGCTTATTAAACCGTAAGACGGCTTATAACCTACTATACCGCAAAATCCAGCAGGTTGCCTTATTGATCCTCCCGTATCGGAACCCAAAGCAAACGGAACCATTCCCGAAGCAACCGATGCAGCACTTCCACCTGAAGAACCGCCCGGTATCCGCTCAATATCCCAAGGATTTGCAGTTTTTTGATAAGCTGACGTTTCAGTGGAGCCGCCCATGGCAAACTCATCCATATTTGTTCTTCCCACAAAAATTGCACCTGCATCTTTAAGTTTTTCTATTACCGTAGCGTCGTAAGGAGAAACATAATTTTCAAGATATTTAGACGCCGAAGTCATAGATTCGCCTTTGACCATTATGTTATCTTTTATACCAATCGGAACTCCTTCAAGTAATCCGCACTTTGCCCCTGATTTAAGTTTATTGTCAACTTCCTCAGCTTGTTTTAAGGAATGATCTTCGTTTAATTTAAGAAAAGCTTTCACTTTAGGTTCGGCTTTTCTAATATGTTCAAAACATGCTTTTACAGCATCTTCACTTTTTATCTCGTCTGAACAAATTTTTGTCTTTAACTCTTTCACTTTCATTTTTAAGATTTCGTTCATAGTAATTAAAACCACTTTTTCTTTCTAAAATATATAAGCATTGCCAGTATAGTTATAATCATTAATCCAACAGCAAAAAACCATGCTCCTTTTTGTCCAAATATAGCGTATTCAGGAAAAAGAACATTCATTCCATAATATCCTGACACTATAAGTACCGGCATTAAAACTGTTGCGATGATTGTTAAAAATTTCATAACTTCCGTAAGCCTTACAGTAACACTGGACATGTAAACTTCTATCAAGCTAACCACCATTTGGCTTCGCATAACTATCGCCTGATTCATTCTTGCGCACTGCGTGTAAATATCTCTGAAATATACTAGATATTCTCTTGCGACCAAATTGTTTGTAGCTCTTGTAAAATAAACATATGCTACTTGCTGCGACTCAGCTATCTTTCTCATAGCAAAAATTACTTTTTTTGTATCAAGAATTTCTTGCATATTTTCTGTCTCTGGATCTTCTAAAATATCGTCCTCAAGAGACTCTATTTTGTCGTCAATTTTTTCAAGAGTAAATTCGTAACTAGAAACCACTTTGTTAAATATATTGTAAAGTAAGTTTTCAAATCTTTTCATTTCAATTTGAGTTCTGACTTTTGCCTTTTCGTAAAGAGTTTCCAAAAAGAAAAGCTCTTCCGTATGCACAGTAACAATAAATCCTTTGCCAACAAAGAAGTTAAGTTCGTAGATGCTGTCTTCAAATTCTTGGAAATAGTTAGGCTTTAATTGTATGCCGTGCACAGCTCCAAAAACATAATTTTCAAATTCCTCAATTTTTGGATAATACTGCGGGAAAAGACAATCTTCAATTGACATCTCATGAAACTTAAAAGCTTCAGAAAGAAGTAAAGTTTCATCGTGTGTTAACTCGTGATTTTCAAGATGTATATCAATCCAAGCAAGTTCAGTTTTCTTCTTGCAATCTTCTATAACTTGCAAAACATTTTCTGTGGCAGTAATTGTACCGTTGATAGAATAGATTGCTTTTAACATTGGCTATACTATAACCTTTTTAATTTTATAAAAAGATCCTTCTCTCAAAGGAGCACTGTTTAACATTTGATCTATAACTTCTCTCGGACACGGTTTTACAATATCTTCTCTCCAAACATTTCTAAGCTCTGTAACATGCGTCGTAGGGTTTAAACCAGTAACGTCTGGCTCTTGCAAAACTTCAACATATTCAAACATTCTGTTAATATCTGCAAGATATTTTTCCTTTTCATCTTCTTTGATATCTATTCTAGCAAGAAAAGCTGTGGTCTCAAGTTCTTCTTTTAACATAAGTACCTCTCAAACTGACATTGAAAGCATTATAATAAAATCAATTTTCTTTGACAATATAAGCGAGTATCTTTACACACATTAAATAACTTTAATGTTCGGCAAAATTCTTCTCTTTTTAAATCCTAACAAACTATCCACTTCAAAGCAAGAATTTAGCTCTGAAATCTAGCACCCCAAGAAGCAAAAAGCATCTTCTTGGGGTATTACATTAGAATATATGTCCATGCTAGTTAATACAAGTCCACAAATATCTCAACTCTCCTATTCTTTGCTCTTCCTTCTTCATTCTCGTTACTATCTATAGGCTTGCTTTCTCCGTGCCCTATCTTTTCTATTTTAGCTGTTGGTATTCCATATTTGGCAAATACTTCATGCACCGCATGCGCCCTTGCTAGCGACAATTTCTTATTATACGCATCACTCCCATGTGAATCAGTATGCCCTTCTATTCTTATCTTCTCAAACTTATACTTCTTACCTATTTTTTTGCCCAACTCTTTTATCTCTTTTTCTGCCTCGGGCTTTATGTCTGACTTGCCAAACTCAAATAGTACTGCATTTATCCTAAACTGTTTTATTTTATCATTTCCTGTCTTAACTTCAGATATGTTTTTGTTTATGCACTTCCCAAATGAGTATCTAACTCCTATATTTCCATACATGTCCTTTGCCATTGAAGACCATTTTATATCTCCACTGCAATAAGCCTCTAACCCATCTAACACATAATAACCAAAACCTATATCGCTCCTAACGCTTACTGCATCTAGCGTTACGCTCCTTGACCGAAAATCTCTATTCCCTATACCGTTAGGCAAACTATATCCTCCTGTGAATCTGTTTGTTATCTCTTCATTTCTGCCACTTAACATACAATCTAGTCCACAAGATATATTCCACCTAAACTTTTCTCCTTGTCCTGTAAAACCTATTCCTCCAACTAATCCTGTCCTAACATAATCGTTAGCCTTTACTTCTAAATTCCATATATCTCCTCCACTTTCTGTAAAACTATTCGTGTGTATCAATGCTAAACCTGCACCCACATACGGTCTTAGTTTTACTTTCCCTAATACACTACTGCTTGCTATTGCTATCCTATACCCTGCTTCTATATCTAATATCCCGCTGACGCCACTAAACTGTCCTTTAGCTTTTAGTCTATTTTCAAATCTTAAACATCTTGTCGTATCGTAATTGTCTGCGCTAAATGACACTAATCCTTTTATATCGTATTTCTCTTTAACTATACCGCCATACAAACCTAAACCCCAACTATTAACTTCACCTTTGTGCAAGTCGCTTCCCTGACTTATTGAACTCTTGGTCTGCTTTACATACAAAACCTGCCATTGTTGTTGAACTTGTCATCATGTCAAACCCAGCTAGCATCCCAGTGTTATTTATTTTAAAAGTATTTGGTGACTCTCCATCTTTATCTGTATCTATAATCGCTCCTTTTGCTTGCGCCCATATACCCTTTGCAGGCTCTTCGTATTCTTTATAATTATATATCCTGTTATACACATCTCTCTTTGCGTCATCATATACTCTGCTTATTATCACATTGCTTATAAAATACCCAGACAAATCAAATAACGCATCCTTCAGTCCAGCAATATTTTTTCCTGCCCCTATATCATGTGGCGTTATATCCTCAACTCCATCGTCCAATGCATTCATAAAATCCTGCAACTTATCACCTAACTTTTTAGCGTCCCCACTCAAGTTAGCTGACATCGCTCCCGGTTCTCCGTTGTAGGCTTCATCACAAAAATAATCCAATGTCTTGGCTGCTTCCGTTTGGTTAAAACACAAGTTTAGTGATGCAAATTTTGTCCTGTCTCTCGCATATCCTTCTACTAATAACGCTATATACTCATCTAAATAATCGTATCTCATTATGTAACTCTTTGGTAATGTGGCTCCTACGAATGTTATTGTTCCAAAATTTCCTTCATAACTTCCTTCTTTACCGTACTTCATCAGCTTATAAGCTCTCCACTTGGCTGTTGCCAAATTTCCAAATGCGTCATTCGTTTTTAGGCTCAACTTGCTGCTTCCTTCTATAATTATTTGTCCACCATCTACATTTATTAAATCGCTATCTCCTGAATCATAACCACTATCATCAGAGGATGCCAAATCAAAACTTTTCAATTTTAATCTACCCATCCCCGCAGCTGCCCCTCCAAATAAGTTCATCTCTAATAATCCTTGATGCACAAATCTATTTCCTACATGTACTTGCAGTCCGTATCCAGCTGTACCATCTATTTTTAATGTTGCGTTTGTATCCACAGTTATACTGCTACTTGCTCTTATTTCTGTTTCTCCTATTATATTAAACTGCGATTGTCCTTTTATGTTTAAATTCGGCACTATTGTCTCAATTCCACTATTTGTTTGTAAATTAAATACTGTCCCTCCATCTAAATTAACTTCCCCAGTACTTTCTTCTTCACTTGCTATTGCATCGTACATGTTTATTGTCCCGTTCTCTCCTGATGCTCCAAAATTTATTACAGACTTTCCTGCTAAATATATAGCATTTGATACGCCGCCAGATGTGTTATCTCTAAAAACTTTAGCACTTGTTGTATCAACCCCAACATTTAATGTTGCATTGTTTACATATATTGCGCCGCCATTGCCTGAGGCACTATTGCCTGTTACTTGAAGTTCGCCAGAGAACGTTATCTCTGACCCGTCATCTATATAAAGCGCTCCGCCATTACCTGCTGTTGCGCTGTTTCCCATAAATCTCGTCTTGTTTAAAACAAGCTTTGACCCGTTTGATGCATATATTGCACCACCACCTACACTTGTTGCTGTATTTGAATTAAAAGTTACACCTACAGTAAGGACACTCGCGGTATTTGTAGCTACCGCTAATGCAGCTCCTTTTTCTCCTTGTGCACTTATCAACTCCACTCTCATCAACTGAAAATCTACTTCTTGATTTACCTTAAACAAAGACACTCTCTGTTCTGTATTATTTGATATAGCTACTATCTTGCTCTTTCCATTGAAATCATCATGTCCTTCTACATAAAAACTTCCGCTCACCATGTTACTTAAATCTGCATTTGGGTAGTACGTATCAGTTGTACTATCAAATGAAAACTTTAATGCCCTGTTGCCTTCTTTTGTGTTCATATCGTTTAAACTGTCACCACTTGTTACTTTATATGCATCAATTATTGCATTTTGTGAATTAGTAGAGTCTATGGTTATTAAATACTCGTACGCTAATGTCGCTATTGTGCTTTCACTATCACTTTCAAATTCAATATTTTGATCTAATAACTTTACTGTATGCGTCTCTATATGTCCTGATTCTCCATTTAATTCCCCAACTGTTATTACTCCTAATTTTATCTTGTTTATTTCTCCTGGATTATTGTTTACCCTTAACATTGACCCTGATGCAGTAGAAGATACCATCACTATAGTAGTATTCAAAACGGTGTTAGATGTTACTAGATTATCAAACTGCACTATCCTTGTTGATGGTTGTATGTCATAATCAAAATGCCCTTCATCTTCAAAATCCATGTCTATAGTTGCATTTATAAATTTATAGGTTGTGGGTCCGGTATAAGTGTCGCTATCTACATCAACATAACAATTAACAAATTGCACCTCGTTGTTAGCTCCTGAATCAGGAATTTTATCCTCTAACACATACCAAGTCCTATTATAACCATTCCCCTTAAATATTGCCCTTGCATTATTTCCTACAAACTTTACTTTTCCTGTAAGCGTCGTACTTAAATCATCGTTGACTGTTGACTCGTGTTCTAATATACCGCCAGTGCTGAGAAATACGCTATAATCTATTTCCCTATTTTCACCTATATCAGGCATTGTTACTTTTAACAAGCTGTTTTCTATTATGTTTGTT
The DNA here is from genome assembly GCA_031278115.1 of Endomicrobium sp. The sequence continues at coordinate 12,397 of JAITKZ010000009.1, forward strand.
CCAAACATATAGTCGCTATTAAGAACTATAGTCGTTCCACTACTTTGTCTAAATGTTCCTACAAAATCTCTATTTACTCCCGCTATCGTAAATGTACCGCCTCCTACTTTAAATATTTCTCCATTTCCACTTATTATATCTTCGCCTATGTTTAAATCTCCACTTTTGCTTATTTTAAATACACCGTCTTGCCACAACTGCAAACGACCTATTATACTGCTGCTGCTTCCATCTACAAAATCTAATATTCCGCCTGTTATACTACTTACGCTTGTTTCTCCAAAATAATTGGCACTTACAGTCGTTGTCCCGTTACTCTGTAAAAATAACCCTCCAAATGTTCCATTATCTCCTGTTATTTTCAACTCGCCTAAACCGCTCTTTTCTATAACCGCTCCGTTTGCCATAGTCCCATAGACCTGATTTGCCACAAAACTTGTCAAATCATCACTTGTTATACTCAATATTCCATTTCTATTTAAATATATTGCTCTACTTTTTGTTATATCGCTTCCATTTGTTAATTCTAAAACGCTTGACCCTATGCTACTTATTCCACTAAAATAATTCCCATTTACTATAGTCTTTCCGCTGCTTTGTATAAACATACCTACAAATCCACTATTATCACCTGACAGACTCAATGTACAACTGCTCGTCTTATTTATAAATGCGTCTCCCTCTATATTCCCTGTTATTTCTAAATCTTTTCCCGTTTTTATATTCATTACTCCGTTTTCCCACAATCCTATTGTTCCGCCTCCACTCAAGTCTGAGACATTCCCTAATTCTAATATACTGGCATCTGTTATGCTGCTATAACCAATAAAATATCTTCCTTCTGACACAGTCGTTCCACTGCTTTGATGATATACTCCTTTAAATATGCTGTGGTCACCGTACAATCTCAATGTGGCGCTGCTACTTTTTTCTATATACCCATTTCCTTCTAATGTAACGCCACTAAATTCCATATCTGTAGGATTTGTTATATATAACGACCCTCCTTCCCACAGTCCTATCACTCCGCCACTTAAACTCCCTCCTCTTGATAACTCAATCTCCTCACTTACTGTTATACTGCTATATCCTGTAAAATAATTCCCGCTTACTACTGTTCGCCCTTGACTCTCAAAGAATGTTCCTGTAAATCCAGTACAATCTCCAACTATATTTAGTACAGTATCTCCAGTCTTGTTTATTACTCCGTTTCCTAAAACTGCAGCTGTACTAAAAGTTATACTTTCATCAGTTCTTGTTATATTTAATTTCCCTGTTGTGTTTATATCCCCCGATACATTCCACAATTCTATACATCCTCCTACAACTTCTGCTCCTTGTCCAAGTACCAGTACCCCTTCAGTTGTTATACTCGTTATACCTGTAAAATATTGCGTTCCACCGTCATCATCTACTATTGCATTCCCGGCACTTAACTTAAATATTCCACTAAATTTACTGTTATTTCCTTTTAACAATAAATCTCCTACGCTATTTACATCTTTCTCTATCGTCCCTATCCCTTCTACTTGTCCTGATAATTCTATATCGCTACTGTTTTTTAACTTTAGCTGACCACCTTCCCATAATCCTATTGTTCCAACAAATTCTGCATTTTCCCATTCCAACACGCTCTTTGTTATACTGCTCGTACCGTCAAAATATTTCGTATCGTTTGTTACTAATGTAGTTCCACTGCTTTGTATAAATGTACCCACAAACCCACTATTATTGCCTTGTAACAACAAACGCCCATCTCTCTTTTCTATCAATCCTCCACCTACTACTTGTCCTTGTATGGTCAAATTTTGTGCTGTTATTCCTAATTTTCCTTCGCTTGCATCTATGCATATAGTGCTTCCTGCAACTAACTGCACACCTGTATTAAATTCTAAATTGCTTGTACTTATAAGTACTTATACCTGCAAAAAATGTTCCTGCCACGCTCGTTGTTCCGTTCGTTTGGTGGTATATTCCTACAAATTTACTGTTATCTCCAGTTAATACTAATTCTGTTGTTCCGCTTTTTGTTATACGTCCGTCTCCTTCTACCTGACCGTTTAGATTAAGATTTCCATTACTTTTCGTTATTCTTAATCCACCGTTTGTCCACAATTCTATTTTCTCTCCTTCATTTGCAAATTCGCCGTTATTCCCTATCTCTAATATGCTTCCATTGGTTATACTGCTTAATCCTGCAAAGTATGTAGATATACCATTTCCTGTTTCTATCTTTGTCGTTCCGCTGCTTTGCAAAAATGTTCCTTTAAACCCGCTGTTATTTCCCGACAGCGTAAATGTCCCGCTGCTTGGTTTACTTATATTTGTGCCATCCGTACCTGTTATCTCTCCACTAAATGTTAAATTATTAGGTGTAGTTATATTCATTACTGCTTCGTCCCATAGACTTATTATCCATCCTTCTAATACTGCCCCTGTTGAAAACTCCAAAACACTGTTTGACGTTATACTGCTTTTTCCTGCAAAATAGTTCCCTATAACTGTTGTAGTTCCACCCGTTTGGAGAAACGTTCCTCTAAAATATTGATTTGAACCACCCAGCAAAAATAACCCGTTGGATAATTTATTTAGCTTAGCCAGTTCCGTACCCGCGATACCGTCATTTATCACTACTCTTCCTGAACTACCATTGATTATTACTGTTCCTGCTTCCAAATATATATCATGTCCTGCCGCATCTCCAGCTCCAGCTTGATTACCAGTGAAAATTATATCGCCATTACTACTATCTAAATTAAGTAGACCACTAGTAACATATATAGCACCACCAGAACTAGTTGCTACATTTTCGCTAAAAACAACTGAGGCACATTCAAAATTTATTGTTCCACCAGTATAGATTGCTCCACCATTTCTTGCCGAATTTGATGTAAAATCAACTTCCGTAGTTCCTTGGAATAAAATACTCGCAGAGTTTTGTTTAATACTAATTGAACCGCCTACTCCTACTGGATTAGGGTTTGTTGTCGCTCTTCCCGATGACAAATCAGCCCTATTTCGCAAAAAAGTAACGCTAGAATTTATAAAATATAGTTGAGCATTATCCCATGCCCACAGGGCACCCCCTTCATCACCTGCTCCATTATCTTGAAATAATATTTTGTCATTGAAAAAATTAACTTTTGAACTGTTAAAATACAATGCTGCTCCTGAAGCATCTGAACTTATGTTAGCTATAAAGTTTATTGTAACACTTGAAGCATATAGCTCGCTATTATTTATGCACACACCCGCACTATCTCCTCCTGAGTTCTGAAAATCTCCTCCACCACCACTAATAGTGTTACTTATAATATTTACATTACCATCAAAATATAGTTTCGCACCATTTTGAAAAAAAAGCGTTGCTCCATTTTTTTGATCACCTAGAGCGGTACTAGCTGTTTTAAAAAAATTACACAATGTTATGCTACTCAAATGTAATTCCTGCCCTCCATAGTTTCCATAAATACCAAAGAAGCCATTTCCATCTAAAACGGATATATCAGGCAATCCTGTTATGTATTTTGTTCCGCCGCAACCTCTGTAATTTGCCACAGATACAATAGTTGGCGTATCAATTGAAATTTTCAATCCAGATTGATTACTATCTGCTAATAGGGTACTAAGGTATGAGAAGCTGCTAACTTGTACTTCTTGTCCTTGAGCAAAAGTTTTCGGCATGAATGCGAAACAAAGAGCAATGAAAAATGAAATTAAGAATAATAAAAAGCATAGAGAAATTTGTTTAAAATATTTCAAAGTTCCCCTCATAGAAAACCTCGCAATATGTAATGTTTTACTAATTACGTGTTTACTAAACTAAGAGAAAGCGAAAGATTATAATAGCGCGAGATGAGAAGAGTTTTTAAAAACAAAAAAAGAACAAATATAAAAAATATTTGTTCTTTTTTTGTTTCACTTACACAATCGTTGACAGAAAAATGAAAAATAACTAAAGAGAAAATACTCCACCAGAATTGAGAGATTACCGACGACAATATGTTCATATAATTAAGATGCATTTTCCCTCAAAATATGAAAGCTATCGTAAGTACTTAATTAACTGGCATATTTTAAGATATTTAAAACTATCTTACAATATAGTAAAGACGTTTTTATTTTAATTAGATTGGGAAACAAGTTTGATACACTCATAAAAAAATAATACATATGCTTGATAGGAAATATGCTTTAATGTAAAATATTGTTACAGAATTTACTTGTTTAAAGGCTAAAATGCTAAATAACGAAACTAGATTATTTGCAATCTTGGGGTGTCCTGTAAAACATTCCTTTTCTCCTATTATGCAAAATAAGTGGTTTGAAAAAGAACATTTGAATTGCGCTTATCTTGCATTTGAACCAAAAGATTATGAGCTTGAATGTACAATAGATTCCTTGAAAAAACTTAAATTTAATGGTTTTAATATAACTGTTCCTCATAAAATTAAAGCTTTTAAATATGTTGACTTTATAGATAAGAATGCAAAAAGAATAGGAAGTATAAACAGTGTAATAATTAAAAAAAATAAACTTTATGGATATAATACCGACTATTTGGGATTTGCCAAAGATTTAGAAGTTAAAAATGTTGTCCTAAAGAATAAGAAAGTTATTGTTATCGGAGCAGGCGGAGCGGCAAGAGCCGTAGTGTCTGCTTTAAAAACAGGAAAACCTCAACAAATATATATAGCAAATAGGACTTTAGATAAAGCAATACTTCTTGCAAAAGAATTTAAAGTTAAAAGTATAGACATAAACAATGTTAAAGATGTTCTTGGCAATGTAGATTTGCTTGTAAATTGCTCTTCCTGCGGAATGAAAAAAGATGACAGATTGCCTTTTAGCTTTTGTAAAATAAAAACCAGCTTAATTGTATATGATCTTATATATAACAAAAAAACGCCTTTTGTTAAGTTTGCAAAAGATAATAAATTAAAAGTTTTTACTGGCGAGGGAATGCTTATTTGGCAAGGGGCTTATGCCTTTAGACTATGGACTGGAAAATTCCCAGACGTAAAAATTGCTGAAAAGTTTTTGAAAAAATTTTTAAAACAAGGTATAAATGTATGATACTCGTTGTATTTTTATTATGCGTTATTATAATTTTATTGATTTTAAAAAATAATAAAAATGCTAAAGAATTTGTTATTGCAGATTCAAGCGTTTTTATGGATGGCAGAATTTACGATATAATCAAAACAAATTTTGTTTCTTTTAAATTAATTGTCCCTTCTTTTGTTGTTAAAGATTTGGAAAACATTTCCAAATCTTCTGACCCTATCTTAAAAAGTCGTGCAAAAAAGGCATTATCGCTAATCAATAATTTAAAAAAATCTGATATAAATATTAAAATTTTAAACTCAAAACTAGAGCAAACTAAAAATCCGTCGTTAACAATTATAAACATTGCAAAGTCTCTAAAAGGTAAAATTTTAACCAAAGATTTTAGTTTGTGTAAAGAAGCATTTTTAGAAAACATTTCAGTTTTTTAAATATAAATGATTTGGAAACAGCACTCTATCCACTATTTCTACTAGGAGATAAAATTTTAGTCCATTTGGTAAAAAAGGCGAGAAATATAATCAAGCAATAGGATATTTTTACGATAAAGCAAAAATTATAGCTGAAGATGCTAAAAGATTTATAGGAAAAGACATTGACTTGGAGATAAATATCTGTGATGTTTACTCCAACAAGAAAAGCGATATTTGATAAACTTGAGAGAAAAGG
>JAITKZ010000017.1 GCA_031278115.1 Endomicrobium sp.
GCCACAAAAAGGGTCTAATACAATATCGTTTTTATTAAAATATTTTTCAGTTTTAAACGTATCGGTATGGCTATCTAAAAAATACTCAACAAGTTGCGGTATAAACTTGCCTTTATATGGGTGAAGTCTGTGAACGTGTTTAGTTGTATTAGATTCTTTTAAATTATCAAAGGATAATTTCCAATTTAAACCTTCCCCTAGTTTCTCTCTCCAAATAGTTTCTCTTGAATTATTTAAGGAATGATAATAACTCGTAAGTTCTGATTTTAGAACTTGCGTTGACCCGTTATGGCCTATTTTGGCAATACGACCATACTGAATTAAATAAGAAATATTTGAAGCCGTGACTTCTTTCCCTAAATAATTCGTAGCCCAAACACTAGCTTCTTTGATACTTAAGTATTCTAGTTGCTCTTTCATAACGCCCATTATACAAAATATGAGAATAAATTATAACTTTTTAGAAGTTATGAAGTAAGGAAGCACCTCTCTCTTCTTTTAATTCAAGAAAAACAGTTAATTCCTGTTTTTTATCTTTTATATAGCGAACTTATACCCTATCCCAAGCATAATGACATCATATGTAATACTCTCTTCTAAGTGTTTAACACCTTCATTTACAGTATTTATCTTAGCGTCATAGGAATTTTGTTTGTTTTACAATAACAGATCCTTCAGTTTTATGGTTTTTAAAATAATTGTTGTTGAATTCTTTACCATCTTTTTTTAGAACCAATTATTATCATTGAGAGCATCCACAAACCCGACTACTGCATCTGCAATCAGAAGACCATTATTTGCCCAATTTGGAAGATGGTCAGCTATTGTAGCATTCTGCACTGCTCCGCTGTGACCAAGTAACGGTTGTCCAGCAGCACCTTGTATAGTCGGGAGTACATATGTATGTCAAAAAATATTAAGTTGACGGCACCGATAGCTTCTACAACTCTTACAACAACGTTTCCTACTTTTTTAAGATAAGTCTTTTTGGGCGTAGGAAAACAATGAAACGTATTTTCCCCATACTCATAACATTTATAACATTCTTCTCCATCGCCTATAAGTTTTGAACAATTTTTATAGTCATGAACCTCTATTCCATGCATGATAGGCTGACACAACAAAACCAACGAAGTACAGATTTTTACGATTTTCGTGCCTTTTGAAATATTAAACATTCACACTCTCCATAATAAACTACCAACTTAATAATTTACGAATATTCTAATTTTTAGATTAATTTATACCTTATATCCATCCGGCAAACCAATCAATTATAAAACGTAAATTAAATTTTTCAGCGAAACAATATTCCTCTGTCCTTCCGTCTTGTGTGCAGGTTTGACATGCTTTTGTGAAACTCACAAACTTCTTAGTACAATTTTCATGGTGATAAACCTTTCCTTCTTTTTGAACTTCTCCAAGTGCAATAAGCTGACACGATAAAACCAAACAAGTGCAAACTGTTGCAACTTTCATAAACTTTAAAATCTTTCTCATAAATTCTTCCTTTTATAAATTAGCTTCTTTAACTTATTCCTGAAATTCGGAACAATCAGTATTTTTTCAGTTCTTTCAAGAATTCGTCACTAGACATCTTTAAAATCTTCATCGCAGCATCTCTTCCGAAACAGTTTTCTAAAGTCAATCATTAAAATTCTTTTAACTTCTTCTCTAATTCTTTCCGTGTTAATTTTAAAATTTTCATTACTTTTTTTACAGAGTAAAGTTTGACTTCCTTATCATGTTTTGGAATGGTAATTAAATCCTTAACGCCATTTTTACTTATAATTTATATGACTCCTGCTCTGATTCCTTTCATAAAAACCATAAGATAACAAAACTCCAAACTAGTTGTTTGCGTTTAACAGTATCAAAAATCCCCATTCTTTACACACCTATCGGAATTTGTAAATTAACTGTTTTATTAGCTAATAATTCTATTGGGACTTTAAAACTTTTTTCTTTGGGCAATACTTTCGTTTTCGTAAATTTCCAGCCCAAATTCTCTAAAATTTCTTTAGCGTCTCCATCTTCGTTTACTGTTTTAACCCATAAATTGAACGTATCGTCAAACATTGTTTTTGCATTTTTCAAATTATTTCCATATGTTGTCAGATGCAAAGATGGGCATTCGGCATAAACTACATTATCGCCTTTGAACTGAAAATAATATACAGGCACAGAGACACTTACAATTCTATCCTTTTGAACAACTATTCGTGTTGATTTCATATACCACTCCTCCTTTTACAATAACAAGTCTAGTGTACAATGGTAATAAATGTCAAGAGCTTGTAAAATCTTATAACAATCGTAGACTGTAGAATGTTAAGCGACTAAATTAAAAAAGTTTGAAGTAAAATCAAAAGGCGTTTTTTGAAGATTCAAAGATAAATGAGGTCTTTTGCTGTATAATACGCTAAGTAATCAACTAACATCCCTTTAAATTCTTCTTCATTTTCTATCAATGCTCCATTGTCGTTTATAAGGGCTTCCCTTGACGTCCTAATAAAGTTATAGGTTCAAATTTAGAGGTTTCTCTTAATATCACTTACGGACATAACTATATTGAAGCGTTTAAAGATTTAAAACTTATTAATTTATCTCTAGGAAGTTGGGATATAAAATATAAAAATTCAGATAAAGAAGATGAATTGAATATTGAAGCTGTAAAATCTGATTATTGTACCTTTCTATGTACGCATTTATCTTCGGATATGTTGGATAACTATATATCGCGTATATCTGCTTCCCCATATCTCTTTTTCCTTTTGCTTATTACTTTCCTATCTCTCCCATATGCTTTTTTGCCACTCCCTCTTCGCACTTTTCTTTAACTTTGTCGCTTCTCTGTTTTAACCTAATTCAGCAAGTGTAATTGTTCATAACATAATGGATTTTATGAAATCAAGAAGCGAGTGTTTTAAAGTGAAGAAAGTGAAGTCTATGAGTTGTTTTTTTATTTGAATTATGTATAATGAACATATTGATTTTATCTTTGATTTGTGGTGAGTGGCTTACAAAGTGCTTGCAAAAACAGGTGTAATCTTAATGTTGAACAAAAAAAGGAATTGGGACAATAATTTGCGGAATATGTATCAGGCAAGTATAATAAAAATGCTAAAGTTTCTTGAAAAGCGTGGTCGCATTTTGGTCGTTTGAATTGAGAAGTAGTGTAAAATATTGAAAAATGGGAAAACAAGTTTTTGATTGATAAGACAATGAGAAATTAAAAATAACTGATTTTTCAATTAGGTTTTTAATGATATACATTCGTTTGTCCCTCATATTTTTTGTTTGAATCCAAACCGGATTTGTCAGTTTTTGCCGATGTAGCTCAGCTGGTAGAGCAATTGCTTCGTAAGCAATGGGTCGGAGGTTCAAGCCCTCTCATCGGCTTTCCAATTTTTTACTTATCTTTATATTTATAGGCTGATATAATGTTAAAGTTATTACAGACTAAAATTAAGTTGTTTAAGACGTCTTTAGCAAAAGAAGTTTTAGACAAAAAAATCAACAAATCAGGCAAAATATTAACACTGTCTAGTGTTAAATCTCTTCTTTTTCTTAGAACTGATGGTAAAATTGGCGACACTGTTGTTTCAAGTTTCCTGTATAGAGAAATAAAA
>JAITKZ010000033.1 GCA_031278115.1 Endomicrobium sp.
TGAAACAATACAAAGATATTTATAAACGAGAAAATGGGAAACTGTCGGTAAGTGTAATTAATAAAGATTTAAGCGATAGGATGGCAAGTACTATAAGACATAATAGAGCTAGAGGAAGCGCTGATGTTGATTTGATATCTAATATAATAGCAGAACTTGTAGAAATAGGAAAAACGGATTCTTGGATATCAAAACTTTTTTTTGAGTTTTTTCACTCTCAAAATCTCTCTTTTTCCCTCTACCCGATAAACTCAGATGAAATTGTTAGAATAATTAGCCTCTTCATTCTAATAGCTTTCTATATTTTAGTATTCTTTAAATCAACTAATCCTATTCAAACTTGAACCCTGCATAAAGGGTTATTGTTGAATACTCTGGTTTTGAAGAAACGGTGTCATTGTTGCCAAAAGTATGTTTTGCATAAACAGCCTCTAAAACAAAATAATCTACATCTACGCCTAGTCCTAAAGCCCAATAAAGTCCACCATTTGCCGACTCAAATAAATCTTTTCCCATCGGGGAACTATACCCAAATCTTCCTGATAAAAAGGCATAAGTGTCATCAAGACCATGTAAGGGCGTACGCGACTTAGCACCAACATAGATTGGCAGGCATGACATACTATTTCCTTTTAGTTCTTTCTTTTTTATTTCTCTTGGCAAATCTATTGTTGTTCCTAACCCGAGTGCAATAATGTTGCCCAAATACTTAAAAAATTCAACACCGCATGACAGACCTACATTCATATTCTCATTTTTGCCATTTACTGAAATTTCGCTCTGAGGTTGAAACCCAAGTTTAACGATAAGCTCTCTATTGTTGTTTGGCTTTGCCGACGCAAGAGTTACCATTGTAAAAATTGAAATTAAAAAAGCTATGAATTTGCTCATTTTTACTCCTTTTGGCACGGCTAAAAACTCAACCAATATTAAGTTTGTAAATCAAAACGTTTATTGTGTATAATAACCATGTTTATACTACAACAAAACGAAAAAAAATAAAAGAGGCTTCTGTGCTTTCTCTTATTTACTCGGCAGCGATTAACGGCATAGACGCCAATATTGTGGAAGTTGAAACATACATTTCTTCAGGCATGCCTGTATTTTCAATTGTTGGTCTTGCAGATATTGCCGTCAAAGAATCCCGTGACAGAGTAGCAGCGGCTCTTAAAAATTCAGGTTTTGATTTCCCCACAAAAAAGATAACGGTAAATTTAGCTCCTGCCGATATAAAAAAAGAAGGCGGGATTTTTGATTTGTCCATAGCTCTTGCTATACTTGCGGCAAACGGGAAAATAAAGAAAGATAATTTAAAAAACTTTTGCGCTGTAGGTGAGTTGTCTTTGGACGGCAAAATAAGAAAAGTAAAAGGTGTTCTTCCTATTTCTTTAGCATTAAATAAAAATCAAATAGAAAATTTTATTGTTCCTTTTGCAAACAGGCAAGAAGCTGCTGTGGCTGGTGCTATAAATGTTTTTCCATTCAAAACTCTTACGGAAGTCGTTAAATTCATTAATGGTGAGATTATCTGCAAACAGTACATATATGATGATAAAGGTTTGAATTTTTTAGAAGAATGTGAGTACGATTTTGCTGATGTTAAGGGACAGAAAAATGCAAAAAGAGCCGCAGAAATTGCTGCTGCAGGTGGTCATAATATGCTTATGTCAGGTCCTCCGGGAGCTGGCAAAACCATGATAGCAAAGCGTATCCCAAGCATACTCCCTCCTATGACTTTTGACGAAGCTATTGAGACTACAAAAATATGGTCTGCCGCGGGGCATGCTTTTAACGGTGGATTGATAAGAAACAGAGCTTTTAGAAGTCCGCACCATACTTCTTCAGCTACGGCATTAGCAGGTGGTGGAGTTTATCCAAAACCGGGAGAGGTTAGCCTGTCTCATAACGGAGTTTTGTTTTTAGATGAATTTGTAGAATTTAGAAGAGATGCATTGGAAGTATTACGCCAACCTTTGGAAGATAAAGTGATAACTGTTTCCAGAGCAAGAAATAGTTTTACATTTCCAGCATCGTTTATGCTTGTAGCGGCAATGAACCCTTGCCCGTGCGGTAATTTAGGACATAGGGAAAAAGAATGTGTTTGCAGTCCAAACCAAATAAGAAAATATCAGAACAAAGTTTCTGGACCATTAATGGACAGAATAGATATTCACATTGAAGTTCCAGCTTTAAAATTCTCTGAATTATCAAGTTTGGCTCCCAATTCAGAAACTTCATCAAGTATAAGAAACCGTGTAATTAAAGCAAGAGGAATACAAAACTCAAGATTTACAAACGCAGGAATACACTGTAATGCTCAAATGCAGTCAAAAGAAGTAAAAAAGTATTGCATTTTAGATGATAAAGCGTATGAGATATTAAAATCTGCAATTGATAAACTAAACTTTTCAGCAAGGTCTTATGACAAAATTCTAAAAGTTTCAAGGACAATCGCTGATTTAGACGCAATTGAGTTAATTAAAGCAAACCATGTAGCAGAAGCAATACGTTATAGGTTTATTGACAGATATTAAAGGATATGCGTTACATCTATTGAAGGGCTAGCAAAAGAAATAGTAAAATTATTGCCATAAGTAATTGTTTTTAAGAGTGTTCATGAAAAAATATTTAAAAGAATTTGATAAACTCGTAGGTATATTTTCAGCCTTGCGTTCTAAAAACGGTTGTATATGGGATAAAGAACAGACCCACGAAACCCTAGTGAAACATCTCTTTTCCGAAGCTGAAGAAGTTAAACAAGCCATTAAAAACAAAGATAAAGAAACCCTTGAAGAAGAACTTGGCGACATTTTTTTTGCAGGTAGTTTTTCATGCGCAAATTGCCAAAGAAAATAAAGATTTTGATATAATGGATGTGATAAAAAAGTTAAACAAAAAGCTTCTTCGCAGACACCCGCATATTTTTGGTAATTATAAGGCTAAAGATGCAAAAGATATAGAAGTTATGTGGGAAAAGATTAAAGAAAAAGAAAGAAACTTAAAAGCAAAAAAAAAGACGTAAGTCTGTAATAAAATAGAATAGGGGATTTGTATGTTAAGTAGAGTATTATCGTTTAAGAAGATTTTCTCAGTATTTGCCGTAATAACGGCATGTATAAGCTATGCATTGGCAAGTGAAGCAAACTTGGTAGTTCCCGATTTGTCTTTGGTAAGTTTTTTTGGAAATGCAGTAAATGGCAAGTCACTTTTGATGTTTGGTTTTATAGTATGTATTTTTGGTCTGATGTTTGGCATTTGCCACTTTTTAAGCATAAAAAAACTTCCGGTACACAATTCAATGAAAACCATTTCTGAACTTATATATGAAACTTGTAAGACATATCTTGTAACGCAAGGTAAGTTTATAATTATTCTTGAGTTGCTACTTGCTCTTATTATAATTGTGTATTTTGGTTGGCTAGAAGCATTTAGCACACTAAAAGTAGCAACAATTGTTTTATGTAGCGTTATAGGAATTCTTGGAAGTTATACCGTCGCGTGGTTTGGTATGAGAATCAACACTTTCGCAAATTCAAGAACTGCTTTTGCAAGCCTGAAAGGAAAGCCGTATCTTTTATATGCAATTCCTCTTCGTGCGGGTATGAGCATTGGAATGCTTCTTATAAGCATTGAACTTTTGATAATGCTTGTAATTCTTTTATTTATTCCTTCAGATTTTGCGGGAGCTTGTTTTATAGGTTTTGCAATAGGAGAGTCACTAGGAGCTTCAGTTCTTAGAATAGCAGGCGGAATATTTACAAAGATTGCTGATATTGGTTCTGATTTGATGAAAATTGTATTCAACATTAAAGAAGATGACGCCAGAAACCCAGGAGTTATAGCTGATTGCACAGGTGACAACGCAGGCGATTCCGTAGGACCAACTGCTGATGGATTTGAAACTTACGGAGTTACTGGTGTAGCTTTGGTAACGTTTATAATTTTGGCTGTAAGCGACCCTATTTTTCAAGTTAAACTCTTGGTTTGGATTTTTGTAATGCGTTTGATAATGCTTGTCTCAAGCGCGGTTTCCTATTGGATAAACTCGGCAATATCAAAAATTAAGTTTGCTCTTGCAGACAAAATGAACTTTGAAGCGCCTTTAACTTCTCTTGTATGGATAACTTCAATAGTTTCAATAGCATTGACTTTTGGTGTTTCAAAGATTGTTATAGGGGATTTGGGCGACGGAACTCTCTACTGGAAACTTTCGCTTATTATAAGCTGCGGAACAATAGCTGGCGCAGTTATTCCTGAAATTGTAAAACTATTTACTTCGGTAAAAAGCGCTTTTGTTCAGAATGTTGTTAATTCTTCAAGACACGGAGGAGCGTCTCTAAATGTTCTTTCAGGTCTTACAGCAGGAAACTTTAGCGCATACTGGATGGGGATTGCAATTATAGTTCTTATGGGGTCAGCTTATGCAATAAGCTCCTTAGGTCTTGGAGAAATTATGATTGCTCCTGCGGTGTTTGCTTTTGGTCTTGCGGCTTTTGGATTTTTAGGCATGGGACCTGTAACAATCGCGGTAGACTCTTATGGTCCTGTTACTGACAACGCTCAGTCAGTTTACGAACTATCTTTGATTGAAAATATTCCTAACGTAGATAAAGAAATAGAGAAAAATTTCGGATTTAAGCCTCTTTTTGACAAGTCAAAACTGTTGCTTGAAGAAAACGATGGCGCGGGAAACACATTTAAAGCCACTGCAAAGCCTGTTCTTATAGGAACGGCTGTAGTTGGAGCTACTACTATGATTTTCTCCACAATAGTTATGCTTACAGACGGTCTTACTGCAGGTCTTGCAAATCTTTCATTGTTGCATGCGCCTTTCTTGCTAGGATTGATAGCAGGGGGATCAATAATTTACTGGTTTACCGGAGCTTCAAACCATGCCGTAACCAGCGGAGCTTACAAAGCTGTTGAGTTTATAAAAGGAAATATTAAACTTGACGGAAATTCTCAAAAAGCTTCAACCGAAGACTCTAAGAAAGTTGTTGAGATATGCACGATATATGCTCAAAAAGGTATGATAAACTTATTTATGGTGGTCTTTTTTACAACTCTTGCATTTGCATTTATTGAACCTTATTTTTTTATTGGTTACCTTATTTCTATAGCGTTATTTGGTCTTTTCCAAGCGATATTTATGGCAAATGCTGGCGGAGCTTGGGACAATGCAAAAAAGTATGTTGAAGTTGACTTACGCGAAAAAGGCACAGAACTTCACAAAGCTACTGTCGTAGGTGATACTGTCGGAGATCCGTTTAAGGATACTTCTTCAGTTGCAATGAATCCTATAATTAAGTTTACAACGCTTTTTGGACTTTTGGCATTGGAGCTTGCTTTAGCTCTTACATCAAAAGGACAATTGAATACTATTCTCGCGGCAGCGGCTTTTATAGTTGCTGTGATATTTGTAGTTAAATCTTTCACAGATATGAAAACAAAATAACACAAAAATTAAAAGCTCTATTGAAAGTAATATTCGTTCAGGATGATGGCTAGATTTAGTTTATCGTCCTGAACACTTTTTAAGGTGTTCAATGAAATTTTTAAGAAATATTATCGCTTTTATTGCAGTTCCTGCAGTTTTTGCCGCTGGGTATACTCTTGCTAAAAATTTCTTGTTTTTTTCCATATCATCGGGCGGCAAATACATTCCTTTTTGGATAGGAATTCTTAGTTATATAACTTTTCAAATAGTTCTTTATAAGCCTATGAAAACTTATATATTTGGTCACGAGATTTCCCACGCAATAGCTGGTATTTTAAGCGGGGCAAAGATAAAAAAATTCAACGTCGGTGAAAGTTCGGGAAGTGTCGTTCTAACAAAAAATAATATCTGGATAACACTTGCTCCGTATTTTTTTCCTATTTATACAATTGCTATTATAATAGTTTATGTTTGTTTAGGTTGGTTTATGGATATAAAGCAATTATATGGTTATTATCTTTTTCTAATAGGCTTTTCTGTATCTTTTCATATTGCTTTGACAGTTTATATCCTTTCTATAGAGCAACCGGATTTAAAGATCTACGGAACATTTTTTTCTTATGTTATAATTCTAGCTATTAATATTGTAATGTTTACATTGCTTGCTGCTTTTGTTTTTGAAGATGCAATAAGCATCAAAAATGTTTTTTTTCAGGCGTACCATAATATAATTAATATCTATAAATTTATATACAATGGAGTAAAAGAAATATGGCTAGCATTCCAAAAGACGAAATAAAAAGAAAAAGTTTTCATTTATTATCGCTACTTTATGTTTTTGGGTATTGGTATTTGCCTAAGAATATTGTTATCTTGGGTCTTGGAGTAGCGATGGCTATTGTTGTTTTACTGGAATATATAAGATTTAAGAACCCTAAAGCTAACGATTTTTTTAAGAATAATTTTAAAGGATTTTACAGATCTGAGGAAGTCGGTAAAATAAGTGGTGTAATTTGGACTTTATCAGGTGCATTTATAGCAATAGTATTATTTCCTAACAAAAGTATGGTATCTGCAAGTCTTTTGTATCTTGCATTTGGAGACGCAGCAGCGGCTTTAGTCGGCAGAACGATAGGTAGGCATAAAATTTTTACTAGCAAAAGCTTAGAAGGAAGTTTTGCTTGCTTTACTGTATGTTTTATAATTGGTTTGTTTCTTTTTAATGTACAGTTTGCTTTAATAGGTGCTATTGCCGCTACTTTAATTGAAGCAATTCCTTGGAAGTTGAACGATAATTTTTGGATGCAGATAATTAACGCTGGAGTTTTAACGGCAATTTCAAACATAATAGTATGGACAAAATGAAAAAAATTAATATTATTTTTGTTGTAATTTGTTTGTTTGTATGTTTTTCTAACTCAAAGACTTTTTATACAAATGGTTATCCCAGAGTAAAGCAAGTAGCGTTGACTTTTGACGATGGTCCGGGAAAAGCCACAAAAAAAGTTTTAGAAATTCTTAAAGAAAAAAATGTCAAAGCTACATTTTTTATGCTTGGTGTTAGGGTAGAAAATGATACAGAAACAGCAAAAGAAGTTGTTGCTGCTGGTCATGAAATAGGTAATCATACATATGGACACGTCAATTTTTACTCATACAAAGCCGCCGATAAGATACACAAGATGGAAAAAGAAATCTTACAAGCAAAAAATGTAATAAAAGACAAGCTGGGCGTTGACACATATTTGATGAGATTTCCACACGGATATTCAAAACCTGAAGGGCTGGAAGTCGCCCAAAAGCAAGGGTATTACGTGATAAATTGGAGCTTTGGTATGGATTGGGAAAATATGTCGGCTCAAGAAATGCATATAAAATATACCCAAGCTATCAAGAACGGAGCAATTTTTTTGATGCACGACTTACCCAAAAACAATAAAATTTTGTCATTTCTTGGAAATTTTATAGATGAAATTAGGTCGGAAGGATACGAGATTGTTACTGTAAGCGAGCTTTTAAATCTAAAACAAAAAGCTTAATAGGCGTTTAAGTTTGAATCTTGGGAGGTTTCTGTGGCAAGTATCTTAATTTTGTCAGTAGAAAAAAGAAACTCTTGCGCTGCAAAAATTCAAGAAGCTCTAACAAATTCTGGTTGCCAAATAAGAACAAGACTTGGCATTCATGATAGTTCTTCAGATTCTTGCTCTGATAAGGGACTTATAATCTTAGAGATACTATCCGAAGAAGAATTAATAAAACCGCTGCTTACAAAACTTGAAAACCTAGATGGCGTAAGAGCTAAATTTGTAACAATTTAGCTGTAAGGTGTCAACAATCTGTAAGCATTATTTCTAATGCGTTTTAAAAATGGCACTTGTTTACATTCATAAGCAGTCGTAAGTTTAGCGTTTTTCTTTTTTTCTTCCGCAATCTCGGTAAGTTTTTTTGCCAAGTTCTTACTGAATACTTCCATGTTGGATTCAAAGTTAAGCTTAAAACTTCTCTCGTCCCAATTTGCTGAACCAACAAATACCCACTCGTTGTCAACTATAAAAATTTTACTGTGATCAAAAGGGCAAGATGTACGATATATTTTTACTCCGCTTTCTATCAATCGCAAAAAATTTGACTCAACTGCATAATTTAAAATTTTATGGTCGCTCTTTTCCGGTATTATTATTTCTACGTCAACATCTTTCATTGCCGCCATTTCAATTGCAGTTAAAATATTATTTTCTGGAAGGAAATAAGGAGTTACTATAAGAATTTTTTTTACTGCAGCATTTATTGCTCCTATAGTTATAAGTTCTATTATTCCATGTTTATTGTCAGGACCGTCAGGAATAATTCTTACTGGAATTGTCCCTTCTTTAGTATGAGTGACAGTCCTTGCAAAAGATTGAAATTTTGCACCTACGGCAAATTCCCAATCATCCTCAAAAATTTCCACCATTTGCTCTATAACTGAGCCTTTAACTTCAAATGTTATGTCTAAGATTCCGTCTTTTAAGTTATGCGTAAGAATATTTTTTTTTGAAAGGTTCATGCCTCCAAAAAATGCAGTCTTTCCATCAATTATCATCATTTTTCTATGGTTTCTTAGGTTTACAAAAGGCATAGATATAGGAATATGTGGCGGCAAGAATACTCCGCATTCAATGCCCTGTATCTCTGATAATCTTTTCTCTATAGAACGGTGGAAAAATTTTAAAGTTCCAATACCGTCTACTAAAACTTTTACAGAAACTCCATTTTTAACGGCAGTTTTAAAAGCGTCAATAAATTTAACTGTTTCACTATCGTAATCAAATATATAGCTTGAAATTAAAACCTCTTTCTTTGCGCTTTTTATGGCTTTTAACATTTTAGGGTAAGCCTCAATGCCATTTTGCAAAGGTTCAATAGAGTTGCTAAAAGCAAACGCTTGAGGATATATGTTATGTCCAAATGTTATGAATTGTTTGTAGTTTAATTGTTTGTAGTTTATAGGCAAGTTTTCAAAAATATTACTTATTATCTCATAGGAATATTTTTCTGACAAGTTTATCTTTTTCCTTAAGCGGCTGCCTTTTCTTTTTACTCTATTGATTCCAAAAAAAATATAAAGGATAGTTCCGATAAACGGTGATAAAAAAACCAATGCTATCCAACCTATTGCGCTTCTAACATCATTTTTGTGTAGCAGTATGTGCGCGCTTGTTCCAAAAGCTAATGCGATATAAATTCCGACTGCTATGACGGTATGAAAATCATGATTGATAAAGTTTGAAAAGATTTTTATAATCATTTAGAATCCTATTTTAATTTGTTTCCGACGCAGCAGTTTTAAATTTTTCCCCGTAAGAATGCTAGCATAGTTAGTCTGTTTTATCAAGAAAAAGAGTTAAAGGAATTGAAATGAAAATAGAATTGTTGGGTAAAGCTGATTATAAAGATGTAATGATTGTATGGGATTGGAACAGTATTAAAAGGCGAATTTTGATCAAGCCCGACATAGAAATCCCATTTTGCTATTTATTTGAAACGCTTGAAAAAGCCTGTTCTAAGTCAGCTACTATATCGTTAATATCTTCAATGCCTACGGAAATACGCACTTGGCTTGGTGTTATATCGGCTGCCTTTAATTCTTCAGGTGTTAAATGAGCATGCGTCATAGATGCTGGATGTTCAAGTAAACTTTCAACTCCGCCAAGACTAACTGCTAATTTTATTAGCTTTAAGCTGTTTACAAATTTTTTAGTTTCCTCAAAATTAAAATTCAACTCAAAAGAAATCATACCGCCAAAAAGCGACATTTGTTTTTTTGCTATTTCGTAGCCGATATGGGATTTGAGTCCAGGATAATGAACAACTTTGACATATTTGGAAGTAGATAAGTATTCAGCAATTTTAGCAGCATTAGCGCAATGAGCCATCATTCTAACAGGCAAGGTTGTTATACTGCGTAAAAATAAAAAAGCATTGTCAGGAGACATAACGGACCCCGTACACTTTTCAATACCTTCAAGACGTATTTTTATTGCATCTTTTTTATCTGCTGTGCAAATTGCGCCGCCTAGAGCGTCGCTATGACCGCCTATATATTTAGTAAGCGAATGCACTACTATATTTGCACCTAACTTTAGAGGGTTTTGTAAATATGGAGTTGCAAATGTGTTATCAACAACAACTTTTATTTCAGGGTTATGTTTGTGCGCTATATCGGCAATTTTTTTAATATCGTTAATTTTTAATGTTGGGTTGCAAGGGGATTCAAAATAGACCATAGCTGTGTTTGGCTTTAAAGACTTACGTAATAAATCAAAATTATTAAAATCAACGAACTCTACACTAACACCAAATTTAGTTAAAATATCAAGCATTAATCCGTGTGTATCGCCATAGAGCGCAGTATCAGCCAAAAGATGGTCACCGGCTTTTAGAAATGTCCACATAGCGGTGGAAATAGCACCAAGTCCGCTTGCAGTTGCTACGCAATCTGTTGCAGATTCTAAAGAGGCAATTATATTTTCAAGTGTAGAGTTAGTAGGGTTACTAAGACGAGTATAAAGAAAATATCCGTTTCCGCTGCCTGCCATACCTGACATTATTCTTTCTGCCCGTTTTGTTAAATCATCTATGCTTTCAACTTCAAATGTGCTAGCACGATAAATTGGAGCTGTTACAGAGCCGTATTGGTCGTGCAAAAATCCAGCGTGAATTGCCTGCGTACTTTTGTTTTGCATTTTCATAGCACCCTCCAAAGATTTAATTATATCTTTTGGCATAAACAGGCAAAAAAAATGTCTTATAATTTATTTATTTCTATTTCACTCTGTGTTTTATCCCTCATATTTTTTATCAAAACTTTACCATTTTCAAATTCTGTTTTGGCAAAAACTATTGTTTTAGCTGCCTGTATTTTATCGGCAAATTTAAGTTGGTTTGTTAAGCTTTTGCCGTTTATAGGTCCAAAAACAGATATATCTTTGTTGCCATTAATTCCATCTCTTGTTATCTTTACGGCAAAAGTAAATGCTTCACTAAACAGCTCTTGATCGGCAATAGCCACAAAGATTTTTTCAGGACTTTTTAAATTCTCAAAAAAACCGACACTCTGAGCCGCAAGTAAAACTCTTTCCGCTCCAAGAGCAAATCCTACGGCAGGCGTGTTTTGACCACCAATTTCTTTAACAAGATTATCATATCTACCACCGGCTGCAAGAGCATCTTGTGAGCCTACTGCATCTGAGCGAACTTCAAAAACTGTTCTTGTATAATAATCCAATCCTCTTACTAATTTACTGTTTACCGTAAAATTACAATTTGCTTTTTTCAGCAAAAGCTGAACTATATCAAAATTATCTTTACAGTCACAACAAAGATAGTCCAACATCTCAGAAACATCAGTAAACTTACAAGAATCAATTTTACAGTCAAGAAGCCTTAAAGGATTCTTTTCAAGTCTTCTTACGCAGTCTTCGCACAAATCTTCAACAGAACTAAAATATTTAACTAAAGCTTCTCTAAAAAGAGGTCTGCATTTTTCACAGCCCAAAGAATTTATATGAATATTTATTTTATCTATACCTAAAGAAGAAAGGACTTCTTGGGTTAAAATTATAATTTCCACATCAGCTGTGGGGGAAGAGCTTGCATAAATTTCAGCACCTAGTTGCCTAAACTGTCTATATCTACCAGCTTGAGGTCTCTCATAGCGAAACATTTCACCTGAATAAAAAAATTTACATGCAGGGCTTGAAATGTCCATTCTGTGTTCAATAAAAGCTCTCGCAAGAGAAGCTGTCCCCTCTGGACGAAGAGCAAGTTTTCTTCCCTTTCTATCTTCAAAAACATACATTTCTTTTTCAACAATATCGGTAGCTTGCCCTATTGATCTTGTAAAAAGAGCAGCTTCTTCAAATATCGGCGTTCTGACTTCTTCAAAACCATGCCTTATAAAAATCTCTTTTGCTTTTTGTTCTAACAAATTTAGTCCTACTACTGTTTCCCCAAAAATATCACGGGTTCCTCTCGGAGACTTATAATTCATCTCTTTAAGTCCTTTATCTCTTGTATTTCTTCCTTCAATTGTATCTTTTTGGTATTCTTGTCCATTTCTATTACGCCCACTGAAATAATAAACTGGAAAGCCTGTTCAACGCTATAATTACTATATATAATATCTTCCTCTTTCATTAAAAACAAAAAACCTGTAGTAGGATTTGGAGTTGTCGGCATAAATACGCAAATGCGTTTTTCGTTATTAACTTTTTGTTCTCCTGTTAAAAAAGCAACAGAATAAATATCTTTTGTAGGATAAGGGACAAAAACAACTTGCTTAAAACTTTTTTTACTGTCTTTGCCGAATATAGAATTTACAAACTGTTTTGCTGCAGAATGGACTGTTCCAAAGATAGGAAGTTTTTCTATAAGTTTTTCAATTGAAATTAAAGTTTTCTTACCGAACGCCTTGTTTGCAATAAATCCGAGAATTATTATGCTTATCAAAGACAAACAAAAACTTGAGACTTTACCCACTACTTGTATCCAGTAGTTGTCAATTAAAAAATATTTTATGATGGGCAAAGTAAAACTGCTTACCCATTTAAAAAGTATCGCTATTACAAAATACATCAACCATAATGGAATTATAACTATCAACCCCATTATCATATATTTTTTAATTGAAACGCCTAGTCTTTCTCTGACGTTATTTTCTTCATTTTCCATAAACAAAAACCTTCCCCGCTTTTAAAAGTTTATTAAGTTTTGTCTGCGAATCTGACTCCGCGTATACTCTAACCACAGGTTCTGTTCCTGAAAATCTAAAACCTATCCAGTTATTCTCGTCTAAAATAAATTTATGTCCGTCAATTGTTACATTTTTTTGAATTTTCATACCCGCTATACTACTTGGAACTTTTGTTTTTAAAGTTTCTCTAAAAGTATCCATTTGTTCAGCCTGAAGATGAAAATTAAGTCTTGACGTCAAAACCTCGCCCGTCAACTTCTTAATATCTTTTAGCAACTCTTTTATAGACTTCTTGTTCATTGCTACGGCTTCAGCCATTAAAAGACATGCCAAAATACCGTCTTTCTCAGGGACATGTCCTCTTATTGTAAGACCACCGGATTCTTCTCCTCCAATTATAAATTTGTCAGGATTGTTTACCATAATGTCGCCTATATATTTAAAACCTACTGGAGTTTCTTCCAGTTCTACGCCTATCTTTGCAGCAAGTTTGTCTATAAGGTGCGTAGTCATAACGCTTCTTGCAACAATTCCTGTCCAGCTTCTAGTTTTATTTAAATGATACAGCAAAACAGGAATAACTTGATTGGAGGTTACAAAAGTTCCATCAGAGTCTATAATGCCAAATCTGTCAGCATCGCCATCGGTAGAAAAGCCCAGCTTATAAGATTCTTTTTTTACTAAATCTTTAAGCTCAGAGAGGTTTTTTTCTGAAGGTTCAGGAGATCCTTTACCAAACATAGTATCTCTGTTCTTATTTATAGTAATATTGCGTATTCCAGCGTTGTCAAGTAATGCGTCTAGGTAGCCAACTGCTGTCCCGTGTAATGCATCTACAGCTACTTTGATTTTTGACTTTTTTAAAGCTTTAAAATTTACGAGATCTTTTATCTTTTTTATGTAAGCACTCTGAGGGTTGTGCAGCTCTATAAATTTATTTTTTACACCTTCGTCAAAAGGCATAGATTTTATATCTTTCGGCTGAATTAAAGAGCAATACTTTTCTATTTTTTGCGTTGTTTCGGGAAGAGCAGGACCACCCCACTCAGGAGAATATTTTAAGCCATTGTAGTTATAAGGATTATGGCTTGCCGTAAAGTTGATTCCCCCTGCAAGTCTGGAATGTATTATGTCATAAGCTACTACAGGCGTTGGGGTATTCCTTTTGCAAAGTAATGCTTTTATCCCATTCCCAGCCAAGATTTCTGCTGCGGCTTTTGCAAAATCTTCAGACATGAATCTGGTGTCATATCCTATAATTACAGAGATTTTGGTGCCTTGTTCTTTTAACAAATTGGCTATTGCTTGAGTAGCGACAGCTACATTAGCATAAGTAAAATCGTCAGCAATTATACCTCTCCAACCTGACGTACCAAATTTAATCATAATTTTTTCCTCAGTCAGAATCTATATGGAGCAAGATGTAACAGCTCGCCTCCTATTATATTATCAAAAATTAGGAGTAGAATCTAATACTTGCATTTCTACACCAACTGTTATGAAACTACATAACTATTTTTGCCATTCTTTTATTTTTGCCGAGTATTCTTCAAGAAGTTCTGATGCGATAGCTTTATCTTTAGCTTCCGCCCAAATATGGAATAACGCTTCGTCGGGAGCAGGAGTTAAAAGCACCCAGCTATTTGTACTTATATGTATTTTTACACCTTCTACCAAATCTGCTTTTCTGTTTCTAACATCTTCCAATGCCTGACGCATAGTCTGACCTTTTTTGTCCCAAGGACACGGAACTGATTTATGTAATACTTCAAACGTTGGTATTTCTTCGCCTACTTTGCCTATTGTTACATTTTCTTTTCCTGTCAGCTCTAATATTTTGCCTATAGCGTACATTGCGTCAAATGCATTTTGAAACTCAGGGAAAACAAAGCCTCCCATGCTATCGCAAACCAAAATTACATCTCTGTCATCTTCTACCACTGTTCCACTGCCGAAATTTGTAGCCGTTCTTTTTACATTTATGCCAAACTTTTTGGCTATTTCGTCTATAACAGAAGATGCATTTATCGGAACAGCTATTACAGCTCTTTTATTTTTATTTTCCTTCATCACAAGATACGACACTATCATCATAGCCATGTCGTCTCTGATAATTTTGCCATTCTCATCAACTAAAAACAATTTTTCAGCACCCGTGTCAATCAAAAAACCCGCATTGGCTTTAACGGTTGTCACAATGTCAGAAAGCCTGTTTAAAGAGCCTCTAAATTCTTCATATGATTTTGTAATTTTTTGAAGCATTGGTAAACGCGTTTAACGAAATTACATCTATATCCATATAGCCTAAAATAGATGGAAATATTATTGAAGCTGAAGAATAAGCATAGTCTATTACAATCTTCTGCTTTGAATCTTTTATAACTTCTTCCCTAATCGCATCCAAATATCCTGTTTTATAATATTCTAAAGCCCTAGGCGGAACCACAATTTCTCCGACTTTATCCATACTTACTCTGTCAAAATCTTCCCTAAAAAACAGCTGTTCTATTGCTTTTTTTTGATTTAGGGATATATCCCCGCCTTTTGAATTAAAAAATTTTATGTCAATTGCACGACCATCGCGAGGAGATTGTCTTATGTATATCCTTCCGGATTCTCCATCTCTGCCTATTTCATATCTCACTACAGGTATGGGAAGACCTTTCAAATCGCCAACCTTTATACCTGCAGATAAAAGTCCTGAAATTATTCCTCTTTCTATCATTTTTGTCGCGTGATGTTCATCTCTTGACGTCAAAATATACGCACCTTCTCCCACAAACGCTCCATACGCCGAACCTATTTTTGCAGCAAATTCAGGCGTGATTTCAATATTCCCTAAACCGCTGATTCTGTAAGCGCTAAATAAAGTTTTGTTCCATTTCTCACCCCATACTAAACTACTTGACACAACAGACCCATCTTCTATCACTTTATTAGGCCATATTTTTAAATTTGTTCTTATAATTGCATCTGCACCTATTATGCATTCGTCTGATGTAACAGTCCCCACTTGAACTACCGCTTTGTAGCCTATTCTTGAAGCCGCACCTATAACATCTTCCTTTACTTGAGCTTCTGTGCCTATAGTTACATTATCCCACAAAACAGACCCGAGTACTTCAGCACCAAAGCCAATTTTTGATCCAGAACCTATTACCGAACGAG
>JAITKZ010000044.1 GCA_031278115.1 Endomicrobium sp.
AAAGCATTTTTTAAATCTTTTCTGAATAATTCATATTCTCTGGCAACATTATGGTTAACTTTACCGCCGTAAGTAGCTTCCATAAAAATCAAATCAACAGATTCTGGTATTTCAAATTCTCCGTTAAATTTGGAATTACCACTTCCCAGATCTCCGGAAAAGAGAACCTTTTCTTTATCCGTGCTAAAAATAATGCTCGCAGAACCTGGAATATGCCCTGCATTTATAAGTTTAGCTTTTAAACTGTCTGAAATTTTTATTTCTTCGTTATAGTCTGCGTTAACAAATTTTTCTGATATTTTTTCAGCTTCTCTCTCACAGCAATTTTTACACAATATAAATTTAACTTTTTTATTTTTCTCTAGATCTTTTAACAGCATTTCATCTTTTGAATAGCCTATTGATTTAATATTTTTCTTGCATTCTTCGGTCCAATGTGCAACTACTGTCCCGTTCTTTTCTTCCGCTTTCTCATATTGGCTTTCCGACCAAAAACATTTTCTTTTTATCAAGTCAAACCCATTCCTTTCTTTAAAAAGAGCAATTGCCAATTCTTTTGTGGCTTCTGTAGAGTAAATTTTACCTTTGAAACCTTCATATATAAGAAGAGGAATTCTGCCACTATGGTCTAAATGAGCATGTGTTAAAAAAAGAGCTTTTGCATCTATAAGCTCTTTCTGAATTTTAAGATTTAGAAATTCTTCCGAATCAAAGAGGTCTATGCCTTGCTCACCGCTACTGGACATAAAAAGACCGCAATCAACTATAATTTTTTCATCTCCCGTATCTAAAAGAAAACAACTGCCTGAAACTGTTTCTGCGGCGCCATAAGGCGTAACAGAAATATCCGCAAAAATCGGCAATATAAAAAATAATATTACACATACAGCTGAAACTAATTTACACATATCTCCCCGCAACAAATCTTCCTGAAAATACTAAGGCAGTACGGCAACTAACCGATAACTTACCACACAATATTATGATATCTCGCGTTTCTTAAGCGATGGTGATAAAACTTTATTCTACATTTTGTCTGGAGAAGCAATTCCAAGCAAGCCAAGACCTGTCTGAATTATTATCATAACACCTTCAATCAATTTAAGCCTTGCACAAGCAAGAGCAGGGTCGTCTGTCAAAACTCTACACTTTTCATAGAATTTATGATAACTGTCTGCAAGCTCTATTAGATATATCGTAAAATGGTGCGGAATCATTGTTTTTTCTGATAATGCCAACGTATCGCAAAATGCCGCAAGCTGCTTTATCAAAGCTCTTTCTTCTTTTGAATTAAGTAAATCAAAATTTACTTTTTCATTATCGTTGGTAAGATCCGACCTGTTTTTACTCTCTTTAAAAATAGAGTTGCATCTTGCGTTCACATATTGAACGTAAAAAACAGGATTTTCGCTTGATTGTTTTTTAGCAAGATCTAAGTCAAACTCTAATTGGGAATCAGGCGCTCTAAGCAAAAAGAAAAATCTGCAAGCGTCTTTACCTACTTCGTCAACAACAGATTTCAATGTGATAAACTCTCCGCTTCTTGTTGACATTGCAACAGGCTGACCGTCGCGCACAAGCGACACAAGTTGATATAAAATAATATCTAAATTCTCTTTGCTAAAACCAAGCATCTGAACACACGCTTGAATCCTTGCAACATAACCGTGATGATCCGCGCCCCAAAGGTTTACTAGTTTCTGAAAACCTCTCTCAAATTTATTCTTGTGATATGCAACATCAGAAGCCAAATAAGTGTATCTGCTGTCGCTTCTTTTTAAAACTCTGTCTTTATCATCTCCGAATTTTGTTGAAGCAAGCCACAAAGCATAGTCTTTTTCATAAGCATCGCCCTTTTTTAGAAGATATTGACAAGCTTTGTCAACTTCGCTTTTGCCTTCTTTATCTTTAACCGACGCAATCTTCGTTTCAGAAAACCAATTGTCAAACTCAACAGCAAAATCTTTTAAATCTTCTTCTATTGTTTTTAGAATATCTTTCACGGCTTCCCTTCTAAAATCTATTTCTTCAAAACTCTTTCCTTCTGCAATAAGCCTCTTGGCAATATTAACTATGTAGTCTCCTTGATAATGATCTGCAGGGAACTCAATTTTTTCGCCTTTTAGCTGCTTGTACCGAATTTCAACAGAATTCGCCAAAACAAGCATTTGATTGCCAACATCATTTAAATAATATTCTTTTGAAACGTTATATCCCAAATGCTTTAAAATCCTTGAGATAGAATCACCTATCGCAGCTCCTCTTCCATGTCCTATGTGCAGAGGACCCGTCGGATTTGCCGAAACAAATTCCACCAAAATTTTTTCTTTGTTGTTTGCTGCCATGCTTCCATATTTATTTTTTTCTTTAAGAATCGCTTTTAACTCTGTATATAAAACATTATTTTTAACATGAAGATTTATAAATCCAGTGCCTGCAATCTCAGCTTTTTCTATAAGATTTGGAAGTTTTTTAGATATGATGTCTATTATCTCTTGAGCTGTAACTCTAGGATTTGTTTTAACTTTTTTAGCTATAAGCATAGCGGCATTGGTTGCAAAATCCGCGTCAATATTCTTCGGCGGAACTTCTACCGTAAAATTAACGCTTTCCGTTATGCCTTTAGATTCTAAATATTCAGCAATTATACCCTTTAAACCAGTTGTTATTTTTTGTTTTATCATTTCCAATCCTCATACTTAATCTTTGACGGATCCCACTTATCTTTCGGCGGATTATTATCATCAGATTTTCCTATAACAACAAGAGAAAACGCTTTTATATTTGCAGGAAGATTCAAAAGTTTTTCTATTGCCTCCGACCTCTCTTTGTTTGAGTATATTCCGCACCAAACAGATCCGTATCCTTTTGCCGTTGCAGCTAAAAGAATATTTTCAGTAGCTGCAGCACAATCTTGAGGTAAATAATCTTGAAAAACTAAATTTTTGTCGCCAACGACTAAAATAGCCAAAGGTGCTTGCAAAATCATCTGGGACGCTTGATGGACAGCCGCGAGTTTTTTGTGAGTTTCTTTATCTTTTATTACAAGGAAAGATACGCATCTTGAATTCCTTGCAGTAGGGGCAGATAGTCCTGCTCTTAAAATATATTCTAAATCCTCTTTTTTAACGTCTTCCTTAGTATATTTGCGAACGCTCTTTCTCTCAAGTAAAATATCCATTTTCTCTCCTGTTAATTCAGTTTGCTATCCATAAATTCTTTCAGCTCTTTCAACTTTTTTATTTTATCAGCTGTTTATACTGGCTTAAGAGAATTTACTTTGTAGTATTTTGCAATGTTATATCTATACAAGTCAGACACTACATCAGCACCTTCCTGTTCATATAGCGCACAATATTTATTATACGACACAATACTGCTCACTTCAATATTATCTAATATTCCTTTTTCTCTTTGAGAGATAATCCAGTCGGCTCTCTCTTTAAATTTCGTATATACATTAACTATATCTTTTGAGGCATAAATAAAAGATATTGCAAAAATAATACAAACTGAACCCCAAAATAATCTTTTAACTAGCAGGGAAACCGATATACTTTCTTTTATTTGAATCAACAAATTTAATGCTGTAATAAAAAGAAAAACAACCATAGAAAAATAAGCTCTGTCAGATATGGGAGGAACAGTAACAAGTGAGTATGCGCTTATAAAGCCTGCCACTAAAAAGAAGAATGTAAAAATTTTTATTTTTTGCTTTCGCGTTAAGATATACGCGCCTGTCACTAAAAAAGCTATAAATAGTACCAAACCACCCCTATAAGCAAACTTGAGCGTAACACGATAGAATCTATATATTAATAATTCAATATCTATTGAACCGTTTTTAAATAGACTTGTTGACGCTGCAACCCATTCACCAACAAATCGTGCTTCATTGCCTGGAGCAAAAACAAGCACACTATAGCCTATTAAGAAACCAATAAATCCAACTATTTCAAATAATAATATTCTCTCTTTTCTAAATATTTTTATTGCAAAATAACCCGATAATGAGATCAATACTGCAATACCTGTATTTTCATTAGAACATCCCGCCAATAAACTTAAACCAAAGAAGCCTATAGATTGTGCTGAGGTGAGGTTATAATTTGCATCATCGCTTTTTTTCCTAAATGGAACTAAAAATAAAAGCACTAGCGTCGTTGTCCATAAATAGTTACAACTTCCGTCAAGCCATAAAAAAATTTGCCCCCATACGCGAACCAAAAACCATAAAGCAACATTTATCAAAACAAACAGCGAGACATTTATTTTTTTTATAGAACCTGTTGAATGAAATTGTAAGAGAAGGATAAAAAAATATACACTACTGTGTTGGCTATATTAAATAAAGGTTTTCCTACAAATAGCCAAAATGCTGCAAAAAAAGTGCGATATTATTCTACCTCCCCAATCTAAATAATAACTTTTACAGAAATTCAAAATATCAAAAATAGACTGTGTATGCCCTCCATCTTTTCCTAATAGTGAATAGCCATAGTCATCAACAACCAGAGGTGTAAAAATGTTTAATGCTAAAAAGATACCTATCTACGAAGAAGAACAATAAAGAATTATCAAAAAAATTTTTGTTATCACAAGACACCCTGAAAAATATCTTCTATTTTCTGCAAAATCAAAAAGCCTTACCTAAAATATGTTAAGGCATAGGCACTGCCAGTTTACTCTTCTTCTTTTACTATGTACAAAGGACGACCTTTCACTTCAGTATAAACCCTAGCAAGATATTGCCCCAAAATTCCTATTGTTAAAAGCTGAATACTGCCACATAATAACATGACACACATCGTAGATGCCCAACCGTTAACCGGATCTCCAAAAAGTAATTTACGGACAATAATGAAACTAGTCAAGAATAACGCTATTATAAATAATAAGCAACTAAAAACAGAAGAAATAATTAAAGGCTTTGAGGAAAAGGCAATTATACCATCAAGTGCATACAAAAACAATTTTATTAACGACCATTTTGTATCGCCTTTTGAGCGTTCAATATTCTCGTATCCAAAATACTTTGTTTTAAAACCTACCCAACTAAATATTCCTTTTGAAAATCTTATTCTTTCAGACAATTTTAAGACTGCCTCAACATATTTTCTATTCATGAGGGAAAAATCTCTCGCGCCATCTTCAATTCTCACATCTGCAATCTTAGACATCAATTTATAAAACGATTTGGCAAAGAAACTTTTCATAATATTCTCGCCTTTTCTAGTTACTCTCTTTGCTCTTGCGCAAGCATAACTCCCTGAGGATACAGCCTCAAACATTTCCAAAATTAAACTAGGAGGATCTTGTAAATCAGCGTCCATTATAGCTACATAGTCTCCTTTACTTTTTAACAAACCTGCAAAAATTGCTGCTTCTTTGCCAAAATTGCGCGAAAATGATATGTAATGTACTCTTTTGTCCTCTTTATTTAGATTATTTAATATATCTCTTGTTTTATCTCCAGAACCATCATCAACAAAAATAAACTCTCCTAAAATGCTGTTTTTCTTTCCTATAATTTCTAAAGTATTACATGCTTCTTTATAAAATATAGAAATATTTTCTTCTTCATTATAACATG
>JAITKZ010000084.1 GCA_031278115.1 Endomicrobium sp.
AGGAGATTTTGTCATCATTTTGCCATAACAACCAATGACTTCAACTTCAGACAAGTAATTTTTAGTATTTATGATTTTGTATAGACCGAGTTTTGCAAGATTTGGAAGAAAAAAAGAATATCCCAAAGCATTAAAGATATGCCCGAGGGTATTGGCGCCCTTGTCGTTATACGCAGCAGCATCGGGAAGTTCTCCGACGCCAACGCTATCCAATACAATTAAAATAATTCGTTTTGTCATAACTCATTCCCGCAAATACGACAAAAACTATAAATTATTTTCTTTTTAAAACCTTTTGAACTGCTTTTACTATATTAACGTCTCTCAAACCGTATTTAGTCATTAAATCCATAGGATCGCCCGATTCGCCAAAAGTATCGTTTACCGCTACCATTTCTACAGGAACAGGATAATTTTTAACTAATACTTCTGCGACAGCAGAACCAAATCCGCCGTAAATTTGATGTTCCTCGGCGGTTACTATGGCTCCGCACTCTTTAGCTGCAGAAATAATTGCTTTTTCATCTATGGGCTTTATTGTGTGAACATTTACTACTCTCGCTTCAATTCCTTTTTTCTCCAAAAGTTCAGCAGTCATTAAAGCTTTATAAACCATTGTTCCACAAGCCATAATTGCAACATCGTTTCCTTCTCTTAAAATATTAGCCTTTCCTATCTCAAAGGGAGAGCTGTCATTTGTAAAGATAGGGGTGTTTTCTCTGCCATATCTTATATAAACAGGTCCTTTTGCATAAGCGCTTGCTATAACGGCTTTTTTTGTTTCTACAACATCGCACGGAGCTATAACTTTCATTCTAGGAAGACATCTCATAATAGCAATTTCTTCCAAAGCCTGATGAGTCGCTCCATCTGGACCAACCATAAGACCTGAATGCGACCCACCGATTTTAACATTTAAATTGGAATAACAAATAGTAGTTCTTATTTGTTCCCAAGGTCTTCCAGCGGCAAAAATTCCGTACGTAGCCGCAAACGGAATAAATCCGGCTACGGCAAGCCCGGCAGCCATGCCAAGTAAGTTAGTTTCAGCTATGCCTACGTTAAGAAATCTGTCTGGAAACATATCTCTAAAAGTATTTATTGCAACAGAAGAGGATGTATCAGCGCCTAAAACAAAAATCTTAGGATTTTCTTTTCCAAGCTCAACAAGACCTTCTCCAAAACCAAACCTTGTAGCTTTTTTCCCAAAAACTTCTACCATAACTATCTCCCGTATAAACTATAGAGTTTATAAATATATTATTTTATTGAAGCGTCAATTTCTTCTAAAGCTTTCTGAACTAATTCTTTTGACGGAATCTTACCGTGCCATTCTGCAAGATTTTCCATATAAGAAACGCCTTTTCCTTTAACAGTTCTAGCTATTATTGCCGTAGGTTTGCCTTTAGTTTCTTTAAACTGCGAGTACGCTTTATCCACTTCGGAAAGATTGTGTCCGTCTATTTCTAAAACATTCCATCCGAAAGATCTATATTTGTCAGCCAATGGCTCAACATTCATAACGTCTTTTGTGGCGCCATCTATTTGTAAGCCATTATTATCAACTATAGCGCAAAGATTATCAAGTTTAAATTGTAGCGCAGCCATTGCCGCTTCCCAAATACTTCCTTCCTGTTGCTCGCCATCACCCATTAAAACATAAACTTTATTGTCCTTTTTAGCTTGTTTCATACCCGCAGCTATTCCAGCGCCTATTGATAGACCATACCCCAAAGAACCCGTGGACACTTCTATGCCGGGAAGTTCTTTATCTTTTGCAGGGTGTCCTTGAAGCCTGCTGCCTGCTTTTCTTAATGTGCATAATTCGTCAGAACTAAAGCATTCAAGCTGAGCTAATACCGCATAAAGAACAGGACAAACATGCCCCTTAGACAAAACAAAATAATCTCTATTTGTGTCTTTTGTATCTTTAGGGTTAAATCTCATATGATTAAAATACAAGTCCACTACAAGCTCAACCGCAGACAAACTTCCCCCGGGATGTCCCGAGCCTGCAAGTTCTAGCATTTTAATAATATCTTTTCTGACATTTGCCGATACTATCTTTAAGCCTGAAATATCCATCGTAAAAACTCCCGTAACATTATTTTCTGCTGCTTACTTTTTCTTTAGGCAATGACTTTAGAACAGACTTAACAACTCCAGTTATGGCAGAATCTTCCTTTACATTAGAGTCTGAAACAACATTATAACCGCTAGCTAAAAGGTCTTGTAAAATACATTTTGAATAGCATCGCTAATACCTCTATAATCTTTTTCCAGAAGAAACTGGTGTACTCTAATACTCTTAACTTTAGGAAAGTTGTAATCAGGTTTTACAACAGCGTTATTCATAACGCACGATAAGCATAAAAACTATAAAGAAATGCAAAACAAAAAAAATTTTTCATTGACAACGATATTGTTGTTTTTCAATTTCTTTTATTTTATCTATTCTTTCTTGATGTCTTTCTTCAAAAGTCGTTTCCAAAAAAATTTTTATTCTGTGACAAATCTCGCTAAGAGTTGCTGTTCTAGAACCTAAGCACAAAATGTTAGCGCAATTGTGTTGAGAGGCAAGCCTTGCAGTATCTTCGTCCCAACAAACAGCAGCTATTATGCCTTTCACTTTATTTGCTGCAATAGACATACCTATTCCAGTACCACAGATAAGAATTCCCTTGTCTGCTTTTTTATTAGCAACAGCTTCTGCAACTTGTACAGCAAAGTCAGGATAATCACAGCTACCTTGTCCACAAAAACCAAAATCTTCAACTTCATATCCCATATCATGCAAATATTTCTTTACTGTGTCTCTTATTTCTGTTGCAGCATGGTCAGTGCCAAACGCAAGTTTTTTTATATTTTCCATTTTCTGTTCTCAAATATTTTTATTTAGAGTACTTTACGAGTTTTGTAAAAGATTCTGCTTCCAAGCTTGCTCCACCCACAAGACCACCATCTATGTCAGGCTGTTTCATAAGATCAGAAACATTTGTCGGATTTACAGAACCACCATAGAGAATCCTTACTTTTTGAGAAGCATCACCATACATTTGGTTGTATATTTTTCTTGTAAAAGCATGTACCTCCTGCGCCTGATCAGGAGTTGCAGTTTTACCTGTTCCAATAGCCCATACAGGCTCGTAAGCTATAACTATAGTTGCGGCTTGCTGTGGAGTAAGACCTACAACTCCTTCTTTTATTTGTTTTTCTATAACTTTAAATGTAATATTCTGTTCTCTTTCTTTAAGCGTTTCTCCTATGCAGATCACTGGAATTAATCCTGCAACAAGAGCAGCTTTTGTTTTTTTATTTACAGTTTCATCGGTTTCATTAAAATATTGTCTGCGTTCGGAATGTCCTATTAAAACGTAAGAACATCCAGCATCTTTTACCATAGTAGGAGAAATTTCACCCGTAAACGCACCTTTAGTCTCCCAAGATAAATTCTGGGCACCAATATTAATATTTGAACCCTTAACTTCATTATTTACAGCATAAAGAGCCGTAAAAGTAGGGCAAATCAAAACGTCTATATCCGTAACGTCGGCAATTGAACTTTTCAATGCTTTTACAACACTAACAGCTTCTGCAACTGTTTTGTTCATCTTCCAATTTCCTGCCATCAACGGCTTTCTCATACAAAAACTCCTTT
>JAITKZ010000050.1 GCA_031278115.1 Endomicrobium sp.
TAAAACCGCGGCAAGCATAACGTTTTCGGTAGCTCCGACGCTTGAGAAACAAAACTTTATTTCGGTTCCCGTAAGACCTTGAGGCGCCGACATTTTAACATATCCGCCTTCAACTGAAATTTGAGCTCCGAGTTTTTTAAAAGCCTCCAAGTGAATGTCTATAGGTCTTGCGCCTATAGCGCAGCCCCCCGGCAGAGATACGTCGACGCGTTTAAGCCGAGCAAGAAGAGGACCCATAATCAAAACGCTAGCCCGCATTTTCCTGACTAAATCGTAAGGAGCTATATGTCTATAACGGCTTGATCGATACGTAAAAACGCGCGAACCTTTTTTCACGGTTTTTTTGCCTATAAAATTCATAAAAGAAATCGTAGTATTTATATCGGCAAGGCTCGGAACGTTTTCTATTTCAGACGGTTCGTCCGTTAAAAGCGCGGCAAAAAGTATGGGAAGCCCAGAGTTTTTTGAACCTGAAACTTTTACCGTCCCTTTAAGCTTTCTACCGCCCTTGATTATTATTTTATCCATTTTGACCGCAAGTAATAACTAACAAGCAATTACTTTCCTTTCGCAAATTAATATTCTGTCTAAGCCGCAATAGTCTTTGACAACGCGCATATTTTTATAGCCCGCATTTTCAAAAATGCTTTTTATTTCTTTGGATTTGTTTGCGTTTAATTCCAGAAAAATTTGTCCGCCTGAATTTAAATATTTTTTAGCCTGACTTGCAATTTGAATATAAAAAAATAAGCCGTCTTCGCCGGTCGTTAAGGCAATTTGCGGCTCATATTTTAATTCGGGTTCTGCCGTTTCATATTCCGTTTGGGAAACATAAGGCGGATTTGAAACAATTATATCAAATTTTTTATTCTCAAACGATGCGAAAATATCACTTTGAATAAAATTTATATTTTGCGCTCCGTTAAGCTTTGCGTTTTCTTTTGCAACGTCTAAGGCTTGCGCGCTTATATCGGAAGCGCAAATATCTTTGAAACTCCCAAGTTTTGACAAACTTATCGCTATGCAGCCGCAGCCGGCGCATAAATCTAAAGCTTTCGGCTCGCTTATGCCTTTGCAAAATGCCAACGCTTCTTCAACAAGCAGTTCCGTTTCCTGTCTTGGAATTAAAACGTTTTCATTGACCTTAAATTCAAAGCCCATAAATTCGCAGGAACCTAAAATATATGCCGTCGGCTCTCTTTTGGCACGCCTTTGAATGTATTGATTAAAGAGGAATTTTTCTTCTTCGGCAAGTTCAATATCTCTGATAAGGGCAAGTTTTGAGCGTTTAACTTTTAAAACGGCGCTTAAAAGGACCTCGGCTGACGATTTATAGTCGTCAATTTTCTTTTCAATTAATTTCTTTTTTGCGGCGTTAAGAATATCATAAACTTTCATAATAATGATAAATTATAAACGATTAATCATTATTTTTCAATTGCCGTTCAGTGTCTGCTTCGATGAGTTTTCCTATAAGTTCGCATAAATCGCCGTCCATCACTTCGACTATATTATATACGCTGTACCCTATTCTGTGGTCTGTAATTCTGTTTTGCGGAAAATTGTACGTTCTTATTTTCTCGGAACGGTCACCGCTTCCGACCTGCTGTTTTCTGTCGCTTGAAATTTGTTTTTCATGCTCTAAAAGTTTTTGCTCATAGAGTTCAAAGAGTTCCTGATACAGAAGCATCTGGAAGAGTGCATACCTCAGCTGTTACTGTAGCTGTTCTTCCTGAAGCTGAAGAAGTGGACTGTGAAATAAAGATGGAAGATTTGAGAATAGATACGTACAGGGCTTCAGGTGCGGGCGGTCAGCACGTAAATAAAACTGATTCGGCTATAAGAATCACGCATTTGCCTACAGGACTTGTAGTTGCCTGCCAAGATGAAAGAAGCCAGATAAAAAACAGAGCAAAAGCGCTTAAAGTTTTAAGAGCTAAACTTTACGAACAAAAAGTTTTGGAGCAGGAAAAGCAGCTTTCAAACGAACGCAAACAGCAGGTGGGATCTGGCGACAGATCTGAAAAAATTAGAACATATAATTTCCCTCAGAATAGAATAACCGATCATAGAATTGGCTATAGTGTTTACAACATTACAGAAGTTATGGACGGAGATTTGTCGGAACTTGTAAACAAATTGATAGAAGCTGATGCGGAAGCTAAACTCAAGGAAAACAATATCTAAATGTTAGACGGCGAAAACGTTTATACATTATTAAAAACAGCCACAAAGTTTTTAAAATCCAAAGGTTTGTCTGAACCTAAATCTGACGCGGAAGTTTTATTGAGCTTTGTATTGCAAATAAAGCGTTCCCAGCTGCCTTTATTAAGAAGTCAAAAACCGACCGATAAGCAAATATTGCAATATGAAAATTATGTGTTAAAACGTTCAAATCGCAAACCAGCGGCATATATAATAGGTGTTGCTGATTTTATGGGCTTTGAATTTAAAGTAGATAAAAATGTTCTTATACCAAGACCAGAAACAGAAATTTTGGTTGAAGTTGCGTTAAAGATTGCCAAAGAAAAAAATAAAAAGTCTATTTTAGATTTATGTACAGGGTCAGGTTGTATAGCTATAAGTTTGGCTAAACTTGGAATTTTTGAAGTTATTGTAGCTGTAGCTTCAGACATAAGCGTTAATGCTTTGTCAATTGCAAAAGAAAATGCGCTAATTAACAATGCTTTCAATATCAAATTTATTGAAAGCGATATTTTTGAAAAAATACCAGATTGCAAATTTGATATGATAGTTTCCAATCCTCCATATGTTACGGAATATGAATACGCTAATTTGGAGCCTGAGCTTAAGTTTGAGCCGAAAAATGCTCTAACAGCGCAAGATGACGGTTTGTTTTTTTATAAAGAGATAGCTGCAAATACAACCAAATACTTAAACAGCAATGGGTATATTATTCTTGAATTAAATTCAAATAAAGCAGAAGATATACGACAAATATTTTTAGATAATAAATACACAGATATTGAAATAATAAACGATTATTCTGGACTTCCTAGGATATTAAAAGCTCTAAAATCTTGATATTTACAATTCTTCGCACGAAGTCGCGGAAAAGGTACTTTTTAAGGTTGGTGAGTCAATCTTTATTTTATTATAGATATTTATTATATAAAATAAATCATTGGGATTAAAATGGATAAAATAATAATACACGGCGGAAAAAAATTGAAAGGCGAAGTTATTATTTCGGGATCAAAGAATTCTACTTTGCCTATTTTGTTTGCAACTTTACTTACTGACGAGCCTTCAATAATAAAAAATGTTCCTTCTCTTGCAGATATAGACACAGCTGTGAAATTTTTAAATTTTATAGGTAAAAAAACCATAAAAAAAGGAAATACTATACGAACTTATTCATCTTGTAAGTATAAACATATAGCTCCTTACGATTTGGTCAGAAAAATGCGGGCGAGCGTTTTAATAATGGGACCATTGCTTGCAAGGCTTAACCGTGTTGACGTTTCTTTACCCGGAGGCTGTACTATAGGGGCAAGACCTATAGACATACACTTGGATGCTTTTAAAAAACTTGGAGCTGAAATTTCTGTTGAAGGTGGATATGT
Organism: Endomicrobium sp.; assembly: GCA_031278115.1. Next base: position 3,588 of record JAITKZ010000050.1, read on the forward strand.
TAAAACTTCGGCAAAAGATGGGCTTAAAGGCGCTGTTATAGATTTAAAGTTTCCAAGCGTTGGTGCAACTGAAAATATTTTACTTAGCGCAGTTTTAGCTAAAGGCAAAACTACTATAGTTAATGTAGCTAAAGAGCCTGAAATAGAAGATTTGGTTAATGTCCTAAATAAGATGGGGGCTAAAATAAGTGGTGCGGGTACTGGGAAAATAATTATTGACGGCGTTGATAGTTTACGAGGATTTACACATGAAGTAATTCCCGATAGAATAGAGGCTGCGACATATATAATAGCTGCAGCTATCACAAAGGGTGACGTTGTTCTTAAAAATGTTGTTCCAGAACATATTGAAGCGATAAGCAATAAATTGAAAAAAAGCGGGTTATTTGTTAAAGAAAATGGAACGACCATTAGAGTTAAATGGATTAGGGGTTTACATCCTCAAAATATTAAAACGGAAGCCTATCCAGGGTTTCCGACTGATGTTCAAGCTCAGTGGATGGCTTTGATGTGTCTTTTAAAAGGACATTCAAAAGTAGAAGAAACCATATTTGAAAACAGATTTATGCATGTTACGGAATTACAAAGATTTGGAGCAAATATAAAAATAGACTCTAGGGTGGCTAATATAACTGGAGTTGATAAATTCTCAGGAGCTCCTGTGATGGCTTCAGATTTAAGAGCTGGCGCAGCTCTTGTATTGGCGGGTCTTGCGGCAGAAGGCAAGACGATAGTATCAAGAATTTATCATCTTGACAGGGGCTATGAACTGCTTGAAAAGAAACTTAAAAAACTCGGAGCAGATATAAAAAGAGTGCATGTTTAAATAAAATGACATACAAAATTTTCTTAAATAGAAAAAACTTTGAATGAAATCAGTGCATTTTATTACTGTTAACAAACGGAAACTGTCAGCTCTTGAAAACAATTATAGGGTTTGATAAAATAATATAGTCTTTAGGGTCACAACCCTAAATAATCACACAATCGGATTTGCCAAACGGTCTCAAAGGAAAGCTTTGAGGTTTTGGAGATGGAAGATTGTGGAAGCCGTGAGACGAAAATACGTCTTGAAACGGAAACCGCTACTGCGGTTAAAACCAAAGGAGAGAAGTATGGCAAACATTACAATGAAGGCTTTACTGGAAGCCGGTGTTCATTTCGGACATCAAACCAGAAGATGGAATCCAAAAATGGGAAAGTTTATTTTTGGAACTAGGAACAAAATTCACATCATAGATCTTCAAAAAACCCTTAAAGAATTGAAAAAAAACTACAAAGTAGTAAGAGATCTCGTTGCCGAGGGCAAAGAGATAATTTTTGTAGGAACAAAGAAACAAGCTCAGGTTCCAGTAAAAGAGGAAGCTCAGCGCTGCGGAGCTTTTTTTGTAGCTGAAAGATGGCTTGGTGGAACTCTTACAAATTTTGAAACTTTAAAGAAATCTATTGCAAGATACAAAGAAATAGAAAAAATGAAAGAAGATGGTGTTTTCCAAATTCTTTCAAAAAAAGAACAGTCTCAGATTGAAAGAGAGAGAATTAAGCTTGAAAAGTCTTTGGAAGGGTTAAAAAATATGACAAAACTTCCAGGTCTTATGTTTGTGGTTGGTTCTA
>JAITKZ010000064.1 GCA_031278115.1 Endomicrobium sp.
CCTTTAACAACTTTTGCTACTCTGTTAACGGCGACAACAGTTTCTTTCAAGCCATTGTCATTTTGTTGTTTACCTATTTTCTCAGCCAACTTGTCCTCCTAAGACTACACGCTGTATTCTTTAGCATATCTTTATCTTAAAATTTAGAAACGCTCTTGACGCTTCGCTTGAGAATTTTCGTCAGAAACATATAGTTCTATTAAAAATCCAATCCATTTTCCCTTGCGGCATCCGCGAGAGCTTTAACTTTTCCCGTAAATTCATAGCCTCTGCGGTCAAACACAACTTTCTTAACGCCTTTCTCAGACGCCTTTTTAGCTATCAATTCACCTACAGACTTTGCCGACGCAACCGTATCAGTAACTTTGAGTTTACCTTTAAGTTCAGGGGACAATGTTGAAGCTGCTGCTAAAGTGGTACCTTTAGTGTCATTAATAATTTGAGCATAAATGTGTTTGTGCCCGCGGTGAACACTTAAACGAGGTCTTTCTTGCGTTCCCGCAATTTTACTTCTTACTCTCTTAACACGATAATCAAATCTTTTATTTGAATCTTTCATCTAAAATCCTCTATTTTTTGCCTGAGCTTGCTGCGGCTTTTCCGGCTTTTCTTATTATCTTTTCGCCTAAATATCTTATGCCAAAACCTTTATACGGTTCAGGAGGCTTAACCGCTCTAATTTTAGCAGCAAAGGCACCAACTTCGTATTTATCAACTCCAGTTACTGTAATTAAAGTACTTTTATCAGGCGTAAGAGCTGCCGTTACTTTTACAGTTGAAGGTATAGGAAGATTCACAAGATGCGAGAACCCCACAGCTAAAACCAATTTCTTTCCGCCTTCTATACTGGCTTTATAACCAAGTCCTATAGCTTCAAGTTCTTTTTTGAATCCAGCTGTAACGCCTTCTATCATATTAACGACAAGACCTCTTGTGAGACCATGAAACATATTGTGCTCGCGGGATTCCCCTAGAGCTTCTACAAGAATGTTGTCTTTGTCAATCTTTATATTTATTTTATTGTTTATAACTTGCGAAAGCTTTCCTCCGGGACCTGTTATTCCTAACACCCCATTGTTGAACTCCGCTTTCACCTTTTCCGGCATACGAACCGGTTTTTTGCCTAAGCGACTCATCGTTTGACCCTCAATATAAATTTTTGCTAATGCACAAATCCCGTCTAACGGGGAACAGCTCAAAGCTGATATTACCAAACGTATCCTATAATTTCTCCGCCTACTTTTTCTTTTCTTGCTTGATTGTCGGTCATTAATCCTTTTGAAGTAGAAACCAAGGTAACACCTAATCCACCTACAGTTTTAGGCATGTCTTCGTAGCCTTTATAAATCCTTAAAGAAGATTTTGAAACTCTCTTTATTCCCTGAAGAAGAGGTTTGCCAAAAGCCATATATCTGAGATAAATTCTCAAGATTCCTTGCTTCTTGTCATCTGTAATCTTATAACTTGTGATATATCCTTCTTCTTTTAAAATTTTAGCTATTTCCACCTTCCTTTTTGAAGACGGAATATCAACTTTTTCGTGTAGCTTTGCATTCGCGTTACGTATACGCGTGAACATATCTGAAATTGGATCTGTAATCATTAAACCGACCTCTTTTAAAATTTAGTGTATTACCAGCTTGATTTTGTAAGCCCCGGTATTTCACCATTGTGTGCCAATTTGCGCAAACATATCCTGCAAAGACCAAAATCTCTATAAAAGCCGCGCGGTCTTCCACACAGTCGACATCTGTTCCTGTACCGCGTTGCAAATTTCTGAGGTTTACGCATCTTTGCTTCTGCTGAAGTTGTTGCCATAGAAAAATATCCTCTGCTTTATTTGTTTTCTCTTTTTTTGAACGGCATTCCAAGATGTTCCAGCAACAACTTTGCATGCTCGTCTTTCTCAGCCGTCGTTACAATAGTAATATTCATTCCTCTTGCTTTATCTGATTTCTCAACATTGATTTCGGGGAAAATATACTGTTCAGTAAGACCTAAATTAAAATTACCTCTCCCGTCAAAAACGTTAGGTTCAATTCCTCTAAAGTCTCTTATACGAGGAATTGCTATGTTTATAAGTCTGTCTAAGAATTCATACATAATTGCATTTCTTAGAGTAACCTTTATACCTATAGGCATTCCCTGACGAATTTTAAAATTTGAAACTGACCGCTTTGCACGGCAAACTAAGGGCTTCTGCCCCGTGATAGCCGCAAGTTCCGCGGTAGCCGTATCTAAAACTTTAATATTTTCTTTTGCCTCGCTTAATCCGATATTTATAACAATCTTCGTAAGCTTAGGAACCTGATGAGCATTCTTGAAATTGAACTGTTTTTTAAGTTCGCTTACTACATTATTCTTCTGATAAAATTCTTTTAAACGAGGTTGATTCATTATTATTTCCTTATATATCTTCTTTCCTGTTTCTTCCTTAACTACTAGATTAACATTTCCCCGCACTTACGGCAAATTCTTACCTTTTTACCGTCAGAAAGCTTGTCAAATTTAGGTCTAAAAGCCTGACCGCATTTTGGACAAATAAGCATAACTTTGCTTGCAGCGATAGGAGCTTCTTTTTCGCGAATCCCTCCAGGATCCTTCTGGGTAGGTTTCGTATGTCTTTTTATGAAATTAATCTTTGAAACTATAACTCTACCTTTCTTAGGAAAAACATCAAGAACTTCTCCCTTTTTTCCCTTATCTTTTCCAGATAAAACTATAACTTTGTCTTTCTTCTTAATGATAAACATTTCGTTATCCTGTTTTGTTTTTCGCTTATATATTCTTTAATAATATGCCTTTTAATTAGTTCTGCTTTTCCCAATAGAAAGCAGAAAACAAACAAAAGATTTATATTACTTCTGGCGCCAAAGAGATTATCTTAAGATAATTATTTTCTCTAAGCTCTCTTGCAACTGGTCCGAAAATACGAGTACCCTTTGGTTCACCTTCATCGTT
>JAITKZ010000086.1 GCA_031278115.1 Endomicrobium sp.
TTTGAAATTCTCCATAAAAAAGGAATCAATATTGAAATGATTTCAACCAGCGAAATAAAAATTTCATGTATTGTAGATGAAATGGACATGGTTAAAGCTGTTGAAGAGCTACATAAAGGGTTTGGTCTTTCCAAAAAGAACTAGGAGGGTGTATGAAAAAGTCTGCAGGTTTTACGCTTGTAGAATTTATAATAGTTTTGGTTATGATAGGGATTCTGGGTATAATAGCGATTCCTATCTACAAAAGTCGGGCAGTTAAGAACGAAGCGTTAAAAGTTGATTCTTACGAAAAAATGCAATCCCAAGAAACACCTTTAGAAGAGTCGTTGGAAGATTATTTACAGGGTTCGGATGGAGCTGTTTTGGTAAATGAAAAACGGGATTAAAATGAGACGAGTATTTATATACGACACAACTTTAAGAGAGGGTTCTCAAGGAGCGGGAATGTCTTTCACTACTGAAGATAAAATAAAAATAGCGAAAGCTTTAGATTCTTTTGGCGTTTCTTATGTTGAAGGTGGTTGGCCTGGAACAAATCCAAAAGATGATTTGTTTTTTGAACAAATGAAAAAGGTTGAACTTAAAAATGCAAAACTTACAGCTTTTGGTTCAACAAGGCGCAAAGACATAAGTGTTGAAAAAGATGAAGTTTTAAAAGCGATATTAAAATCTGGCGCTAAGATAGCTTGTATATTTGGAAAATCTTGGGATTTGCATGTAAAGCAAGCGCTTAAAACGACAAATGAAGAGAATCTTAAAATGATTTATGAAAGTATATCTTTTCTTAAATCAAAAAAACTGGAAGTAATTTTTGACGCAGAACATTATTTTGACGGGTATAAAAGCAGTAAAATATATGCGTTTGAAGTAGCGGGCGCGGCGATTGCTGCAGGTGCTGACATCATATGCTTGTGCGAAACTAACGGTGGCATGATTCCCTCTGATATAAAAACTATAGTAAAGGAAACTATTACAGCATTCCCATCTGTAAAATTTGGAATACACGCTCATAATGATTCTGATTGTGCTGTTGCAAACTCTATTGCTGCGGCTGAAGAGGGCTGTCTGCTTGTTCAAGGTACTATAAACGGGATTGGAGAACGATGTGGGAATGCTAACTTATGTTCCATAATTCCTGCTCTTCAAATCAAAAAAGGCTATGAATGTGTTTCAAATAGAAATTTAAAAAAGCTTTCCGAAATTTCCAGATATGTTAACGAAATTTCAAATCTTATACCAAATGATTCTGAACCTTATGTAGGTAAAAATGCGTTTGCCCATAAAGCAGGGATTCATGTTTCAGCTATTAAAAGAGATCCAGAGACATATGAACATATAGATCCTTCTCTTGTTGGAAATAGTAGAAAAATTTTAGTAAGCGATTTAGCTGGTAAAAGCAACGTTGTGTCTAAGTCTGTTGAAATGGATTTGGGCATAGAAAATGCTCCTGAAAAAGTTAAAAAAATTATAGAAATAGTAAAAGCGAAAGAAAATGAAGGGTTTCAATATGGAGATGCTGACGCATCATTCTTTTTAATGACAAAAAAAGCTTTAGAATCTTTTAAGCCTTTTTTTGTCTTAAAGGGATATAGAGTTGCTGTTGAGAAACGCCCGACAGGTGAAATAATTTCGGAAGCAACAGTTAAGCTTGATATAAGAGGGAAAGAAGAACATACAGTTGCAGAAGGAGACGGACCTGTAAATGCTTTAGATCACTGCTTAAGGAAGGCGTTAATAAAATATTATCCAGAGATACAAGATGCAGTTTTAACAGACTTTAAAGTGAGAGTTGTAAACAGCAATGCAAATACAGCGGCAAAAGTAAGAGTATTGATAGAATCTTCAGATTCTTCAAAAAGTTGGGGAACTATTGGTGTAAATGAAAATATCATAGATGCTTCTTGGCAGGCTCTTTCCGATTCAATTGAGTACAAATTATTAAACAAATCCAAAAAAATAACTCCCATGACCTTAAAATCCACTTTGCTAATTTAATTTTGTTTCTCTAAAGTCTCTCTTAAGGAATATTTTATGATTAATACACTAAAAATGATTCTTTCTAAAAAGAACTTGTCTTACGCTTTACTTTGTTTTTTTACTCTATTTACTTACTCTACTCTGCGCTCAGAAAAAGATGCTTTTGTTATTACTTTTATGGGACCCGAGTTTATCCCCTCCCTTAAATTATTCGGCGTCTCCTTTTTCTCTATTGCTGCTTTTTTCATTTTTTCTAAACTTTCTAATATGTTATCTAAAAATACCATTTATTATTTGTTTTTGTATTCGTTTTTTTCTTTCCTGTTGGTTTTTGTTCTTTTATTCCCATTCTTAGATAAGATTGCCCCAGCTTGTTTCCAGTTTTATTTGCCACTTAAATATTATATGCTTTCTCTTTTTTATATTTTCGCTGAACTTTGGGGAGCTCTCATGCTCACTTTACTTTTCTGGCGACTTTGTAACGACTCTATCTCTTATCAAGACTCTAAAACCCTTTACCCTTTATTTACTCTTATCGGGAATTTTGGATTGGTTGCTTCTGGATTGCTTCAAAAATTTTTAGCCCAACATCCTTTATACATTTTATCTATCGTTTTGGTTGCCATTGTCGGCTGTAATTTTTGTTATTATTTTATTAACAAAAATTTAGACCCTTCTTTAATCAACATAAACTCTAAACAAAAAACTAAACTTAATTTAAAAGATTCTATTAAGCTTTTGGCTCATTCTTCCATTGTCAAACTTGTTACCATTACAGTCCTTTCTTACGGCATTACCATTAACTTGTTTGAACTCATTTGGAAATCGTACATGAAACTTGCGTTTCCTTCTGTCTCTGCTTATTTGTCCTCTATGGGCAATCTTCAGCTATTTTCTGGTATTGCCTCTATCTGCTTCATGCTCAGCGCTCCGTTCTTCCTAAAAAAGTTTTCTTGGAGGACATGTGCACTTTTTACTCCTATATCTATTTTTTGTCTTGCGGGATCGTTTTTTATTTTTACTTTTTTTAAGATGACTCCACCTTTTATCTTATTTGTTGCTGCCTTTGGTTTATGTCAAGAGTCTTTGTCCAAAGGCATCAAATATGCCTTCTTTGACCCAACTAAAGAAGCCTGCTTTATTGGCGCTTCTAATGAAGTTAAAGCTAAAGGCAAAGCCGCTGCTGACATGCTCGGCGGCAGACTTGGTAAATGCAGTGGTTCTGTTTTTGCATTAATCTCTATGTCTCTTTCTTCGCTTCCTCTTATTAAGTTATCTCCTTTATTTTTCGCCTTTTTTATTCTTATTATCTCTGTTTGGATTTTTGCGATATTTTTCTTTGATAAGAAAATTATAAAAGAGAAGTCCACTGTATCCCTATGTTAGCTTATATCTAGCTGCTAAAATTTAACTAGGAAAATATATTTTAAACGCAAACAGAACTTTTGAAACTAATTTAAACATTTAAAATTAAGAGAAAAATAAAAAGCCCTAATATTTTTATTAGAGCTTTTATTTTTTTGAAGGGAACTTTGTTTTAATAAAATATTAAGTTGTATCATAAGACTGTTAATTATTAAATAGGATGAAATTAAAAAGCAGTCAAAAGCTTTTGATAACTTGCCGTAGGCCAGAATTCGCCTGCCACCAAATCTTCAGCAGAATCAATTTGTTCTCTTAATTTAGCCAAAATTTCTACCCCTTGAGACGCAAACTTTTCTGCTGTTTCATGGACATCTTTGTGTTCTAGCGCAAGGAAAGTTTCCATTTCTGCAACAAGTTTTTTGACTTTGTCATAAATATTAATCAAAGTTTTAAGCTCTTTTTCAAAAGAATCAGATTTTATATCCAGCTTGTTTAAGTTTTTGCTTGCTTTTGCCAGAGCGTTTATTTGTTTTAATATTGCAGGAAGCATCAATGTATTTGCTAGTTTTACTGAGTATCTATATTCAATTTCTTTTGTCTTTATATAGTTTTTAAGTTTTATTTCTACCTTAGATTTTAGCTCTCTTTCAGTAAGGATACCATACTTTGCAAAAGTTTTTATCACTTCATTGTCAAGCAAAAGTTTTAAAGCTGCAGGTGTATTCTTAGCATTAGGCAATCCTCTCTTTTGTGCTTCTTTGTGCCAATCTTGCGAATATCCATTCTTTTCAAACCTTATGTCTTTTGTTTCAACGAGTATTTCTTTTATAACTTCCAAAGCTTTCTTTTTTACATCTCCGTCACCTTTCTTTGCTTCAATTCTCTTATAAATTTCATCAAACCCATATGCCGCTATAAAATTCAACACTGTTCCCGCTTCAGCTGGGTTTGATGAAGAACCTAAAGCTCTAAACTCAAATTTGTTTCCTGTAAATGCCACAGGAGAAGTTCTATTTCTGTCGGAGTAATCTTTATTTACTTTAGGAAGATTCTGTACGCCCAAAGTTATTTCATTTACAGCCTTTTCATTTATTGTGTGAGTTTTTTCTATAGAGTCTAATATTTCACTTACGTAATCTCCAAGATATACAGACATAATTGCTGGTGGGGCCTCGTTTGCGCCAAGTCTGTGGTCATTGCCAGCGTCTGCTACAGTAGCTCTTAAAACTCCTCCAAATTTTTTAACACCTAACAGCACTGCGCTTATAGCTAGCAAGAATGATACATTTTTAAGAGGGGATTTTGACGGTTCAAAATAGTTTGTGCCGGTATTATCTCCTATAGACCAGTTGAAGTGTTTCCCAGAGCCGTTTACTCCCGAAAAAGGTTTTTCATGCAATAAGGCAACCATGTTGTGCTTGGCAGCAACTTTTTTTAAAATTTCCATTATTTGAAGGTTGCTATCTATGGCAAGATTTGCTTCTTGATGAAGAGGAGCAAGTTCAAACTGATTTGGAGCAACTTCATTATGTCTTGTTTTTATTGGAATACCTTTTCTGTAAAGTTGATGGTCAACGTCCTCCATAAATTCTAAAACTTTATCCTCAATGTTACCAAAATAGTGGTCTTCCATTTGTTGTCCCTTGGCTGACTGGGCACCAAAAATGGTTCTACCAGTAACAGTAATATCAGGTCTTGATTTAACCAACTCTTTTGAAAGAAGAAAATATTCTTGCTCTATACCTGCATAAACCTTAACTTGCTTTGCATTTTTATTTCCAAGAAATTTCTGTAAATTTATTACTTTTTCGTTTAAAGTAGAAAGAGATCTTAAAAAAGGAGTTTTAAGATCTAAAACTTCGCCGGTCCAAGAAAGGAAAACAGAAGGTATTACCAAAGTTTTTGTTTTACCAGCTTCAAGAAGAAATACAGGAGATGTTGGATCCCAAGCGGTATATCCTCTTGCTTCAAATGTTGACCTTATTCCGCCTGAAGGGAAAGAAGAAGCGTCAGGCTCAGATTGAACAAGCTGAGATGCAGAAAATCTTTCTATTATTTCTCCATGTTCGCCATAATCAATAAAAGAGTCGTGTTTCTGAGCAGT
>JAITKZ010000059.1 GCA_031278115.1 Endomicrobium sp.
GGGCATCGTATTATTGCAGAAAACGGCGTTATTCTTACAGAAAGCGCTCTTTTCAAAGAAGGTCTTACTATAAGCGAAATAGATACGGAAAGGCTTGCTTACGAACGTCGTAGGCTGAACGTTTTTGAAACAAATTCTGAAGGATACATTAATGTAGAATTTGATTTTAATGAAAGAGGGGAAAATCTTACAAGGTTTGTTTCTCAGTTGCCATTTGTTCCAAATGATGCGGACTCCTTGTCAACCCGAGCAGAATTGATATTAAAAATTCAGTCACAGGCTTTAGCAGAAAGATTAAAATTTACAGGTCTTAATGCAGTTATAGGTATTTCTGGAGGACTGGATTCCACTCTTGCTCTTCTTGTAATATTAAGAAGTTATGAACTACTCGGTAAAGATAAGAAAAATATTATAGCTGTTACTATGCCTGGACAGGGTACAAGCAAAAGAACTTTAAAAAACGTAGCGAAGCTAGCTAAGGCTGTAAATATACATCTTAAAACAATTTCAATAACAGAATCTGTTAATAAGCACTTAAAAGATATTAAACATAAAGGAACTAAAGACATAACATACGAAAATGCTCAAGCTCGCGAACGTATGCAGATATTGATGGATATAGCTAATGCTGAGAATGGATATGTGATAGGGACGGGAGATTTATCTGAAAATGCTTTAGGCTGGTGTACGTATAATGGCGATCATATGTCTATGTACGCAATAAATTCTTCAGTTCCTAAAACGCTTGTAAAGTATCTTGTTTCTTATGAGTCTCAAAGAGTCAAGACATATAAAGAAGCTTTGATAGACATTTTAAATACTGATATAAGCCCTGAGCTTCTTCCATTAAAAAACGGAAAAATTTTTCAGAAGACAGAAGATATAATAGGACCTTATGAATTACACGACTTCTTTTTATATTATACTATTCGTTTCGGACAAAAGCCTGAAAAAACACTTTTTCTTGCAGCAAAGGCATTTAACAAAATTTATTCCAAAGAGGATGTAAAAAAACATTTCAGAACTTTTTTAAAACGTTTCTTTTTCAGTCAATTCAAAAGGAATTGTTGTCCAGATGGAATTAAGATAGGAACAATTTCTCTATCTCCTAGAGGATATTGGAGAATGGTAACCGAAAGCAGCGCGGATGAATGGCTTAATAACCTCAAAAAATAATGAAAAACTGTTTAATCTGTCTTGAAAAATAAATAAAAAGAGAGCGTAAACTAAAATGATAGAATATGCAAAGCTTTTTGTAGAGTTCTGTTTTGGTTTGAGTATGTTTGTAAATGCTATTCTTTTTTGTTCCTCAGATATTCAGGCTGTTCAAAACTAAAAATCCCGTAGGACTTTCTTTAACTACTTTCATTGGGTTCAACATTATACAAATATTTAGTATTCTACATGGCTATATTCATAAGGATTATATTTTTATGTTTGGAATGTTATTAAGCTTGCTATTGTGTGGCTGCATTTCTTTTTTGATTATTTTGTACAAATTTAGGAAAGGGAATATTTAAGTCAGTTAAATAAGTAGTGATGCTAAAAATTTAAAAATTCCTTGAATGCTACTAATAGAAAATGGAGAATGTCGTTAATGGTCAAAAAGATAGAAACACCTTATTATCTGATTGATGAAAAGAAATTATTAAAGAACCTTAAAAAAATTGAATATATAAGAAATTTCAGTGGAGCCAAGTCAGTATTAGCATTAAAATGTTTCTCTACGTGGTCTGTTTTTGATTTGATGAGTAAGTATATGGATGGTACTACAAGTAGTTCTTTGTACGAGGCAAAACTTGGTTATGAACAGTTTGGTAAAGAAACTCACGCATTCAGTGCCGCTTATTCTGCCGAAGACATACAGTCTCTTAAAAAGATTTCAGACAAGATTATATTTAATTCTGTGTCGCAGATGAAAATGTTTTATAAAGAGGTAAAACATATAGACGTTGGTTTAAGGATAAATCCAGGCGTAAGTTATTCGCATTTTGATTTAGCCGATCCTGCTAGAAAATATTCCAGACTTGGCGTAACATCTATTAAAGACGCTATGTCTGTTTTAGATAAACTGAGCGGGGTAATGTTTCATTATAATTGTGAAAATGATGATTTTGAAACATTCAGTACGATGTTAGAGAAAATAGCCTTAAAATATGAGAAGGTTCTGCATAAAGTTAAGTGGGTTAGCTTGGGCGGGGGGTTGTATTTTACAAAAGATGGTTATCCTTTGGACAAATTTTGCGAGAAATTAAAAAGTTTTAGCGAGCAATATGGCGTTCAGGTTTATTTGGAGCCAGGTGAAGCAGCGATTACTAAAAGCTGCGAACTCGTTACAACTGTTTTAGATATTGTAAAAAATGTGAAGGATATAGCTATAGTTGACTCTTCTATTGAAGCCCATATGTTAGACCTGCTTATTTATAGGACTCCTGCTAAGATAAATTCAGATACAGGGATATATAGGTATATAATTGCAGGACGTTCTTGTTTAGCCGGCGATGTTTTTGGGGAATACAGCTTTAAGGATAAGTTAAAAGTTGGTTCTACAATACGTTTTGGTGATGCTGCCGGATATACAATGGTCAAGAAAAACTGGTTTAACGGTATAAAAATGCCGTCTCTTGTGGTAAAAAGACTGAACGGAAAGGTGGATATTGTCAAGCAGTTTTTATATAATGATTTCCTGTCTGATTTGTCGTAAATTTTGTTTAAGGTTGAAGCTTTTTAAATGACGGACGAGGAGGAATTTATAGGAAATGGAAAAAAGGAATGTGCTGCTTGTAGGGGCCGGTGGCGTTGCGCACGTTGCTGCTCATAAATTTGCGCAAAACAATGATTTGTTTGGGGATATTTATATAGCTTCACGTTCTTTGAACAGCTGTAAGCAAATAATAGAAAGTAGAGAACGTAAAAATAATTAGAAAGCTCCAGCAAAAAAAATACAAATCAAACATATAGATGCCCTGAACGTTCCTGAAATGATTAAGCTAATAAAAGATCTAAAAATTTCCATTACTGTAAATTTAGCTTCGGCTTTCTGTAATATGTCAATTTTAGAAGCATGCATAGAAACGGGTTCGGCATATATAGACACTGCAATTCATGAAGAACCAAATAAAGTTTGCGAAAATCCGCCATGGTATGCTAACTATGAGTGGAAGCGCAAGGATAGATGCCAAAATAACTGTATAACGGCAATTTTGGGTTCAGGGTTTGATCCCGGTGTAGTAAATGCTTATGCAGCATACGCTAAAAAGCATTTCTTTGATACTATAGATACAATAGATATTATGGATGTAAATGCAGGGAGTCATGGCAAATACTTTGCCACAAATTTTGATCCTGAAATAAACTTTAGAGAATTTGTTAAAGTTTGGACTTGGATAGACAAACAATGGGTTTGCAAACCTGTTCATTCCGAAAAACAAGTGTATAACTTCCCAGTAGTAGGCAAACAAAGCATATATTTGACAGGACATGATGAGCTACATTCCCTTTCAAAGAATATTGATGCAAAATCAATAAGATTTTGGATGGGCTTTAGCGATCATTATATAAATTGCTTCAATGTTCTTAAAAATATAGGTCTTTTATCTGAAAAGCCTGTAAAAACAGCTGAAGGGCTTGAAGTAGTGCCTTTGAAAGTGATCAAAGCGTGTTTACCAGATCCAAAAACTCTTGCGGCTAATTATACAGGTAATACTTGTATAGGCGATTTAATAGTAGGCACTAAAGACGGTCGTAAAAAAGAGTTATTTATATATAATGTGTGTGATCATAAGGCTTGCTATGAAGAAGTTGAGTCCCAAGCTATAAGTTACACTGCTGGTGTTCCTGCTGTTGCTGCAGCTATTTTAATAGCAAGAGGGGAATGGGGCATTAAAAAGATGGTAAATGTTGAAGAACTTAATCCAGATCCTTTTATAGATCTTTTAAAGGATATAGGACTTCCTACAGAAACCATAAAAATAAGCTATTCAAAGAAATATTCTAATAAGTCTTTTTCAAAAAGTAAAAAATTAGAATGAATAGAGGGAAATAAATGTGCCTTGCTTACGGAAATGTAGGGAATTTTTATGGCTACCGTCATATTGTGTGCTGGATACATTCAAGTATTTGGAATGCAATTATCCAACGGAATATTCTTGAAAGTATATTTCAATTTCTTACTCGCATATTATGCGTCATCCACTGGCTTCTTAATACTATCTTACAAAAATAAATAACTGTACAAAAATTAATAAAGACTCAAAAATATAAACTATTAAACAAGCAAAGTATTATTAGAAATACCTTCTAAATAGAGATTATTTTTGATTTGTTTTAGAATAATAAAGAAGAGGAATTAATTTAATTTGAGGGAAATTATGAAGAGGATTTTATTGTTGTCAGGGTTTATGTTATTTTTGGTAGTAGTTAAAGCAAACGCACAAGTGGTAGAGGTATCTAGCTTTTCATATCTAAATAATCTTATGCATTCAGATAGAACTCAAACAATATTGTTGTCAGCATCAGCAATTATGTCTCTTAATGACTATGACTATGTTGGTTCAAATTCAAAAATAATTTATGGGAACAAGGTTGTTTTAGATGGATGGATGAAATATTCCGGTTTTAAAGTTGGTCATGGAAAGCATTTAAATATTATAGACTTAACGATGCAAAATTTTTCTCACTATGAACATTCTTATTCTGGAAGATCAATTTTTTTGCATGAAGCGTCGCTCCTTGCGACAGGGATGATAGATTTTATGAATAATGGCGCTAAGGAAGGCGGAGCAGTTTTTGTTAGAAATTCAACAAGTAATTTTAATGCTTCAGTAACAAATTTCAAGTACAATAGCGCAATTTCTGGTGGTGGTGCTATATATATTAAAGATTCAAATATAATTTTAATAGTTCAACAATAAATTTTATAGATAATAATACGCTGAGTAGCAGCAACAATAGTTATGACGGAGCAATCTTTGTTGATGGAAATTCAAATATAATTTTTAATGACGCAATAGTAAATTTTTCATCTAACAAAGCGGATTTAATGGGTGGAGCCATTCTTGCAAATAATAGTTCCAGAATCAGTTTTAATAATTCTAAAATAAAATTTACAAACAATAGTGTAAATTTATTAGATATGTATAATAATGGTGGAGCAATTTATTTAAGCAATTCAATACTTGAATTTAATAATATAGCGATAGATTTTAGAGAAAATAGCTCTCCAAATGGAGGATGTATTTTTGCAGTAAATTCCAGCATGACATTTAGCGGTGATAGTATAAAATTTATTAATAATCAAGCAGGAAGTAAAGGCGGAGCAATATATATGGACGGAGGTGTATTAAATATAGAAACAAATGGTGGTAATGTGACAGAATTTAGCGAAAATAGGGCGAACAATAAATCAAATGCTATGTATTTAACAGGCAGAGCCGTTGTAATTTTTAACAATCAAAATGGTGCGGTTGTGAATATGTTTGACGCGATAGCAAGCAGTTATAAAGAAGCCGTTGTAAACATTAATGGAAATGGACAATTTAATTTAAGTTCAAGGGAACAATCAGTAATACCGGACTTAAATATAAACGATAGAAGCGAGTTTAACTTAGGAGCGGGGACGCCATTACAAGTAACAGAGGATTTAAGAATAGGGCGAGACGCTATATTTAATATGGGAAACGGTGAAAAAGATGTTGTGCATGTTGGCAATTATACACAAAACGGGACATTAAACATGGACATATTTGGCGGGGGAGCGGGGGAGGAGGGATGGGGAGAGAGCGACCAAATAATAGCAAGTGGTAAAGTAAGTTTAGGGGAGAGCAGTAAGTTAAATATATTAGAGAACGGAAATTGCCGAAGGAAAGCATATATGTTGATAAGGTACGGTAGTCTAGAGGAGAGATTTGGTTCTTTATTGTCGGTGGCAAATCATGATATAGAATATGAATACGAAGGGCGATGGATAGTACTTTTACCTAAGGAAGGAGAATCTTTAACGGCTAGGGTGTTGCGGTTGTGGTGCTGACACCTACGGATTTACAGTTGGATTTAAGTGTATTGGGATCTAATCCATCTCTCTTATCAGGAATTTTTTGTTTTTCATATGGAACATCGGAATGCGACTCATTAAGCCTAAATCAAAAAGAGTTGGCGGAGACAATAGAAAATTTATCAAAATCAAATAAAGTGCAAAAACATACAGATTTATATACGGCGCTGAGAATTTTGAAATATCTTGAACCAGATGAAAAGAAAGAAGCGTTAGAAGATACGAGGGGATATTTTATAAGTAACGCGATAATAAGACAGGGAATGGATAGAACGACAAAAGGAGTGTACGAGCATATAGATATTAACTGGAATAAAAAATGCACGAAAATAGAAGACCAAAAGAATGAACCGTTTAATAACGATAAATCATACAAGTACGAGTTATTAGTAGAACATACTAATTCAAGAAAAGATAAATGGTCAAAAGGAATATGGGGAGAGGTACAAGGACAGTTAATAAGAATGGAAGAGCAAGAGAATTCACCTAAGAAATTTGAAGTAAACGGAGGCGGAGTTATCGTAGGTTTTGACGTGATGGCAAGGGAAGATATTAAAGTTGGGATATTTGGGCAATTCAATAGAAATTGGATAAAGCAAGATAAAAACAAAGGTGAGATAAATAATAATGGACTAGGAATATACGCCGGAATAAATAAATGGAGATTTGATTTAAAAACGATGGTGTTAGGAAGTATAAGTGAATATGAAATGACAAGAGTTATAAGGCTTGGCTTTCCCGATGAGGCAAAAGGAAAAACCAACGGAGTAAATGGGAATCTGGACATGGAAATAGGGTATAAAGTGCCAATATATAGAGATATTCAAAATAGAGAAGAAAATAAATTGACATTGAGACCATATACGGGCGTAACAGCAACGATAGTGAACACAAAAGGATATAAAGAGGTAGGGATGTATCCAATGAGATTAGACGTAAAAGAGAATAATTATTTTAAGTCATCGTTAAGAGCGGGAGTAGGATTAACAGGTGAAAGAAGAAGTTTTAACTGGAATATATCGGCTGGTGTTGGTTATGTGGCGGCTGGAAGAAAAGCAAAGGTTTCCCCTAATGACTTCTTTTGCTTCTTTGGCTTCTTAGAAACGATAATAGGATGCTTATATTTATTGACAGATTTTTCTTCTTTTTGCCATTCTTTCGGTCTAAACGGGTTGTTCTTTCGTAAAGTTGGATTATTTGGTGCAATAAGTAGAAGTGGAGATGATATAATGGTAAACATTCCACCCATAAAGTCGCTAAACCATGATGCCTCTACTTCTCTTGGAAAAATGGAGCTTGTTATTAATACTACGCTTAAGCCTACTACTAAACTTTTCTTTATCCGATTCATAAATGGCTTCCTTTTTGCATTTATTTTTTCGGTTTCGCAGCCTTCTCAACCCAAGTTCTTATAAAGAGTTAAACATCTTATTAGTGCTTTTTCTGTTTCTTTCTTTAAAACTTTCTACTTTTTCTACTGGTATTCGCCACATTTACATCCTTGTGCCTTCAATTTGTTCCGCATATAATCATACTACTTTAAAATATAAAAAAAGTGTTTGATACTACTTTAAAATATAAAAAAGTGTCTGATAATATATATTATGTTAAGTAGCTCCTTTTCTACTTTTTCCGTCGGAAACTTGAAAAAAAATGATTATTTTCCATGTTTTTCCTTCTCATATATTATGTTAAGTATCTCAACTTTTCTCTTCAACTCTTGCAGCTCTTTTTCTTTCGTTTTTATTTCTTCTTCAAGTTTTTTTATTGTCTTTTCCATTTTATCTCTTTTTCAATCAATTGAGTTTTGATTATTTGTACACGTCTGACCTATCCCCTATGTCAATTATTAGAACAGTCAAAACATCATTACGAATATCTGCAAGTATTCTAAAATTTTTAACACGATACCGCCATAATCCAGATAATTTATACTGTAATGCTTTCCCAAAAGCTCGTGGATTTTCTTTTAATACTTCTCTATCTAAAAATTTAATAATCTTTGTTCTTATTGAATTATCTAACTTATTAAGAGTTTTAAGCGATGTATTTGAAAAGATAACTTTATAACCCATATCGCTTCTTTACCTCTTCAAGCGTTATGGTTTTTTCTCTACCGTTGTTTATGTCATCCACCCTTCTTTTTGCAATGTAGAAGTCTTCTAAATCTTCCAAAAATTCTACTATAGCTTTGCTAGCGTAATACGTTTTAGGGTATCCTTTCTTTTTGGCAAGATTTTCTAATCTTTCAACAATATAGTCTTCTAATTCTAATTTTATTTGCATATACTATCCTTTATTAACACAAAAAAAAAAGAATAAAAAACAATTAAATGTTTCCTATCCTTTTTTTTTAATACAAGCTTGCGGAGCATTGTATTTAAATATATAAAAACGTATCTTTAATAAAATAGCTGAATAAAACCGCATAAGATGCTCCGCATAGTTCAACTAAAAAAAATAAAATAATCTTTATAATAAATAATAGCACTTTTTTTCAAAAATGTCAAGCCCTATTTTTGTCGTCGGGAAAATAACATTCCCCAAAATTTTATTATTTTTTTAGCTATTACCACCACCAAACAGCTTAGGCAAAAAGCTTAAAGCACCGCCTGCTAACGCTCCAACTGGACCGCCCATCATTCCACCCGTAACTGCGCCAGGAACTATTGAAGCCATAGCTCCCATAGGCGACGAATCTTGCTGCTGTTGTCCCTGTTGTCCACCCATCAATGAACTTAAACCTAATAATGCCATTGGATTCACGGTCATACTCCTTATTTTATTTAATCTTAGTCATCATATTCAATGTGAGAAGAAACTGCAGCAGTTCCTGTTCCAACTTTTTTCCCTTTCTTAGCCAGATCGGAAGATTTTAAAGAAAAATCTTTAGACGATTCTTTTATTTTATTTAAGCGACTTTTCAATCTTTCTGGATCTAATAACATCTTTATTTTTATTGTCTCTTTTTTAGGATTGTTTGTCAACATTTTATCTATGCCCTTTCCTAAATATCTAACGAACGAGCGTTTAGGATGTACGATTGTTTGGGCAGCCAGCGTACCTACACCCGCCAAATCTTCAAGATTCTTAGCTGTAGGACTTCCCCCTAATAGATTCTGCAAATTTTTAGATCCAGTAAACAACCTATCTGTATCTGCCAAAAGATCGCTAGAGACTTTTTCGCCAAGCAATTCTTTTAAGCTACGTCTTTTTTGTTCGTTTCTAAATTGCGACGTAATAGACCTCATATCTGCTTTTGACGCCATTTCGGCTTTAGTGGACTGATCAATAAGATCGTTAATATAACCAAGCTTAAAAGATTCCTTTTCTCCTGGTGACATTTTTTCCATTGCAAGCTTAATGCTATCAGAAGGATTTTTAGTCATTTCTTTACCCAGCTTAGCAGCATCTCTAACTTTAAATCCCTTTTGCGTCAACTCCATCGCTTTATTGTAAGAGTCGCTAGCTTTTCCCAAAATATTTCGAAGTTCAGTTGCCGCTATTTCTGCGTTTCGGCTTAAAGATGGGGCATTTTTAGCATATTTTTCTACCAAATCATGCAAATTCATTTTTGTAGCGTGCAGTACTTGTGGCGAATTATCTTTAATCTTTCCTTCTTTTTTTAGAGCGTCATTAATTCTTGCGACAGCTTTTTTATGGGCTAATTTAAAGTCAGGATCGCCTTTAAGTCTGGCGTTTAATTCTATAGGATTTCCTTTTTCAAAATGACGGAAATATGGCTCAGCTTCTTTGTTTAGTCGTTGCTGATAAGAAGCAACGTATTCTTCAGGGCTAGGCATAGCCCTATAATCTTGAGATCTAAGTCTTTGATATAATTTGCGTTTCAACTCGTCAAACTGGTTGGATTTAAAGTAATCTTTTTCTTTCTGAATTAAACCTCTCGCTTTTTCATTTTTTAAAACGGCGGCATTAGCTACTCTTTGCACACCTTCATCGCCTAGAGTTATAAGATTATACAAACGTTTATCAGATTTAGACGGATGAACAGATCTAATCTTTATTATTTCTTCAAGATTTTTCGGATTAATTTTTTTGCTGAGATCTTGAACTATCTTATTTCTTACGCTTTTAGGCGTAGCAAGTTTTCTAATTAATGCAGAGCCTGCGCCACCAATCAATGCGCCCTTTCCAGCTTCTTTAATCATACCCTGAACCATTGGTTCGTCATCGATACCGCCAATACTTTTTCCTGCACCAAATAACGTTCCATATCCCGAGCCTGCAAGCGCTCCGCTAAGAACTCTGTTTTTAGACATTCCTTTTTTTAAGAGAGAAGCGATCTTAGGCACTTTTGAGATACCTTTTGCAGCTGCTCCTGCAACAGGTAAGCTTGCAACAGTTCCCAGAATTTTTGCCCCTGAAGACAATCTTGGCGAAGATTCTTCCAACGATCTAACCATACTGTCAATATCGCTGTTGCGACGAGGAGCATCAAACAACGCTTCAGACAATACCGTAGCGCCAAACGCCTTTGTCTTAGGATTATTTTTTACAGATTCCGCCAACATAAAACCTGGACTAACTTTTTTTAGAGAGGCAAGTATAGCGTCTGGAACTCTGTTTTTAGATTTATTTTTTATTTCAATAATTTTGTCTGCCAATATTCCCATATAATTGTTGTCCTTTTTTTGTATCTTTAGATAACATAAGTTTTATTAAATGGTCTAGCATACCTTTTGATGTTTTTTCTTTTTTTCTATCAGCTTCTCTTCTCGTAAATACAGGCTGCTCAGTCGGCGCATATTGATTTGAAGGAGCTTGAGAAAAGGATGAGTCTGTTTGAGGATTATTTTGCTTTCTTCTTAATATTTCACTTAGTTCTTCAATATTCATGTTGCCTCTTATATTATTTTAAATTTTTTCTTCTTATCTGGAGCTTGTAGAACGATTTTTTCTTTCCCAAAAAATGTAAGAGGACTTTTTTTAGTTGTATGGGCTAAATATTTTTCGGGATCTTTTAAAAATATAGCGGCATCGTCGGGACTAAGTTTTTTTGCAACATCATAGTAATAATCTTGTTTTTGCTTATCTTTTTCATGCTTTTCTTTGTATTCCTTCTCAAACTCTCTTTCTGCTGCTTTTCTATTATTCTTTTCTATAGCAAACTGTAGGTTAGATGCAAATTCATTTTTCTTGTTTGCAAACTCTTCACGCTTGTGACCGTAATCTCTAGCGGACTCTTTTCTACGCATATGCTCAACAGCTTCTTTAAAATCTTGTTCTCTTTTATCTTTAGATCTTTGATAATCTTGTTTTTCGTTAGCCTGCAGTTCTTTAGACCCTACATATTTAGATAAAAGCTTAAACTTTTCATCATCAATTCTTTGTTGGGCAAGGTCATTAGCGGCTCTCTTTTTTTTATAGACTGCTTGATCAATTACATTAAAAATGAAATTTAACGCTGACGCTGCTGGATTTGAAGTTGAGAAGTCCATATTAGGTTCAGGCGGATGCCGTCTAGGCGTTCCCATTTCGGTAATAAACGCTAAATCTTTTAAATTTAAATCTTTAGATTCCTTACTCATAAAAAATCCTTTATATTTTATTTTCTACTGTCTGTTAACTGCTCCATACAATCCCATTAACACTAGATTGTCTAAAGGACTGGTAGAACTGATTGCTGCCCTTTTAGCACCGTAAGAAGTTCCTGCCAGTTGTGTCAAACCTTCTAGCATTCTCATACGGGCGCTTTTTTTCTCTTCTTCACCTTTTTCTGGTTCTGAGGAAACGCCAATTGCCTCTAACAATTGACGTTTTACCGAGTCCGCTTTATTGGCATCGTTAGCATCTTGAGCCGCTTTTTCAGCGGCTTTAAATTTTGCCATATCAAACATCATTCCTGCCGCTTCCATATTAGCTCTTGTTTGCTGCAGAAAATCGTCTTTAGAGATAGCGTGCTGCTGGAACTGGCTATTAAGGAACTGCTGACGAGCTCTCAAATTAGAATCCACTTCAAATTGATATTGCTGCTGTTGCAGAGATTTTTTAGCTATACTTCTGTCAACACGTCCAGATGCTAACGTGTTCATTGTCTGGAGACGATTAATTTTCCTCTGCGTAGCCGAATCAGCCAATGCGTTCTGCGTTGCCAAATTTGCGTTCTGCATTTGCGTTTGCATTCCCCTTGATGCAGCCAACGCTTTTAGATATTCGGCTTGTTTGGCAAAATTATGCTTATTAATGGAGCTTGTTTGACTAGGGTTGTCAATGTTTATCCCTGAATTTAAATTTTGTTGTCTCAAATCTTCGTTGAATTTATCGTCTTCATTGTTAGTTTCGTCTTGCGATAATTTCCTAGAATAATATTCTGCCTCACTATTATATGGCTTAGCCATAATTACCCCCTAAATATTTTTATTAATCTCTTAAACTACTCCTGGCGGAGGAACGGCACGACGTCTAGGTCTAGCTGGGTCATCGCTGGAATCGTCGGAAAGGTCAAAACCGACGTCGCCAAAACCGAGAAGAGGAGGCTCTGGATCAGGGTCAGGGGCACGTCTGTTTCTCAATCCTCTTAGCCGGTCCCCCATACCAGCAAATGGGTTGTGTCTACGGCGGCGTCCAAAAAAGCCAGGCGCAGCAGGCGCAACTGGAGCGACTGGATCAGGAATGAATGGGTCATCGCTGGAATCTTCGGAAAGGTCGAAGGCAAAAGGGTCACGAGCACCACCGTGCATAAGCGGCGCTGCAGCAGGGTCAGGGGCACGTCTGTTTATCAATCCTCTTAGCCAGTCCCCCATACCAGCAAATGGGTTGTGTCTACGGCGGCGTCCAAAAAAGCCAGGCGCAGCAGGCGCAACTGGAGCGACTGGATCAGGAATGACTGGGTCATCGCTGGAACCTTCGGAAAGGTCAAAGTCAAAATCGTCCTGACCAGGCAAAGGAACAGGCGCAACTGGAGCGCCTAGATCTGGAACTCTAGGATCTCTTATCCTTGGTCCATGCCGTGTGCGTATAAAATCTATCAACGGGGTGGCGTCATCCGCATGTCCATTATCTATTAAATGTTGAATAAATCTATTCCACGCACGCACATTAACATTGGCTGCACTACCATTGAACAAATTTGCAGGTATATTTTCCTGTCCTATTCCTCGTAGTATATTAACTATATTCCGATCTTCGTCTGGTAGTCTTCCCTCTGCATCGCGAGAAACTTCATTTGGATTAAATGCTATAGACATCAAATTCTGAAACTTTCCCATCTTCCTTGTGGCGAAGTCTTCATTCAACGATTCAGGGAACGCTCTATCTAAAGATTTGGTAGGCAAGTATTTACTAGGGGCATTTCTCCACCCTCTAGTTGATAGATACTTGCTTTTTTTATCTAAATCTCGTTTGTGGATATATTTCTTTACATGATCTATTGCATTGTGAGCCTTATCAAAGCCCCAATCAACAATGTCTCTTTGTCCGTCAGGTTGGCTCATCGGCGCAAATCCAGTTCCGCTTTTATTCATAAGTTCGTCGCCCATTTGCAAAAACTGTCCGCTTATATTCCTGTTTGTTTCCGTCTCTTCTTGAGCGTCCTTCAAAAACTGCTGATAATTACCTATAAGCATAGGATCAGCTTTATTAGGCGTATTATCTTCTCTTTTACCTTCCAAATAAGCTTGTAACTCTTTTAAACGTTTTAATATTTTTTCGTTTGATGGCATAAATTTCTCGTTCTCCTCGAGCCTTGTGTTAGCTTACCCCCAACCTTGTGTTAGCTTACCCCATCCTTTTAATCTGAAGATTCATCTCCAGTAAACCCCGACTCGCCAATAGTATATCTTCTTATAGTGTTTGATAAACGGTCTAATAAACTCTCGCTAGTTTCTTCTGGAGCTACATATCCGGGTGTGGTGAAAATATTATGTTTCGATTGAAGAGAAGCCACAAACCGTTTATGGTGCTCTTCTTCTTCAGGAAGAAGTTCGCCCTCAGCTTTTCCTATTTTTGCATTTCTTGTATGTAACATATTATCATAGCGGGTAATTAAGGCAGCTAGATCTTCTTTGTTTTTAGTGTTTCTTAGATCCCTGTTCAACTCTTGATATGCCATTGCTACATTCCTTTTTTTCTCTTCAGGCGAAAGTTTCCTAGAAAACCCGCGTACTGATTTTGGCAACATATCGTAAATTTTTCTTGCTTCTTGCATAGCTTCTGTCGTTCCCAATTTTGTGAGAGATTCATAATGCTTATAAATTCCCATCAAATCTTTATGCGGCTCGTTGCCATCTTTATCCCTAACTTTTAAAAATCCGTGAGGAACTCGCACGTATTCCTCTCTTGTTGGAGTTACATAAACCGATTCGTCTTGTGGAGCTTCAATGTTGTCTGTCACAGGCATACGCGCAATTTCTTCTCGTTTTTGAGGAGTAATATCTTCGCCCAAATGCGAGAATTCGTCGCGTCTAGCGTGATAAAATTCAGACGGCATAAGATCCTCAGCAGTTACATTAGGGTCGCCTGTATCTTGAGATATTTCTTCTTGTCTGTCTTTCAGTAATTGTTCTCTTGATTTAGTGGACAATCCTGAAAACTCTGCATTTCTAAATCTTAGCGTTTGTTCTCGCAGCTGTCTTAGCTTTTCAGGATCTTTTAAATCTTCCGCAGAAAGTTGTAGCGGATGTTTTAATTCTTCTAACAAGTCCTCGTGACTTCTTGATTTTTCCTGCGGGAAATCTTGGGCAAGACCTGGCGAATGTTTGAGATGAGCTGGCACATCTGCGGGCTCTTTGTCTTGCTCTTGTTGGGGCTTATTGGCTGAATCTAAAGACTGGAGCATCTCATCTTCGGTTTGAGGAACAAGATCCTCGTCTAGATTTTTCCCACGATGGTACATATGCAAGGCTAAAGCTTTTTTCTTAGCTTCATTTTTTTCATTCTCTAATGCAATTTGTCTTTGTGCAGAAGCATTCTCAGGGAGAGCCTTGTAATTAGCATAAACCTGATCTATCCTTTTGCCATAAGGAGTTTGACTTATCCTATCCAAAGCCTGTCGACTAAGCCGATCCGGCATTTGTTGATAAAAGTCGCTATTAGCTAATTCGTCTGGGAGTTCTAATTCTTGGACAAGCTTTCCACCTTCTATCTTAGTTAACTCAACTTTTCGTTCTGGTTCTGGCATTGCAGCTAGACGTTCTTTTTCCGCATCTGGAAGTTCGATATGTAAAGGCTTATTCTGAAGCGATGTTAAACGAGACTTTCTCAGTTTAAGCGCAGCTTGAAATTGAGCGTCATTATCATCTTCGCTGTTACCTGTCATATTGCTTATAAAGTTAGAGTCGTCCTCTGGATTTTTAGAAAAATGGTCTTTAATATGCTCTTGCATCTCCGGAGACATTAATCTAAATTCTCCAGCTCTAGCTGCTGCTGGCAGACTCTTTAACCTTTTGGCCATATAAGCTACGTTGGCTGGATCTAATATATTGCGAGCTGAATTAAGTCTATGGTTTTCTGCGTGATCTTCAATAGGAGATAAACCAGCTCCTCGTTGAATGTCTTGGGAACGATGGCGCACTACGTCCCGTTCGTCAGGAGACAACTTTTCAAAAGCTGGCGAGTTTTCGGCTATTTTTCCTGTCGCTAATTGTCTTGCCATCTCTTCTTGTCTAGGATTGGCTATAGTATTAACGTCTATTTGTGGATATGCTTCGGCTAAAAGATGATCTCTCTGATCATTTGGCACAGAGTTAAGAACCTTTTTTTTCCTTAGATCTATGGGTGTGTCGCTAGCTGTCAAACTATTATTGCCAATTGTGGATAACCCTTGATTAAGAGCGGTATCTATATCGGAATTGGTCAAAGTGCTTTGATCAGGGTATATTTTAGAAGGAATTTGCGGTATCTCCCTATGGTTCATAATTCTGCCGGCAGCATTTGCGTTTACATGATGTACAATTTCATCGTGATCTGCATTCGACATTCCTTCAACGCCATCCCTTGTATTTCCAAGTAAATAATCGGTTTCTTCATCGGTAAGATCTGTTCCAGTCGTTGCTTTGTTAATTATATCTTGGTGCAACTGAGGTAGATGAGCCATTGACGTATTACTCAAGTCTTTTTCCAGATTTTCTCGTTGTTTGTTACTAAGCCCAGCTAATAATTCGTCTCTTTGATCTGGAGATAACGAATAAAAAGATTGAGTTCTAGCTCTCGGACTTGATCCGTAAAGAGCGTGATATTTTAAAGAGGCCATTTTCTCATTAGAACCTTCCGCTAATTCGTCAGGATTGTTGAGAACTAAATCCCCTGTAGATGTCATTCCAGCTTGATCGTGTATGTGCCTTGCTCGCTCATATACTCTCGCGTTCTTTATGTCCGCTTCGTCCTCGGGAAGATCAACAAGCTCGCCATCTGCATTGTGAAATTGATTGCGTTCCATACCTATCGAATGAGGAGCATACGTTGCTCTTTCCTGAGGTGAACTATTAAAATGAGCAGCTATTATTTTAGCTTTTTTTTCTTCATCATCATCCAGAGCAAAGGCGGAGTCTTCGTTTTGTCCAACGCCAAGATGTTCAAAAACTTTTACTCTATCATCAGGGGACATTCTTGCTAGTGCTACCCTTCGTTCCATAGACGACAAATTGTCCCAGCTGCCTAAAAATTTATCTTTATCGTTTATTGTCGCTTTTAATTTTGCTATCGCAGGAACGGCCAATTTTGTCATTGCTTCTTTTTTTTCCAAAGGATTTGTAGAAGTATTAAATACTCGTTCATGATATTGTGCAGGCGTTTCCCCGCTGTTAGGAGCAATATTGCCTATTTTTTGAACATTATTAGTTTGAGGAATTGCAGGCGCAATTCTGCTATCTTCGGAAAGAAGTTTTCCTCGATTTTCAGCAAAGCCCTGATCGTATAACGCTTGGTCGGATGGGAGTAGATCTTGATCTTGTCCATTGGCTTGCAGCTTTTCATTATTGGCTTTATGCACCATATTTGTAGCGTGATATTGAGCGTCTGTAAGTAATCCTTCGTCCTTTCTTCCTTGTAATTCTCTTTCTATTCTTCTAAGTTCCGTCGCATGTCTATCTTTTTGGTCGGCGGGCACAGCTCCGTCGAGTCTAGATCCATTCAAATAATGATGATGAGCTATAGCAGCAAGTTCGTCTGAAGACATCTTAGAAATATCTTTACCTTGTGTCTGATCAAATAATGTTTGAGGATTAGCGGAATAGTTTTGTTGAGCCTCTGGCGTCAACTGCTGCATAGCTTGTGGTGAAAATTCAGTTGGCTTAGCAGGCTGCCCTTCTGCCGCAGGCTGCCCTTCTGCCGCAGGCTGTCCTTCTGCCGCAGGCTGCCCTTCTTTTTGTTGCTGAGCTTGCAACGCTGCAGCTGCCTCTTGCTTCTTCTTTTCTTCCAACTGTTCTTTTGATAAATTTTGGTCAGCGTTTTGTAGGTTCTGTCCCCACGTTCCATGAGCATAATCGGAAGCGTTTGATCTTCTAAACAAGTTCCCAAAATCTTTGCCCAGCGTGGGAGACGACATCACGTTCATAGCAGCGTTGCCTATGCCGCCTAACAAACCTTCAACGCCGCCGCCTGTAGCTAAACTTGCTAGACCCCCTAATAAGCTTGGTATGCCCTGAGCAAGCGTTGTTCCGCCAGGCACAGCGTTTAATGCGCCTGACATCAATCCTTCTAATCCAGCTCCTGCTGCTGAAGCAAAACCTTGTCCTACGTTTCCAGTTCTTAACATTTGTTGCTGCAATGTGTCGCCAAACATTGAGCCTGCTGTGCTTAAAGCGCCAGCTCCTGTTGCCGCAGCTTTAGAATTTGGCAAATAAGACTCTAATGCGTTAGCGGCGAAATTTCCTGCAGCTTGGACAGCTGTGCCAGCTCCCATTGCTGCGCCCATTGCTGGATTGCCATTAGCAAGTCCAGCTGTTGCTCCTAAAGCGGACTGAAGTGCAGCTGGAGCTACAACTCCTCGTACGGCTGCCTTTCCCATTTGCGGATCATGTTCCTCTTCCGTATATTGCTTCCCATTCTCGTCGGTTTGTACTCCTGTAGGGCTTACATAAGTGGGCGACTGTTGACGCAATATTTGCTGCGTTTTCTGTTGTGTTACAGGGTCAGTATAAGTTCTTTTAACAAATCCAGTTCCAGTAGAGTTTATAGCCATATATTTTTTCTTTTATTTATTTATTTTTTAAAATTTACTACTCTTCCCTGTAAAATGACTAAGAGCATCATCTTTCATCTTTAATTTTGCTAAGTGCGTTTTTAATGCATCCCACGCAAATGGCAGAGCTTTCTCAGTTATCTGTCCTGCCGCTATGCCAGCAAACGGATGGCCAAAATGGTCTAATATATTAAAGGGAATAACGCCAGCGGCTTTGCCGACAGCCGTCGCTAACCTGTCGCCCTTTGATACTCTGGCAAGATGTTCATTAAAACGACGTTTTTTGTCTTGCACAGAAGTAGAATCAAACACATTTTTGCCCATATATGATGGCGGCACTAAATCCTCGTCTCTAACCGAATTGAAAGCATCAAGATATTGAGCAAATCTAGGCTTTGCATTATGCTTAGACTGATATTCTATTGTTGCCATAAGCATACGCCTTTGCCATGGGTCTATAAACGGGTTATTTTCCAAATACTCTAAAAATTTTTTTTCCTGATCTTTCTCGTTACTTTCTTGACTTTGCGCAGCGTTGTCTTCTCTTGTAGTCTCATTAGCCATAAGTTCTCCTTATTACATCTTTATTGTATTATATAATATATCGTTAATAGCTTCTGGAGATGTGCCTTTGCCTCTATAAAGGTCGTAAAGATCGTTCATACTAACGCCTTTTCCTCTATTTTCAAGGTTATATTTATGAGCCAAATACTGAGACATAGCATTGCTTTGCAGCATGCTTCTCATCTCTAACGCTCTTTTTTTCTCTAAAACTTTAATTTCTTTCTCTAGCGGAGATACATCTGCGTTGGGATCATCATTCAACAGCCTTTGCATTTCTTTCATATTTTCTTTAATTATATTGTTATAGTCATTTGCAGCTTTTTCGTTCTCTTGTCCTCTTTTATATTGTAACCCCAACATTGCTCCCAATCCAGCTAATGTTCCAATAGGTTTAACTACATTCCATATCTTTTCACCAGTTGATTTCTCTTTGGTTTGGGCGGCATTTTCTTTTGCTATTTTATTTACATTTTCTTGATACTTAGAAAGTAATTTTTCTATCTGTGATTTGCCTGATGATTCCGGTTCATTTTCCTTATTTTTTTTGGGAGCTTCAGGCGCAGGGATTGGCGTAGGCGTAGGCGCAGTCGGAGTCGGTATCTCTTGACTTGCAGATTCCGCCATTGCAGGTTGTACTATATGCTTCTCAAATTCGGTGTTAGTTAAAAATTTTCTTCTTCTCTGTCTATTTAGTAATGACGACCTACGAGGTTGTGACTCGGCTGAAGAAAAACCACCCACATCATAGTTGTTACTTTTAGCAAAGTCAACAAACCTTTTTTTTATTTGAGGGTTAGAGTTAACTATGCTTTGCTGTTGTGCAGTTAAACTTAAAAGTATGTTTTCACTTGCCATTAAATTACTCCTATATTAAAAATACCTAAATACTAATTAAGAACGAGGGTGAACTAGATTTAAAACAACGTCGTAAAATTGTCCAAAGTTAGTCCGTTCTGGATATAAGCTAGAAGGATCATTTCCTAAGCTAGAAAGATCATTTCCTAAGTAAGACTGTATTATACTAGGGGCGAAGGAATTAATCAATTTATTTGTGAGCTTTGAACTAGACTTTTCACTTAAGTCTGGTTTTCTTATTTTTTTTGGCGTTTCTACTGTTATGTGTTTTTGATTAAGGTCAGAACTACTTTGGTCAGAACTACTTTGATGCGGGGTAGATACATGATTAGAATGATGGTTACTTTCTTTATGAGTGTTACTTTCTTTATGAGTGGTACTTGCTTTATTAGCAAGATACCCAAGAAAGGCAGCAGGAATCAGAAGAGAGCCTAAAAAAGACCCTTTAGTATTTTTATTTTTATCTTCCCCTACATCACCAAGAAAGTTAATACCCTCAATGTCTGGTATATCTTTTTCTTTTATTTTTTTCGCGGAATCTTTTTGTCCTTCTTTGTTTTCTGGGGTTTTTGCTATTTTTTTAATTTCATCTTCTCCCCTACCTTTTAATCTTTCGCTAATAGGGCGAATTACGCTTTTCGACCTTTTTGCTGGGTTTCCGCTTGGTCCCCCAAAGTTTGTATTGAATTGAAAATATGCCTTAGCGTCAGATTTGAACGAATCTGTCAAATCGTCCAAAAAGTCTGGATCAGTCAATGGATTTTTTCCAGTCTCTTTGGCTATCTCTACAACATCTGCAAGCAATCCTTCTTTGCCGCCTGGAATGGAAACGCCAGTGGAAAAGCCTTTTCCCAGTGGAACATTTACAATACTCTCTATCTGATCTAGCGTCTTTTTTTCTGCGTTAGTCGGTTTGGCTAAAACCGCTACTAAATCAGAGGCAAGTTTTTTTGATTGGTTCTCTGCAAAATATTCGTTAAAAGCAGTTCTAGCGTCACGATAATGTCTAGAAGAAATAAGGTCTAAAATTTCCTTTCGTTCTTCATTGCTTAGAAATTCCGCCTCATCTTTGACAATATGGGCAATATATTTTATATCGTCAGGAACATTTGTCTGAGCTTCTTTAGCTGCCCTTACTGACTCGTCTACATCGGCATCTCTTCTATTAAATCTGTCTGTTCTTTCTTGACTTTCGATACTCTGCTTCTGAATAGAACTTTTTTCTTCTTCATCTCTTCCTTTCCTCGCTGAGACTTCCGCTGAGGCTTCTTCCTGCCTTTTTGCTTCTGCTTCTTTCTGTCTTTTCTCTTCATAAAAATCTTTAGACATTGAACGTATTCCGTCGTGCCCTATCCATCGAGTAAGCCACTCTTTTGCTTCTTCAGGACTGATAAAAGCTATGCCTTGTGATTTAAAATGATTCTTAATAAATGGGATAAGTTTGTCAGGATAATTCCCTTGATTCTCTTTTAATATGCGGGTTACTTCCGCATCTATGGCTGGAGAAGGGTTTCTTAGTTCGTTTTCTCTTATGTCTCTGGCTATTAGTTCTTTTTCTTCTGCTTCTTTTTCTGCTGCTGCTTTTTTTTCTGCTTCTATTCTTCTGACTACCTGTCCTTTTATATTCCTTGCGTTGTCTACTTTTTTATCCCACTCATTCCAACGGCTCCTATTACCGAATCCATCGCGTATTTTTTCATATGCGGCAATAACTTTATCTAATGCGTCAGGAGATAGATTTATAAGCCCAACTTTTTCAACATGTTCTATCAAGTTTTGGGCTTTTGCAAAAGAAGGTGGAATATAGCCTTCATTGACTGAAGTTTTACCTAAATTAGAGTTAGCATGACCAGAATTTGAGCCTCCGCCTCTAGATGAGCCTCCGCCTCTAGATGAGCCTCCCCCTCCAGATGAGCCTCCCCCTCCAGATGAGCCTCCGCCTCCAGATGAGTCACCAACATAGACAGATCCATACGCTTGATCGCCTTTAATATAAGCGTCACCTCTAACATTTTCTGCCATATTTTACCTATAGTGATTATTTAGATTTCTTATCAGGGCATTCGTCTCTTTTATTTTTTTTAAGTAAAAGGATTTCTCTGCTTCGGTTCTAGCATCTTCCAACTTTATTATAAGGTCTCTTTCTTCCTCAGCGTACCTTTTTTGCCTTGATACATAATTTGAAAAATTATTATTGCACCCTGTCAAAACCATACACATAACTGCCAAAACCAAAATTTTCTTCATACAAGTCTCCGCAAACTTTATTTTATTTACTGCAACCGCCTTTTCTTTTTCCCATAAAAATTCCCTTTTTAAAAATTAAAATCAAAAGTTCCTGAAAGTATTTCATTATCTTAACTTCCGAAATTGAAGTTGTATTCGTTACCGTCAGACAATGCTACAACCCCTGTTGAGCCGTCAATATTGTTCTTCTGAGCCCATCTCATACATTCCTGACATCTAGATACTATATCATACCTATTCTTACAACCAGTGAACATAAAATTAGTTTTGTTATCACCATTTCTAAACGTAACCTGTCCATCAGCAGTTGTATTTAATGCCTCGTAATTTAAGCTGTACTCCATGTTCCCCAACATCTGTAATACTTGTGTGTTATATGCCATGTTTTTCCCCTTTGGATGATTGCCCCTTACTCTAGAATATAAATTTATAATTGACTTAATTATTGCTTCTGTGTTGATGTATTTTCGCGGCTTAGGATATTGACTATAGTATTTCATTTTGACTCTCAAAAAACTCTACATCTAAATTATTCTTTTCTTTCTTGACCATAAATTTCCAAACACAGCTGCTTAAAAATATAGTTGACATCAAAAATAATAGTATCATGTATATCTTAAAAAATCTTTCCATTATTTCTGCGGTAGCTCAGGGTAATGTATCTCAAAATCGCAAGACACGCCTGCTATTTCCAAATGTATCTTTGCGTCAACGTCTATCTTAAACTCAGCATTATTTACGTCTTTGTCTTTGAACTGGCACGGAAACGTATTGATGTTATTTTTTATTGTATCTTTAATCTTTCCTACGATTGCTTCTTCTACTGCTTTTGCTAACGAAATTTTTCCTAAATTTTCCATTGTTTTGCTCCTTTTATTTTTTAAGACTTTTCATTATTATATTAAAATTTATTTAAAATTTTAAAGAAAACTTCATACCCGTAGATTATTATATTATGCTCAGCTATTTCCATATGCATCTCTAAGGCTATTCTAGACCCAACTTTGTTCATAGTGTTAATTAAGATATTTTTAATCATAGCCGATTCTTCTAGATAAGCTTTATAATATTGTTGACGTTGTACGTACGACATTCTGTGAAAATCAACAACAGGCACAAGCGAATTCGCATTATACCTTAAATAAGATTTATCCAACCCTATCTTTTTTAAGAGTTTAAGTTTAACGTTGTCTAAATTGGTATTATGTTGATAATAGTAATCGTCGTTCTTATGAAAATCGGTATATAGCGCAATTCTGAGGCTTTTGGCATTATCGCCCCAAAACGTAGAGCCTGTCCCAAATATTGAAACATTGTTAACTTGTTTTAAGTTAGGAATATTAAAATTAGTAGCAGCTGTCTTGTAAGATACTTTTATTAGGTGTGTTTTACCAAATTCAATCCAATCCTCATAATCGCCATTTGCATTTGGGTCAAACTTTACTAAAGACGATTTGTTGTAAACAAAATTATTAAACTGTGTCGACGGCTGATAGTCGTCTGGAACAATCATGTAGAACTCGTTAAGATGGTCAATTCCGTCTATCATATTAACGTCTTCCCATTGACTCCAAGTTCCGTAATAAGAGTCCATAACGAATTGCGTGCTTCTAAACGGAGCTAATATGTTGACATTAGTAAATATCGGAACTAACGCTAAATCAAAATTAGTGTTTTGCACTGCCTGTAATGGTGGCGGATTATCGCTTGCTGCTTTAATCTCAGGCTGTTGTGCTTGAGTCTCAAGAATAGGAGCGTTCACTGAACTATTCACTGAGTCATTCATTGAATTATTCACTGAATAATTTTCAACTTTTGATTGAGTTTTCAATAGTTGATTAGTTAATTCTAAGTTCTTTTTGGCGAGTTCAGCGCGTTCCTTTTCTTCTTCTTTCTTGTTAGGCGTTAAATATTGAGCCTCAAATAATGAAAATAAATATCCAAAATATCCTTCATTTACTGCCTCTAGTTCATCAGTGTCCATAAGAATTGAATCATAGTTTGAGAACTGGAACGCATTAGACGTTCCCTTCATCATCCCATCAATAGTGCTGTCGTTAGGAGATTGAAACGATACGGTACGCCCAATCACCTCAATAGACGTAAGATTTGAAAATATCTCTGGAGTCGTAATATTTTGCGTAATATTAGGAGCATGCTGAACATCCGTTGAACCATAGAGAACCCAAACACCTGCAGAGCTGCTATATATATTAGCAGAATCATCATATAAGACTACAGGAGTTGAGGAATCAGTAACATTCTTATATTCAATTTTTAAATATGGACTTATAATATCATCAGAGCCGTTACGCCAATAAACAGCCAAGCCATAAGTAATAGTAAAAGTAAATGTCTTTTGAGCACTTAAATTCGAATCATTTGCGTTAAGGGTTATTGTCTGCACCATTTCAAGCTTTAACGCATTCGCTTGAGTTAGATGTGGCTGTCTCAGACTACTACCGTAGGTACCTAGACCAGTATATCTAAAGTGAACAACAAAAAAGTTACAAAGAGAGTTATATTGCGCATAGTCGCCAGTAAGCGTGTATTGATAAAGAATATTATTTAAGCACGATAAAAAACTAAAAGAAGGACTGCTAGAATCATGCTCAAAAGGATACACAGTGTCTTCTACCACAACTTTCTCTAGTCCATTATTGGTTCTATTTAAAGATAGCCCTACTGCCCAATCTTTTAGTAAAGTAGGTCCATGTGTGACTTCAGGTCCAGGAGCTGGCGGCGTTGGCCACGGAGCTGGTTTTTCCTCAATAATATAATTAAACATACTAAAAAGCCAAGAATAATGAGACCGCCAAATTCTTCCCGTATCTATTCCAAAATTAGTTGGATAACTCCAAGAATACATAGGATTAATTGACGGCAATGACGTTCCCTCAACAGTTCTATTAATTGTTATCGAACTCAAATCTCTCAAATCGCCAAAATTCAAATAATGAAAAGCATAATTGCCAAATTTTATTGCAGTTGAAATTGTTTCATAGACCTTAATACCGTCTACATATGAAAATTTAAAGTTTAGCGAAATATCAAAAATATCAATTACATCGTTGTTGTCTGGCGATAACATACTCATCTTCATTTTTAATACGAGGTTAAGATTGTTATATTGAGCCTCATACCTTAACTTAACATAATGACTATTCTTAATAAAAGAAATTATTGTCGGAGCAATTGAATCGGTAAAGGGAGAGTCTAAAATAGAAAGAATATATTCTCTAAAGAAATTCAAAAATCCGAACTGAGCTATAGGATCAGGGTGTGAAGAAAAATCTGTATAATTCCACTTGGTATTAGTAGGGGGACATACGGAGTTTACAGAAGCCGTTAACACGTCTTCCCATGCTACATGAACATTATCAATACGTTGAATTTCATAAAAAAAGTAAGTGCAATATAAATTAGGAATTGCATCCCAAATGTTTCTGTTATATAAATTTATAGCTTTTGTGTCATAAGTATACCAACTAAGCGATTGAGGAACATGTCCATAAGATAAATTTGCAGGAAATGCTGGGAACTCAAAGTGAGGTGGGGGTGGAGCTGAAAGAGAAGCAATTTTTATGCTTAATGCTGTAAAAATCCAGCCGCCAAAATAAAACCAATTTGAATAATCAGCATCAGTAACTACATTCCCAACAAAAAGTTTATTCAAACACGCATTTTTCACATCATCATCTCTGCACTCTAACTTTGAAGATACAGAAAACGTTATCCATTTGTCTGAAAAATCCTTAGTTATTTCTTTATAAGCATACTGACCTGTCGCTTCCTGAAAAATTTCTCTGAGACGGAAATCATTGCCTATTTTCATCTTCATCGATAAAGGAGAACTAACAATAGAATGTCCGTCAAAATAAATATGGACAAAAATCTCTGCCACCCATATACGCGTTACTTCGGTATCAATGACTTGGGTTTCACTTGAAAAAACACTTACCCACTCGCATGAAAATGGTAAATATTCTTGTGTGTCAGTATTTTTAAATATGACTTCTGTCGTATAAGTTATAGTAAACGAAAAACCAACAAGGCTACTAATAACTTTTTTTTCCATTGTAGGAGCTATAGAAGCTAAACAATCAAGAATCAAATCTGATAAATTTAGAAACCTTTTGTTGCTAGCCTCTTGATGTTGCGGCAAAAAGTTGGGCGTATCGTAAGGGTCACAACATATAAAACGCTTAACCAACTCACTTACGCTAGACTGAGTGGTAATAGGATGTTTGATTAGAGATTCAAAACTAAAAGATACTATATAAAAACCCTCATCAGTCAAGCGTGTGCCAGGCCTAAATTTATCAGAAATATCGATATTTTCAAAAAGTACTGTTGGCGGCTCAGGTGGTAGAGGTGGTGGAGTGACAGGAATATCTGAAAAATGAACAAGTCCCATAGGGAAACATACCGATTTCAAAAAATCAGCCCTCCCTTCTTCTTTAATACCAGACATCAGAAAAAAGCCTGAAAAAACTGCCGCAATACTTTCAGCGTCACAAAGTGCGTAGAAATCAAGTGTTTGCCAAGAGGAATCCACGTAATCTATAAGATATTCCTGAGAAGTAGCCAATCGCTCAAAATGAAAATATGGGGTCGCTTCGGTTAAAGTATACAAATTATTCCCATCTGATCTGCCAATACTAATAGACTCTGACCATATATCAAAAATCTTATTATCATCAACAAAAAATCCTGATTCTTTTTTATCTAGATAAAAAGTAGCAGAATTATCCGTAACACTCACAAGATTTACATAAAGTTGAAACACGACAGTATGCGTAATCAACTTATAGGAAAGAGGACTATTATTTGTAATTTTATAAAAACATTTATATCTCGCCGTTTTTTTAGAATAAAGATCAAATTCGCTAGAGATAATGCTCAAACAAGTATTATCCAAAAAATTGGATATCAGTTGATATTGCCAAAAATTAATATTAGGCGGAATATCATTTGGGTGGGCTTTAATTAAACTAGCTTTTTCTGATGCTAAACTGGACTTCGTATTCCCCGCGTGTGGTAATGAATTATATAAGTTAATTGCAGTATCAATTAAAGTGTTATCAACATTCCAATATTCATTTAGTACATAGCGTGAAAGTTCCATTTGTGTAATACCAGCTGGAATGAAGCTATCTGTCGATGCATATTCAACTGATGGAAATATGTCATGGAAAGAGAAAAAAGAAACAGTTGGATACATGTTAGTAACTGTCCATGTATCTGTTCCAGCTGGGAACTTATAAGCATAATAGTTCAAAGAAGAATATTCTTTTAATAAAGCATGATTCCACTGAAAAGAAGTTTGGAGTATTACGTTGAAAGTAGTCTCTTTAATATTTTCACATGTAAATATTAAAGGTTGTTCTAAGAAAGAAGTTTTTATACCCCTTACAACAATATAAAAATCAACAGTAGTAATACCTTTATACAGCGTAGAGTTTTGCCCTGAAACTATTACGTTATAAGGGAAAACTTCTGTTTTAAAAGTTACAAATATCCCATCTGTAGAAGAATCGTTAAATTGCAATACGATTTTATAATCTAACTGATTAGGATAAAGATAACTGGAAATAAAAGCTTTGCTCTGCTCTATCACAGTACTTGATATTTTTGCATCTACAGTAACATTTTCGCCCTGATATGCAGGCAAAATTATATATTGATCTTCTGT
Source organism: Endomicrobium sp. (assembly GCA_031278115.1). The sequence goes on from JAITKZ010000059.1 coordinate 27,553, forward strand.
AAACGTATATCCTTTCTTTATTGAGGAAAAAGATATAGGCATACTTGTTGGAAGATTGAGTATCAACAATCTATTTTTTTCGTTATAAAACAATTTGATATGCTCGGCAAACACAGGCATTGTGAACATATAGTCGTCAAAAACGTTCTTAACACGATATTCTAGACTGTTTGTTACTTCGGTTTGATGTCCAAAAACCACACGCATTAACGAATACAATCCGTTTTTTGTAGCCACTATCACGTCGCCTTCCATCTTGCAAAAAGATTCTTTGTTTAATGGCACAGGTATCCGATAGCGCCCAGCCACTTTCCATGTCGATTTGGCTGCATCAGTGGAAGGTATGCCTGTAAAGCAAATTATTTCGCCCATAGTCGTACATACTACAAAATAGTCCGACATAGACTCTAAACCAGCTCTACTAAGCGAAAACATCTTTAGAATAGCTCCGCCAAGAGTGGCAAACCCGTCTATAGTTAGAGCGGTAGCATTTTTTGGCTGAAAAAAACTCCATGCCTTATCTAACCAATTTGATGCGTTATTAACATCAACACTGGACTCAGGCATCCAATAAAAATCAAAAGTATTATATGCGTTTGCAAAAACAAATCCATTATAAAACGTAATATTTTCAAGATTAGATATTTCGTGATAGGATGAACCAGCGGTGTGCCACGCCATTTTCTTAAACCCGAATTTTGAGTTCCAAATATACATCGGGGAACTCATATTTCCTGACGTAAAGAAAATAGAATGTTGATACATACAATAATCTTTGGAGTATGTAGAGTCCTGCATTTCCGCAACTTGATCCATTTGATTGTTCAACGGATTAAACGAATAGATAATAGATTTGCCGTTGCTTCGGAAAAATTTTAACAACAAAACTTGACGATCACCATATTTTATCGTCTGATCATACCAATTCTTTCCATATTGTATCGTAGCTCCAGTATTATAAGAATAAATACCTTTAATTGTACCGTAAATTTGAGCTATCCGCTTTAAGCCGGGACGAACCTTTAATTCGGTTGTAGGCGGCATAAAATTAATTAAAGAGACTGCAAATTCTGGCGACAGCGTAAACGGATTGTCGTACAAATTCAGTCCCTTCATGGGTGGAAGCAATAATAGTTTTTGTTGTTGTTGACCGTTAGACATAGATTCTCTTTTAATTAAGATTAGGGTCTAGTTTAACTTCGTTAAAAAATGGAATTTTTAAACTGTTATCTTTAATTAAGTTTCCACGTTGCATGTTCTTTTGTAGGGCGGCAATATAAGCTTGAAATTTCTGAGAGTCAAACTGATAATCTATTCCCATGTAGCTTTTGTAATTGCAAACTGTGCCTAAAATTAAAAGCTCGCTATCAGATAAGGATTCATCATCATTTTTTTCAAAAGAATATTTATATGTATATGTTGGCGGAAGAAGACCATTTGATTCTCTTACCCCAAACAAAGATTTGTATCCAAAAGAAAATATTAAAGAAGAAATATCATAGGTTTTCTCAAAATCTAAATCTGTGACAATATATGCATAATCGCCAACTATAGCAAATGCGTTTATGCCGTTATTGCTATTTAGCGTCATAAATTTGTCGTATTCCATTTCGTAAAACATTTTGGCAATCTTTTTTTGTGTGATAACGTCTGGCAGTTTCTCAGTAACTTGCCCAATAAACCCTGACGAAATGAAAGAGGCGAAACTTGGGGCTACTTCCCGAAACGCAAGTCGCATACTAGATATACCTAATAAAGGGACATTAGGGTTGTCCGGTGTAGGAATTTCGGGAACTACATTTACAAAAATTTTAAACCTATCTGCTACTCCTATAGTTAAACTGCCATGTATAGTCTCATTCAACGCTTCTAGCAATATAGCTGCGTCAGCATCGTATAAAGACGCATCTTGCGTATTAACATTAGCCAACGTTTTTGGCGGCACAATCCCTATTCTTCTTGCAGCAGTTTTTATTATTTGAAGAGCGTTCATTTATTGACCTTCTGAGAGGATAACGCTCTACCACAAACGTTATCCTCTCAACTTTTTTAGTTACCAACAACTGATTTTGGTGCTATTATGTTGCCCATGAGTAAACAGCGCCAGCTTTTCCTAACAATGACTTAGGGTTCACGTTGTTTGGCAGATCTATCTTCTCAGCCATATTGCCTGGTACTACTTCACACACTATAAGTGCGCCTACAGGCAGGTTTTTTCCTACGACATATGGATCCAAAGTTAAATTGCACGCTGATCTAAGAACAATAACGTCGTTAAGCGATTTTTGGGTTTCATCAAAAATAGTAAGAGAATCATAAACAAAATCCAAAGAAGTCGCAGCGTCAACGGCAGTCGGAATATTATCTATAAGTTTTAAAAGAGTAGTGCCAGCAACTACAGACTTAGAAGGCTGCCCCACAGCTGGAGCATTGAGATACTGCAATACGCCATCTACGATTCTAGCAACTGTTTTAGTCTGAATTATTGTACTTTCGTTCTTTAGCTTTATCTCAGTCGATAAACTTAACCTACAGTTACATCCCACAAACTGGGAAAAATAGTAATCTCTTTCCTCAGGGGAGTTGATGTTCAGAAAATTATTGATCATTAATGCGTCAGCAAATATTGGTTGTCCTAAATTCTTATAACTTCTAGAAATTTCAATTGTATAAGACATAAATTAAAAGCTCCTTTTTTTATTTCTTTTTTACATCATCGACGTTTTGTGTTGAAGCTGGTTGTGCGACAGGAGTAGGTAAACGATAGACGCCTGACCCAGAGTAGTTTGTTCTTTCTATTGATGTGTCTGTTGTCTGCCTTATAGCTTCAGGATCATAGTCTTTATCTACGAAACTACTGAACTTGCAGATATTAGATGTGTCAGGCAATCCGTTGGTAGCAGCAGATAAAGTAATTACGCCCTGAGCTCTTGGCTTTTCTATAATAAAATTGCCAATAAAAGTTGTAATATACTGCGTTGCAAATTGGGTAGGAATCTGTCTCTTTTCCTGCACAAAATTTTCGCCTTCAAGATACTTAAAGTGCAAATATTTTGAATTGATGAAATAAATTTGGTTATTTGGGCAATATTTGTCTAGATACACTGGAACGCCCATAAATTCAACGCTAGCAAATCCTGCGTCTTTCTTTTCGCTAGGAACGTTATTTATGTGCAATTTTTCCTGCATGTAAGTTAGATAAAGATTATAAAAATAATAATTCGTATAAATTCCGTCAATTTCGTCGTCTTTGCTATTTATAACTTGAAGCATATGTTGCCATGCCTCTACCATTGCAGTAGCCTTTGCTATATCAGTTGTATATTTAGCCCAATCAGTGGTTGTCCATTCGCCAGCTCTGTTTCTCCAAAATTCGTATGATTTATCATCTGTGTCGTAATTTGCGCCTCTTGGCAAGTTAAGAACTACAAGATTGTTTTTATATGGATTTGCAGATAACAAGTATTGAAGACCGCCCATTGAATAACCTGTAGCGTCACCACCAGAATATAGCTGACGAGCCATTGATACCTTAAATCCTTCCATCAATGCTCTCTGATTTATATCTAACAAATCGGCAATCTCGTCAGATTTATTTATAGAAAGCATTTTGTCAAAAATAACAAAATCCTGATAACAAAACTTCCAGTCCCACTCAATTTGTTCTAACAAGTTGGTAGTGGTTGGGGTAATTTCAGCCTCAAAAGTAACCCATCTAACATTATTATTAGCTCTTGCAAGAATTAAATCTACATTTCTCTTACCAACTCCACCTTCTTTAGCTTCAAGGTTTCCAGCTCTTGCTACCTTATCTAGTAAGGGATGACTTCTTCCCAACATATCCACCATTCTTTTCCCATTTTCAAAACGTGTAGCAGCCCATAAATCGTTAAAAAGAGCTGCCCCATATCCAAAATTCGGCATATAAATCTCCTTATTTTATTTAAATATAATTAGCTTCTAACTGTTTGGCTAAATTTCTAAGCATTTTCCTATTGGTCTTAGGGTCATAAATATTTTCAGTCGATGACGGAATAGAAAAATCTACATTATTACTTCTTGTGTCTTTTATATTGTCGCTAGGCATCATAACTTTTTTCGCAGTTTTTGTTGCGATAGAATAAGCTTCGTCCAATGAGGTAACCGTTCCTTCTCTAAGCAAGTCTATAATCTCATCGTAATATTGTTCTGCATTAGGATAAAGTAAATTCCCATGCTCGTCAGTCTGCGCATAAAAATCTTCTATTTTATTGGCTATTTTTGTAAGTTGCTCATCAGCATCTTCGTTAGGCGTCCGACTGTTGTATGTGTTGCTAGTTAAACTTTCTACCTGTCTGACTATAGGCTCTAACTTTTCTTCCATTTTAACTGACTCTATAGCGTCTGGCAAACCTCTCTGTAAATCTTCAAACTTTAGTCTATGAATTCCCATTATCCTAAGGACATACTCTACAGGGTTGTTTGTTGCAAGCTTGTCGGCTTTCAACAGGTTACCAATAAAGACTGGTAGAGAATACCCTGTTTTAAGGATGCTTTCAAGATGAGGAGTTATTGCATTCATTACTCCCTGCGTTTCCTGATTAACAAACCTTAAACCTTCTGCCATCTTCTTAAAACTTTTTTCAGTAATTGCAAAACTTTCTAACCATGCTTTTTTTAAATCTGGCGTAAGACTTTCAAACTTTTCTTTTAAAGGCTCGCTCCAAAACGAAGGCGGCTTCAACTCTGAGCTAGATTTGTAAGGATTAATATAAGAAGACTCTCTTCTTTTATCTTTTTCTATTTCTAAATTTTGTTCCAACGCTCTTCCGTCAAAGCTTAGTTGAGGACTACCATATGTTGGAACTGAGACGACATCGGACAATCTTGGGACTCCCAGCGAAGTTTGACTTTTGACAATTTCTGTTGACATTTTTAGACTCCCTTCTCTATTGTATTTTTAACTTTCTGCTTAAAATAATCTGACTCTTCTTTTTCTTTATATCTTTTAGTGTCTGCTTCAATTTTTGTCTGTTGCATTTTCTCGTCGTGAGCCATCTTTTCCCTTTCCAATGTTTCACGTGACGTTATTTGCATCTGTTCCAATTGTAGTTTGTTTTGGACATCGTCCTGTTGTTGCCCTGTTGATTGCTGCTGACTCATTTCTTGAGCAATCTTTTGAGCTTCTACTTGCAATTTTTGAGCTTTTGCTTGAGCTTCTATCATAATCGCCTGAGCTTTAATAGCGTCAGGCTGTGGCGGCGGCGGCGGCGGCGGCGGCGTATTTTGCATTTGCTGAATTTGCTGTTTAAGCATTAGCACATAGTCTTCAATCATGGATTGTTCAACAAACGAATATCCGCACGACTTTAAACTTGACAGTAATATGCCAGTATAAACGTCAACGAGCTGAGGCGACGACATGCACATCTGCATTATTTGAGTTATCATCTGAAGAATCGTATTAGAATTCTGAAGTTGTTGCTGTTGTGCTTGCTGATTCTTGAGCATACTGCTTTGGTCGTCTAACTGTAACTCTATTAAAAATTGAACTTGATCGCTACGCAATATCCTTCTAACTTTTGTCCATGTTGGCTGAAGCGACACTTGTTGGATTACCGATTCTAATTGAGCCAATTGTACCTGATTAGCCTGAAGCTGTTGTGCAAGAGACATGAGTTGTTGCTGGCTCGTGTCTGGCTGTTGCTGTTGCTCATCAGAGGCTTCCTGTGGCTGCCCTTGAGCTTGTTGCGATTGGTCGGGTGTCTGTACTGCTTCTTGAGGATTTTGCTCTTCTTGCGGCTGTTGCTGGCTCATGTCAGGCTGCTGTTGGCTCGTGTCAGGCTGAGCTTGAGAAAATGCAGCAGATTGTTGAGAATTAGAAATGTTAGACATATCGCTGGAAGTGTTTGTTTGTTGTCCAGACGTGTCAACATTCTCATCTGTATCTTGATATTGCTGTTGTCCACCTTGTTGTTGTTGTTGTTGTTGATTAGACTGCAATGAAGCAATCTGCTGCTGAATATTTTGTATAGCTGCTTGCAACTGCCCTTTATGATTATTTAAATCTTCTAAGTTTTCAGTATTTGAATCAGGCATCGCTATAGACGTAATCTTTTTCAAAGTTTCAACGTCTAAAACTTTGCAGATTCTATATACAAGCAGCTCGTAAACTCTAGTCATGTAATTTGAAACAACATTTTGTTTTTCTTGAAGGCGACGAGTTCCAAAAAAAGCTTTTGTTTTCACTTCTGTCGCCGTAGCTTGCTCGTCTGGATTTTCTGCCGTTCCAGATAGATTTCTCATTTGATCTGATATGCCTGATATTTCATATATAGCGTTCTTTAAGAAATCATGCTCGGCAGATAGAACTTGCATTATTTCTACTTTAGGACGATTATCTATATAAGAAATTACATTTGGATTTTCAGGCGAATAATCTACTGAGGCGACAATCTCGCCGTCTCTAGCATTGTTGATTTTCTGGATTAGGTCAGAGTTGACCGAAGATGTAAATCCTTTAAGCATTAACGAACGCAATAACTGTTCTCTTCTTATTGCTATATAACTTAACTCTTTTATTTCGTGTATATAATTCCAAACTTCAGACGTTGGACGCATATCTATGCCGTTGCAAATTAGCAAAGGCGGTTCTGGAGTCGGGAAAAAATATTGTTCGTCTATATTTTCTAGTTTAAATTTTGAAATTATTTTAGTCTCGCTCTGTGACGATAAAATTAATCTTTCTTGATTTTCCTTGTCCCACAACTCCCAAATTTCAGCATAGTTTTCGCCTGTCGCTAAATACGAATATTCTAATTCAGGGAATACGTCGTCTTCAGCAAGATGAGTGTAGGGGTTAGCGTCAAACCTGAAATCCTCAAAATTCACTTCGGGAAACAACGCTTTAAGCTTTGCCTTTGATAAGAATCTACGACGAGCAACCCAACGAACTTCATCCCATTCTAGTTTGGGGTCACAACAAAAGTTTAGCCAAGAAACGTATTCTATATCTAAACTTTCATCTTTTTCTTTCTTTACATAATCTACCCACAAAATGCCTCGTCCAGTAATAAAATAGTCTAGTTTAAATTTTTTAAAATTTAATTTTGACAACGATTTGTCAATAAAATATTGAGCGGACGACGATACGGCGGATAACAGACGATCGTACAATTTTTTTTGATCTAGGTCTTGTACAAATTCTTTAGTGTTTCTAACCAATACGTTGATATTTGGAATGGTTGGCAGTATAAGAGATATTAGCGTCTCTATATTGGCATAATAAACATTTGCTCTATTGTTGTGAAGAGAAAAAGAATATGACTTTCGCTCAATATCGGAAAATTTTAAATCTTTGTCAAAAATTAAGGAAGCGTCGTCGTAAGTTTTATTATACAACTTATAAGCATTATAAGATTGACGACGATAAAGAGATTCATATCGCCTAGCGTTTCTGATTTTTCCCAACCATTTGTCGCCCAACTTAGACTGTTCATCTTTCATTATGAAATTTTCTAGCGAGACATTCGCTCCTCGTATAATTTATCAAAATATATGTTATTGTCGTCTCTTGTATCTTTATCATGATTTGGCTGTTGATAATTATACGCCATTATAACATACCTAAACGCATCAGCGCAATGACTAGCCCAATCATGTAACGGAGTGCTTTTAATAATATCTAATTTTTCGTTTTTTGCAAACTTATATTCTCTTAATGCTTCCACCCCTTCATAACACCCATCCCTATCAAAAATACAACGAGAAAAAGCAATCCTACATGCGTGAATTGACTGCCATACTTTCATTTGGGGAAGGACTGTTATAAAGAATCGCTGGGAAGATGGCAAATTGCCAGAAAAACGGCGTAATAGTTGTTCTACGGTAGTACCGCTGCCAACCCACCTATGGCGTGAATCATGAGGCAAATAAACGCCAGCAACAGGAATAGCTAAATTAAAAATAAAATCTTTAAAAACATCAAGGATACTAGATCCAATCGTTTCATAATAATTTAAAAAGAGAATTTGTTTTTGCAAAAACTGAACAATCCATACGGAAGTGGCATCGTTAATTCCTAAATCAAAAACAGCGTAAATAGGATGGTCAGGGTCAATTTCAACTTTAGTTCCAAATCTTCCTTCTTCTTCAGCTTGCTTTATTTGCAGTCCAAAAACTGACAGATGCAAATTATCGCTATAGCGACCGTATAAGAAGCGTTCTTTTTCTTGCTCAGGCAATCCCTCTAACGTCTGGATATAATCCTCAGGCAGATTTTTTAAATTATCTTTTGGATTCATCTGAAGATATGCAAACGACTGAGGATTAGAAATCTGCGTTTTATCTACAGGCGACTGATTGTTGAAGAATAATTGATATGTCCAATGTCGTTGTGAGGGCGGATTTAGGGTGCAAATAGAAATCTTTTTAGCAGAGTTGTTTTGAGATAATCTCGTTAGAAGTTTTGAATATGCTAAATAAGGAACTTCTGACGCTTCGTCTATTAAAAATCCAGAATATGAAGGCGACAAAACTTTCTCAAAGCTTCGGTTATCCTCTAGTCCAAGAAAAAAGATTTTGCTGCCGTTGCCAAATTCTACAAAAGAAGGATACGACAAAACATATCGTATAAAACTTTTATCATATCCGAGTTCCCCAAATCTAGCTTTCACTACTTCAGGAAATTTCGTTAAAATTATAGACGATTTAAGGTCAACTAGTCTCAACCGACAAATCGATTGAACGCTTGCTGGATATTTTAACGCTCTAATGAGCAATACGTACAAGGCAAAAAATGTTTTAGCGCTTTGAGCGCCGCCATACAACAACAAATGCTTTACAGATTCAGTTGTCAACAGTCGCTGGGCTTCCAACTGTTTCTCAGTTAACGCAAAAGACATACTACAATTCCAGCTCACCTTGCGTCTGAGGAGTACTGCCTAAATGAACTTCAATTTTATCTCTGTTATTACCCGTTATATTCAATTCTTTTGGCGATAAATTGGTTACAATATCCCACGCTCTCTGAATAATAAGATTTTTTTCAGGCGTCAAACTCTGCAAGTTCAAGGGTAATGAAAGTACGCTTATAAGGGCGTCGTAATTATTTATTCCGTTAGAAGATTGTTTTAAAATATCGTTGAGTAAAGTTTGTCTAAATTTTCTTTTCTTCCAGCCTTCTTTTTTCTGGTCGGAAGTAGGTTGATATTCACTAGTAAATTGAGTTGAACGTGGAGGAATAGATGGCATATAATTTATCTTCAAGTAGAAGGGAATAAATCAAGAATATCCAAAAAAGTGCGAGAAAAAAAAATCAAACGATCAACATAATCGGGAATAGAGGACAAAGTGAAAAAAGAAGAATTAGGAGAACAAAAAAAATCAGAAAGAGGATAATTGAAGGAAGAAAAAACTTGCTGAAACATTTGCAGTATATCATTCTCCGAAATTAAATTAAGACATTCATTTTTCAAGAAATTAAAATCATTTTGCAATCCTGAAAGTTGAGAGGAAGAAGGATATGAAGAAGGATATACAGAAATAACGTCACACTGCTCAATAGATAACTGAGAAAAAGAAAATTGAACAAAAGAAACAGAAATCAAAAAAACAAAAAAAATAAATTTAAAGATATGGCTAAAACTCCACAAGTCTCGAGGAGAAAAAGTCCTAACGACTTTATTAAGGTCGATTAGCATAGACTTCCTGCCTTTTAATAGTATCGTCACGTCTAGCGTCTTGATTAGCATGAGCAGTTCCCAATTCTTCCATTTGCTTTCCAAAAACAGGAGGATGTTTAGGAGTAGAGGGAAAAGTAAGGATCTTATTAAAATTTTTATTAGTACTACCGGACGAATAAGCTGTAACCTGATGATCGGGAGGATTAGCATAACGACCTATTCGTGATCCCGGTTGAGCAATTCTAGAAGGATGAACAATTGCACCGCCAGCTGCTGCTAGGATGGATTTCTCTATGGGTCTTTCTTTTTGAACCCGACTTTGAACCCGACTACGAATACCAGCAATGTCAGCTAGTCCTGAAGATTGCAGAACAGATCTGTGAAGAGAGCCAGCCAAAATGTGTCTTATCATCGCATTACGTGTCTGAGAATCTTCTATAGCAGCGACATCACGAGCTTCATCATCGGTCATGGAAGGATAAAGATTTTTCACTTGAAGGATAGAAATTGGAGGCATAAAAAAAATCCTTTAAAAATTTTCTGACTTCCAAGCCCGTCGGAGTTTAGCAATTTGCATCAAACCTTCCCGTCGGAAGATTTTTTTGGGTAAGGGAAGTTTGGTGGCCAACCAAAAATCGCTACCCTGAAGCTCTGGTGTAAAGTTGAATTTAGCGTCCTAAACTCAACCTTGCGAAAACAATTTTACAAAAAGCGAAAAAGAATGTCAAGGGGTAACTACAGCGTCGCACGTTCCCGTTCAACAGCGGCGACGGCATCAAAAAAATCCATAGGGTACGTGTCTAAATGCTTATCAAAAACTCGCAAACAAGCCTTCTTTTTCTTGCTGTACATGCGGGCTTTGCCGTTCCAGAGGGTAATGCCGAACTTGCTGGCAATGAGTTTGCCCTTTTGGCAATTGCAGGCAATACGAGCTTCTCTCCAAGTTTTGTTGTCGTAAATTTCAAGGACAGGCAAATAGCCTGAAGCGATATAATCGCCGTTATGGTCAATGTCCCCGCAGCGAAGGCATAAATTGGCAAAACCTTCTCGTGGCAATGCCCTAATCTCGTCAAGGATAGCGCCCAGCGAGATACGAGGCATATCTTGATCGGCAAGGCTGTTTATCGCCTTAGAAACCTGTTGGGAACAATATCCCCTCTTGAGCAATTCCGAAGCGAGAGAGGTCGCTGCAGCGTCTTTTACGGCTTTGTTTTGCAAGAGGCTCAATCGTTTAATTTCGCCGCTTATTTTTTCTTTTTCCTCGTCTAACAATTTGCCAGAGAAAAGCGTTATTTCCGTCATAAACTATCTCCTGTGCTTGAAGTTGTCATAGGGCTTAAACGGTTGCCTGCCCAACGATTTTTTAAGAACGTCTGCCGATGATTTTAACGACTCAAAGGCTACCTTTGCTTGGTCGGAATTTAGCCCGATAAATGCTCGGTAATGATACTCAAGGAGCGGGAATTTTTCTGATTGAGCGAAATTACAAATTAGTTTAGCGACGATGATATCAATGCCCAGCGAGGAAGCGTAATCAACTCGTTGTTTGTAAGTATCAACCGACGTGGAGCTGATAAAATCCGTTGCCGTTTTGTCGTCGGTCGTAGCCGTGTCGTTAGGGCTGTTAGCCGTGGTCGTGTCGTTAGGTGTAGTTCCCCCTGGTCCCAAAAAGCTTTTGCCGTTTGCCGTTTTTTCATTTTTGGAAAAATCTTTTTTTTCTTTTTCTTTTTTTTCTTTTTCTTTTTTAACTTCAACTTCTTTTTTAACTTCTTTTTTAACTTCTATTTTGGGGTTATCGTTCTGGTTATCGTTCTGGTTTTCGTTTCGTTTACCTTTAAGGTTATCATTCTGGTTATGTTTCTGGTTATGTTTCTGGTTATCGTTCTGGTTATTAGTTATCCACAAGTTATCCACAGGGTTATCCACAGGGTTATCCACAAGCGGTTTTCCTTGTTTATCAAGCTTTTTTTTGATTTCTTGAGGATTGGGATTTTCCACTACGCCACATTCTTTTATAGAAATTGGTGGTCTTCCACCCTTTTTTCCGTTCCTTTGAGCAGCTTTATATCTCCTTTCAGTAGCTTTAATTTGCGGAAGGAATGAATTTATGATACCAAGCTCAAACCCATTAATTCCCATAGGTTTTTTATAAAAAACCCAATCGCACAAATTTTTTATAACAGAAATTTGAGTTTTTTCATCCAATTCTTTTATTAAATCCCAAAAACCTTTATAGAAAACAAACGCTTTTTTTTCAACTTTTTTAGCCATCCTAAAGCTCCTTCCCTTACTTATATTCGCCCAAATTAAATCTCATTGAACAAGAAACTGTCGCCGTACTTCTTTAAAAACAACTTCTTCTTTAACTTATAGGATGGAGTTAGCATCCCTTTAACGTCTTCGACTATGTACAGCTCTTTTTCTTTATCATAATAGAAAAAGTCGCAGATATACGTTATTGGGCGTATTGTCTTTTTGCTCCTCTTATCTTCAAAACTCTCCTGCAACTCAAACGATTTTTGCAGCTGCAAGTCTTCTATCTTTTTTGCCTTTAGCATAATCTTTAGTTCTTCATACCTTCTTGCTTCCTTTTTTGACGCAAATATTAGCCCGTCTATCCCAGTCTTCTTCGCCCCGTATTTGTTCTTTCTCATACCCCTTTCCTGCGTTCGTTTATTTATGCATACCTATGCTTGTTAAAACGGAATTTTCACTTCTTCTGCTAGATTGGTCAGTTCCTCTTTTATATCCTGTGCGACTGTTGGCAATTCATCAAACTTCGTAAACTTTCTTATTTGCGATCTTATCTTTTTTTGTGGCTGCATTTGCTTGTCGATATACTCTTCTTCAACATTAATCACTTGCGCAAAAACTTTCTCTCCAACCAAGTGGGCTGTATCAAACACATAGTCCCCGTCCGCGTTTTTATAGTATTGTCCAGTGGCTTCCAGTAAGCTCTTTAACAACCACCGCTTCTCTTTTATCATTGTAAGCATAAACTCATTTATAGCTCCTGTGCTTAAACATAATAGCGTTGCTACTAGCATATCGTTTCCAGCTTTGCTCTTCCTTACCGTCGCATTCAATATCTCCACCCTCTGCAGTCCTTCTGGAAACACATCATAGGTTTTTTCTTTTTCCTTGCTCATATCCATTACGTATTGCATTTTCGTTCTCCTTTTTATTTTATTTGGTACATGATTCCTTCATCATCTTTTCTAAGTCTTTCTTTATAGTAACATAAGCCAAAAGACAAAAGAAAACGTCAGAACTCGTAGTCAGCATATCCTTGCTTATTTCTTTCAACGAATACGCTTCTTTGTCTTTTGCTAATACTACTATGTACGCTTTATCTATTATGTCTTTTGTGTCCTTACATCTGTCGTACAAAAGAGCGTATCCACCCACCTGCAATAGGTACTCAGGGTATATTTCTGGCTTTTCCTTTCCTTTGCACTCCCCTGTCTTCCAGTCTATTAGTACGCGCTTGCCAGATTCTTCCCCTATGCAATCTATCGTCCCGTTTAGCTCCAACACGCAGTTGCTTATTTTTAGTTCCGCCCATTCCAGCCTTATATTAGGATGCTCCTTCCTAAACTTCAAAAACGACTTTAACGCCGTATTTACTTCGTCTTGATATAGTGTCTTTACGCTTCCTTCTTCCCCTTTTACATAGCTTTCTATCAACGCGTGTAACTGCGTCCCTATCTCTTTTGCCTTTTTGCTCAAAGCGTCGCACTCTTCTTTGCTATGCATCTTAAACCACATCTCTAAACCCGGCTTTCTTATTGCATTCAACACATCCGTTACGCTTACATAATCGTTGCCATAATCTCTTTTTTTCTTCTTAGGTGCCTTTTTGTTCATCTATTTCTCCTACTTTTATTTCTTCCCCTTTTAAACTAACTTCAACTTCTTGTGTACTTGGCATTAGCTCTATGTAGTCTTCCACTAACGCCGCTCCGTCCAATATTTCTGGACAAAACATCTTTATCCCGTTGCTTGCCGCCCTATAAAATAGCATCAGTTTTGGGTAATTCTTATACGACGTCTTGTTTATCAACCCTATCCTTGCCGCGTCATATATTGAAAACTGACTGCTTCCTATAAACGAGTTTGGATCGTCTTTCTTAGTTACCTTAAAAAAATCCACAGTCGCGCTTTCTACTTTTGCATCTTTCTCCGTAAACGTTACTTCATAATCGTATTTCTCGCTCTTCTTTAACTTGCTCAAAAACACCTTTGTCTCGTACCCTATCTTACTATCAAGTATATAAACCGTGTTCATTGATTGTATCGGGCTTAACCCCATCTCTCGCCCTGCCAATATCTTTACTATCGCCTGCGCTTCGCTTTGCACGTCTTTAAATATTTTGCTTTCATAAAATACTTTCGCCAACCCTTCTGGCATTATTTCTGGATATTTGGCGGGGTCTTCTTTTATTTTTTCCATACTTTCCCCTTTTCGGTATTTTCTGATTGAGGCAAATACTCTTTTTTTAGCTTTTCCAAAAACTTCTCAAATGTATCCCTCAGCGTCGGTACATTCTCTTTTTCCATCTTCCTCTCCTTTTTCTATGATGTTATCGGGTGTACGTAACACCTTCATATATTTCTTCACAAATTTATTGTTATCTAATGAACTGTCTAAAAACTCTAGAATCTTTTTACATGATGCCCTATCTTCATAGAAGATACAGTCACTATTGCAGATCAGTTTTTTTCTAACTACACACCATTTTCTATTCCTCCCCATTTCTTTCTTCACCCTCGTCCTTTCTTTCTTCATCCTCGCATGTGTTTTCTTTTTCTAAATAGTAACTACAATCCTCATGGCAGTTCATTTTTCGGCTAATTCCACAGTATCCTGGTCTTACATATATGCAGTTCATTTTTCCCCTTCTCCTCGAGCCTTGTGTTAGCTTACCCCCAACCTTGTGTTAGCTTACCCCCAACCTTGTGTTAGCTTACCCCCATCCTATGGCAGTCTATACTCAGTCCACTCCTTGCACAATATTCTTTTATTAGTGTCCCATCATATGCCTATATGCTAAACACATTCCAAACCCCGTTCCCAACACAAACATTCCTATGCTCAAGATTGCCCAATGCCACCTCTTCTTACGCAAATTCTGCTTATTCTGCTTTCTCAGCTCTTCTTCAAACAAAATTTTTTCCATTTTATCCTCTTTATCCCAAAGTGAAAGGCACTCAATCTTTGTTCGAATGCCTTTCTTTTGATTTGGGCTTGTGGAATTTCGTCAATCCTCATTCTGTAGTCAACAATCTTGCTTTAGTTAAACTCAAACAGACGCTGTTCATTCTAATTAACCTGATCAAAATCGCTTAAAACCCAAGTGTAAAGTATAGAAAGGGAACCTATTGTTAATAGGGTTCCCAGGATAAACAAAAAAGCAGAAAGAGGCCATATCTCTGTTTGGGGAGCTACCGACACATTTGCTTCTTTTCTAGCTATCCTTTTCTTTTCATCCTTGTATGATTGGTCTTGTTCTTCCAAGCGCGTTGCCTTTATTTTCTCTTGTGCTAAATAATCTGGACAGTAAAAAATGTTCTCATTAGCAAACCTGTTTCTTTCTAACTCAGCTCTCTCTTTTTTTTCTTTTTTGTATGCTTGTCTTTGTCTTTCCCGTTGCTCCCGATTTTTAATATCCCAGCGTATTGCCTCTGTTTTCTCTTGTGCTAAAGGATCTGTAGCAAGAGCTGTCCAGTAAACAATGTTCTCATCAGCAAACCTGTTTCTTTCTATCTCAGCTGCTCTTTTTGCTTCAAATTCTTGTTTTTTCCATTGCTTCTGATTTTTAATATCCAAGTGTATTGCCTCTACTTCTCTTGACAGAGTGACGCTTGTTATTAATACCACGCTTAATACTACTGCTAAACTCTTTTTTATCCAATTCATAAACAAATACCTCTTTTCCTTTTATTTTTTGGTTTTACAGCCTTCTCAGCTCTTCTTTAAACAAAACAAATTACTTTCCTTTTCTGCCCCTCCTTGGCATTGGTTTATTCCTATGTATAAGGTTAGAAAAACACGTTCCACCGACATATGCAGTAAGTAGTCCTGTATATATAAATGTAGAAGAAGGAATAAGATTTACTAAACTTATGCCAGTACCTATGCCCGCCGTAGCAATTAGATAGAAAAAATGTCTTATTCTTCCTTGAGTTTTCCAACCTGAAACTAAGTCTTTTCCAAAAGTCTCTACAAATTTAGAAATATAAGTGGACGCTACTAGTCCTCCTAAGGTTGCCTGACCCCAAGAAACTTTCTCTTCCTCTTTATTTGGAGCTACCAACACATTTTCTTCTATTCTCCTTATCCTTTCTTTCAGGTGGGTCTGATTTTCGATTGATAATTTAATCTTTGCATCCATTGTGCTAATCATTGCGTTCATTACTTTAAGGCTCTTGTTTAGGATACTTTCAAAGATTTTTAATTGTATCCACTCCTTCTCTTCATCCTTGTCTGCTTGGGCTTGTTCTTCCAAGCGCTTTGCCTCTAGTTTCCTTTGTGCTAAATAATCTGTAGCAAGAGCTGGACAGTAAACTCTGTTCTCATCAGCAAACCTGTTTCTTTCTAACTCAGCTCTCTCTTTTTTTTCTTTTTTTTCTTTTTTGTATGCTTGTCTTTGTCTTTCCCGTCGCTCCCGATTTTCAATATCCCAGCGTATTGCCTCTATTTTCTCTTGTGCTAAAGGATCTGTAGCAAGAGCTGTCCAGTAAACAATGTTCTCATCAGCAAACCTGTTTCTTTCTATCTCAGCTGCTCTTTCTGCTTCAAGTTTTAATCGTTCCTCTCTCTCTTTCTTGAGTTTTTCCTCAAATTCTTTCCTCAGTTCTTCCCTCATTTCTTCCCATATTGTCTTCTTAGGAACTCTAGTAGGATGCTTGTATTCATTGACAGATTCTTCTTCCCATTCTTTCGGTCTAAACGGGTTGTTCTTTCGTAAAGTTGGATTATTTGGCGCAATAAGTAGGAGTGGAGATGATATAATGGTAAACATTCCCCCCATTAAGTCGCTAAACCATGATGCTGCTACTTCTCTTGGCAACATGGAACTTGTTATTAATACCACGCTTAATACTACTGCTAAACTTTTCTTTATCCGATTCATAAACGGCTTCCGTTTTGCGTTTATTTTTTCGGTGACAGTTTGCTTATCAGGTTAACTTCTTCTTTTTTTAGTGGTTGATAATATATATTATGTTAAGTACAATGGGGTTCTCTCAAAGTTATTAACACTAAAGTTAATTATATTTTTATTTAAAATTTATATTTATAAATATAAATAATTTTAAATTAGATTATATTTTACTTTAAAAGTTATCAATTATCATTCACACAATAATATAATTACTTGACAGCTTAAATTAAAATTCACAATATTTTTACAATTTAATATTCACTATTTTTTTACATTTGATACAATAACCCGAATTAGTAGTTAATTGGAGGTGATGAGATATATGGAACTTTAAAAGCTATGTATGATGCATCTGTTAAAAGAAATTTGTTTTAAACGAAAGTATTATTTGTTCTGGAGGAAAAATTACAATGAAAATAAAGGCATCTTTAATTTTAAGTCTGATTTTATTACTTTCTGGTTTTACTTATGCAGCAAGTTGGAACTCTACAAAGGAAGGTGCGAAGAAGGCATGGGATTATACAAGAACAGGCTTTGCAAGATTTGGTAATGGAACAAAGGTCTTCTATTGTACTCTGGTAACCTCTGATTTATGTACTAATGCAAATGTAACAAAAAGCTGGTATTGCCCTATTCTTCAAACAATAAGACTTAATTCATGTACTTCAATTCTAGAAGAAGAAAGAAGTAAAGATGAGTTTAGTAGAAAGGCTACTATTACTGTTAATAATAATGATGTACAAGAAGAGTTAGGAGAAAATGAAGTTGATGCTAACAAAAAGAATAGTATTATTAGTAATGGACAAAATGTGCAAGAAGAAGTTATACAAACAGAGCTATAATTTATTATAAAAACAAAACCCTACTTCATAAATAAAGCTAAAAAGTAGGGTTTTGCTTTATATCAATTCATTTTTTACAAGAGTTTCTGCTATTTGTACTGCGTTCAAAGCAGCGCCTTTAAGTAAATTATCTGAAACAACCCAAAACGTCAAAGCACTATTTTTAGTTGAAATATCAGCTCGTATTCTTCCTACATATGTAGTCTGCATATTTTCAGCAAACAAAGGCATAGGGTATTTTTTACTTTCAGGTTCATCCATCAATTGGATGCCTTCAGCTTTTGATAACAACTCCTTAGCCTGTTGAGGCGAAATAGGTTTTTCTGTTTCAATCCAAACATTTTCAGAATGGGAACGGAATACGGGTACTCTTACGCATGTTGCGCTGACTTCTATTGAGTTATCCCCCATAATTTTTTTAGTTTCATTAGTCATTTTCATTTCTTCTTTTGTATAACCATTGTCTGTAAAAACATCTATTTGCGGTATTAAATTGAATGCAATTTGGTACTGAAATTTATTAGCTATTGGAATAGATTCTCCTTTAGCCCAAGCTTTTACTTGTTCTGTAAGCTCATTAATTCCCTTTTGACCTGCTCCTGAAACAGACTGATATGTTGAAACTATAACTCTCTTAATTTTTGCAAAATCGTGAATAGGTTTTAATGCTACAACCATCTGGATTGTTGAACAATTAGGATTTGCTATAAGCTTCTTATCCTTTTTTAAGTCATTAGGATTTACTTCAGGAACTACCAATGGTATATCTTTTTCCATGCGCCAAGCGCTAGAGTTGTCTATTACAAAACAACCGTCAGCTGCAAAATAGGGCGCAAATTCTTTAGAAACAGTTGCTCCTGCGCTAAAAAGAGCTATATCTATGCCTTTTCCGCTCTCTTTGGTGAGCAATTCAACTGTTATTTCTTTACCATTATATGTTAATTTTTTGCCTATAGAGCGTTCAGAAGCTAAAAATTTTATACTTTCAGTAGGAAAATTCCTACTTTCAAGCATTTTGGTCATTTCAAGTCCAACCGCACCTGTCGCACCGACAACTGCTACTTTAAATTTTCTCATTTTTTGTCCTCGTGTAAAATAAAAACATATTAAATATAAGAGGCTATTAAATCGCCAACTTCTGTTGTTGAAAGTCCCATTTTGCCTGCAGACATACTCTTAAATTTACCTGATTCCAAAGCCTTAATTACAGCATTGTCTATATCTTTTGCTGCTTCTATTTCGCCAAGAGTGTCAAGCATCATTGTTCCTGCGTTAATTGCAGCTATAGGATTAATAATATTTTGTCCTGTGTATTTAGGGGCAGAACCTCCCATAGGCTCAAACATAGACACCCCTTCTGGATTGATATTTCCCCCTGCAGCTACGCCCATTCCACCTTGAATCATTGCTGCAAGATCTGTGATAATATCGCCAAAAAGATTGTCTGTAACAACTACGTCAAACCATTCTGGATTTTTTATAAACCACATGCAAATAGCGTCAACATTAGCATAATCGCCTTTTATTTGTGAATATTCTTTTGCTATATCGTTAAAAGCGCGCTGACATAAATCTGAAGCATAAGTTAACACATTAGTTTTTCCACAAAGCGTAAGTTTGTTGTTTTTTGCTCTTTTTTTTGCAAATTCAAAAGCGTAACGAATGCATCTTTCAACACCAAATCTAGTGTTTATAGATTCTTGCGTAGCCACTTCATATGGCGTGTTTTTTCTTAGGAAACCGCCTGCACCAGCATATAAACCTTCTGTATTTTCGCGGACAATTACCATGTCTATGTCGGAAGGCTTTTTATTTTTTAACGGCGTTTCAACATTAGGATATAGTTTAACTGGACGCAAATTTATATATTGATCTAATTCAAAACGAAGTTTTAAAAGAATTCCTTTTTCAAGAATTCCTGGCTTTACATCAGGGTGTCCTATAGCTCCAAGATACATAGCGTCAAATTTTTTAAATTCTTCAATCATGCTTTCAGGAAGAACTTCTCCAGTTTTTAAATACCTTGCTCCACCGAGATCATAATTTACAAATTCAAGTTTAAATTTGTTCTTATTTGCAACAACTTCTAAAACTTTTACCCCTTCTCTTATTACCTCAGGACCTGTGCCATCTCCAGGTAAAAGAGCTATTTTGTATGACCTTAACATCTTTTACTCTCCTATTTATAATTGAAATTTATATCCCGCTTTAAGCGAAACTGTATCATATGTATATTTTACAGTTCTATTTATATCATAACCGAGTTCAAGATTTTTCAATTCCACATCTGTACTTCCAGCATAAGCATCATAAAATAGACCAGCAAAAATACCAAAGGCAAACTCGTATCCCGCACCAATCCCCCAATAAAATCCGCCATTTTGATTTATAGTTAAATTATCTCCAATACTAAGAGCATAATTAGAGTCAGGAATATCAACATTAAAGCAAACGTCATATCCGATATTGAGTTTTAAGAAAAATCCTTTTGCTTTTTCAATAGGATTTACTTGTACCGTTGCGTATAAAGGCATTATTGACATATGCTCTCTTTCAAAAAGATAATTCCCCCCCCCCAGCGCCGATTTTAACTTTGTATAAAACAGGATAAAGCCATTCTGCCCCGAGAGAAAACCCTTTTTTTGCATTGTTTTCAGTTACTGTTGACCCATCTTGCTGTTTTACTTTCTCATTTGCTGAAATATCTGCTCCTAAAAATATATTGAGCTCACCGTTACCATTACCATCCAAAGCAAAAGCTAGGACTGAAATTGTTAAAACTGTAAAAAGTATCAAACCTAATTTTTTCATTCTTTTCTCCTGAATTTATTAGATTAACTTCCACAGAAAAATGTTGTCAGCGTCAATATAAAAAACTAAAATTTATACTATTTTTTAATATATCCTAACAACCCGACAGACTTAACAATTTTTTGCATAAATTCAGGGAATGGTTGCGATTGATAAGTTTTATTTTGGGTTATGTTATATATAGTGCCTTTATTTAAGTTTATTTCTATTTCGTCGCCGTTTTTTATTGATTTTACAGCTTCTTCGGACTCTAAAATAGGAAGCCCTATATTTATTGAGTTTCTAAAGAATATTCTTGCAAAAGAATTTGCTATTACAGCAGACACACCTGCAGCTTTAATTGATATAGGAGCATGTTCTCTTGAAGAACCGCAGCCAAAGTTATTTTCAGCTACTATTATGTCGCCTGGTTTAACATTTTTAACAAAATCTTTATCAATGTCTTCCATACAATACTTTGCAAGTACTGCAGGATCTGTTGTGTTTAAGTACCTTGCAGGAATTATTTCATCTGTATTTACATTAGAACCGTATTTATGAACGTTTCCTTTTAATATTATGTCTGACATATTTTTTCCTCTCCAGATAATACTCTTATTTTATCTCATCAGGCGTTGCAATGTAGCCTTTTATTGCCGAGGCTGCGGCTACAGCCGGATTTGCCAAAAATACTTGAGACTGAACATGTCCCATTCTGCCGACGAAGTTTCTATTTGTTGTTGAAACGCATTTCTCTCCTGAAGCAAGTATTCCCATATGTTCGCCTAAACAATGTCCGCATGTAGGAGCAGAAATAACTGACCCTGCATCCATGAATATTTTAAGCAATCCTTCTTCCAACGCTTGAGAATAAATTGCAGGCGTTGCGGGAATTACTATAGTTCTTACATTTGGGTTTACTTTTTTTCCTTTTTTTATGATTGAAGCCGCAATTCTTAAATCTTCAATTCTACCATTGGTGCAAGAACCTATTACAACTTGATCTATGTAGGTCTTCTTAACATCTTTAACTGCTTTTGCATTAGACGGCAAGAAAGGCAATGCAACTTGAGGCAGAATCTTGCTACAGTCTATTTCATAAGTTTTCAAGTATTTTGCGTTCTTATCGCTTTCATAAAATTTATATTTTCTTAGCGCTCTTTTTACCACATATTTTTCAGTTATTTCGTCAGGCGTAAATATGCCATTTTTCCCACCGGCTTCTATAGCCATGTTTGTTATTGTAAATCTGTCAGCCATAGTAAGTTTTTTGCATAGCGGTCCAGCAAACTCCATAGAATTATAAAGTGCTCCATCTACGCCTATGAGACCTATTATATATAGAATAATATCTTTTCCGCTTACCCACTTGTTCAACTTACCTTTTAAAATAAACTTAATTGAATTTGGAACTTTAAACCAA
>JAITKZ010000007.1 GCA_031278115.1 Endomicrobium sp.
GGAGAAATATGCTCAATATTCCAAACTTTTAAATGATATAAAAGACGCTGAAGATCTAAAAAAATCTGACGATTCCGAAATAAGAGAAATGGCTTTTGCAGAATATGATGATTTAATAAGTAAAAAAGAAAAGTTTGAATCCGAAATAAAAGTTTTGCTTATACCTCCAGATCCTAATGAAAATAAAAATATCATCGTTGAAATTCGCGCTGGAACCGGCGGAGATGAGGCTGCTTTGTTTGTAGGCGATTTATACAGAATGTACACAAGGTTTGCCGATAGAAACGGTTGGAAACATGAAGTTATAGATTCTAATCCCACAGGGCTTGGCGGTTACAAAGAAATTGTATTTGAAATAAATGGCAATAAAGTGTGGCATTACTTTAAATTTGAAAGAGGTGCTCATAGAGTTCAAAGAGTTCCTGATACAGAAGCATCTGGAAGAGTGCATACCTCAGCTGTTACTGTAGCTGTTCTTCCTGAAGCTGAGGAAGTGGACTGTGAAATAAAGATAGAAGATTTGAGAATAGATACGTACAGAGCTTCAGGTGCGGGCGGTCAGCACGTAAATAAAACTGATTCGGCTATAAGAACCACGCATTTGCCTACAGGACTTGTAGTTGCCTGCCAAGATGAAAGAAGTCAAATAAAAAACAGAGCCAAAGCGTTTAAAGTTTTAAGAGCTAAACTTTACGAACAAAAAGTTTTAGAGCAGGAAAAGCAGCTTTCAAACGAACGCAAACAGCAGGTGGGATCTGGCGACAGATCTGAAAAAATTAGAACATATAATTTCCCTCAGAATAGAATAACCGATCATAGAATCAGCTACAGCGTTTACAACATTACAGAAGTTATGGACGGAGATTTGTCTGAACTTGTAAACAAATTGATAGAAGCTGATGCGGAAGCTAAACTCAAGGAAAACAATATCTAAATGTTAGACGGCGAAAATGTTTATACATTATTAAAAACAGCCGCAAAGTTTTTAAAATCCAAAGGTTTGTCTGAACCTAAATCTGACGCGGAAGTTTTATTGAGCTTTGTATTGCAAACAAAGCGTTCCCAACTGCCTTTATTAAGAAGTCAAAAACCGACCGATAAACAAATATTGCAATATGAAAATTATGCGTTAAAACGTTCAAATCGCGAACCAGCAGCATATATAATAGGTCTTGCCGATTTTATGGGCTTTGAATTTAAAGTAGATAAAAATGTTCTTATACCAAGACCAGAAACAGAAATTTTGGTTGAAGTTACGTTAAAGATTGCCAAAGAAAAAAATAAAAAGTCTATTTTAGATTTGTGTACAGGGTCAGGCTGTATAGCTATAAGTTTGGCTAAACTTGGAATTTTTGAAGATATTGTAGCTTCAGACGTAAGCATTAATGCTTTGGCAATTGCCAAAGAAAATGCCCTAATTAACAACGCTTTCAATATCAAACTTATTGAAAGCGATATTTTTAAAAAAATACCAGATTGCAAATTTGATATAATAGTTTCCAATCCTCCATATGTTACAGAATATGAATACGCTGATTTGGAGCCTGAGCTTAAGTTTGAGCCGAAAAATGCTCTAACAGCGCAAGATGATGGTTTGTTTTTTTATAAAGAGATAGCGGCAAATGCAACCAAATACTTAAACGTCAATGGTTATATTCTTCTTGAATTAAATTCAAATAAAGCAGAAGATATACGACAAATATTTTTAGATAACAAATACGCAGATATTGAAATAATAAACGATTATTCTGGACTTCCTAGGATATTAAAAGCTCTAAAATCTTGAGATTTACAATTCTTCGCACGGAGTCGTGGAAAATGTATTTTCTTTAAGATTGCTGAGTCAAGCTTTATTTTGTATAGATATTTAAATATAAATTTATTGGGATTAAAAATGGATAAAATAATAATATACGGCGGTAAAAAATTAAAAGGTGAAGTTATTATTTCGGGATCAAAGAATTCTGCTTTGCCTATTTTGTTTGCAACTTTACTTACTGATGAGCCTTCAATAATAAAAAATGTTCCTTCTCTTGCAGATATAGACACAACTGTGGAATTTTTAAATTTTATAGGTAAAAAAACTGTTAAAAAAGGGAATACTATAAGAACTTACTCTTCTTGTAAATATAAACATATAGCTCCTTACGATTTGGTCAGAAAAATGAGGGCAAGCGTTTTAATAATGGGACCATTGCTTGCAAGGCTTAACCGGGTTGAAGTTTCTTTGCCCGGAGGCTGTACTATAGGGGCAAGACCTATAGACATACACTTAGATGCTTTTAAAAAACTTGGAGCCGAAATTTCTATTGAAGGCGGATATATTAAAACCTTATCAAAAGATGGGCTTAAAGGTGCTGTTATAGATTTAAAGTTTCCAAGTGTTGGAGCAACTGAAAATATTTTGCTTAGCGCAGTTTTAGCTAAAGGTAAAACTACCATAATTAATGTAGCGAAAGAGCCTGAAATAGAAGATTTGGTTAATGTCCTAAATAAGATGGGGGCTAAAATAAGTGGTGCGGGTACGGGAAAAATAATTATTGACGGTGTTGACAGTTTACAAGGGTTTACGCATGAAGTAATTCCCGATAGAATAGAGGCTGCGACATATATGATAGCTGTAGCTATTACAAAGGGTGACGTTGTTCTTAAAAATGTTATTCCAAAACATATTGAAGCGATAAGTAATAAATTGAAAAAAAGCGGGCTATCTGTTAAGGAAAATAAAACAAGTATTAGAGTTAAATGGATTAGAAATTTAAATCCTCAAAATATTAAAACAGAAGTCTATCCAGGTTTCCCGACTGATGTTCAAGCTCAGTGGATGGCTTTGATGTGTCTTTTAAAAGGGCATTCAAAAGTAGAAGAAACTATATTTGAAAACAGATTTATGCATGTTGCGGAATTGCAAAGATTTGGAGCAAATATAAAAGTAGATTGCAAGATAGCCAATATAACTGGGGTTGATAAATTCTCAGGAGCGCCTGTTATGGTTTCAGATTTAAGGGCTGGCGCGGCCCTTGTATTGGCGGGACTTGCGGCAGAAGGTAAGACCACTGTATCAAGAATTTATCATCTTGATAGGGGATATGAACTGCTTGAAAAGAAACTTAAAAAACTCGGAGCAGATATAAAAAAAGTGCATGCCTAAATAAAATGACATACAAAACTTTCTTAAATAGAAAAAACTTTGAATGAAATCAGTGCAATTTTTATTACTATTAACAATAACATAAAAACTGCAAACTCTTGAAAACAGTTATAGGTTTTGATAAAACAGTATAGTCGTTTAGGTACTAACCCTAAATAATCACACAATTGGATTTGCCAAACGGTCTCAGAGAAAAACTTTGAGGTTTTGGAGATGGAAGATTGTGGAAGCCGTGAGACGAAAATACGTCTTGAAACGGAAACCGTTGCTGCGGTTAAAACCAAAGGAGAGAAGTATGTCAAACATTACAATGAAGGCTTTGCTGGAAGCTGGTGTTCATTTCGGACATCAAACCAGAAGATGGAATCCAAAAATGGAGAAGTTTATTTTTGGAACTAGGAACAAAATTCACATCATAGATCTTCAAAAAACCCTTAAAGAATTGAAAAAAAACTACAAATTAGTAAGAGATCTTATTGCCGAGGGCAAAGAAATAATTTTTGTAGGAACAAAAAAACAAGCTCAGATTCCAGTAAAAGAGGAAGCTCAGCGCTGTGGAGCTTTTTTTGTAGCTGAAAGATGGCTTGGCGGAACTCTTACAAATTTTGAAACTTTAAAGAAATCTATTGCGAGGTACAAAGAAATAGAAAAAATGAAAGAAGATGGTGTTTTCCAGATTCTTTCAAAAAAAGAACAGTCTCAGATTGAAAGAGAGAGAATTAAGCTTGAAAAGTCTTTGGAAGGGTTAAAAAATATGACAAAACTTCCAGGTCTTATGTTTGTGGTTGGTTCTAACGAAGAATCTACAGCTGTTTCAGAAGCAAGAAAACTTAACATTCCTATCGTCGCTATTTGCGATACTAACTGCGATCCTGATTTGGTTGATTATCCTATTCCGGGAAATGATGATGCTATAAGAGCAGTAAAGCTTTTCTGCTCAATTATAGCTGATGCTGTTTTAGAAGGAAAAGGCGTAACTGAAAAGAAAGAAGGCGAAGGAGCAGACACTATTGCCTCAGAACCTGCAAAAGAAGAGGAAGAAAAGAGAGAAGAACCTTCTCAGGAAGGAGAAGAAGATAATGTCAACTGGACTTATAACAAAACTCAGAGAGATGACAGGTGCGGGAATAATGGATTGCCGCAATGCTCTCAAAGAATCAAATAATGATGTGGAAAAGGCTTGCCAATGGCTTAGAGAAAAAGGCATGGCTTCTGCTGTTAAAAAAGCAGGAAGAGCTGCAAAACAAGGCTTAGTTCATTCTTACATACATGGAAACGGAACACTTGGGGTTTTAGTTGAAGTAAACTGTGAAACGGATTTCGTAGCAAAAACTGAAGACTTTCAGGTTTTAGTTAAGGAAATAGCTATGCAAATTGCTGCTGTTTCACCGACATATGTTTCCCGCGAGCAAGTGCCTGAAAGTATTTTGAATGCGGAAAAAGAAATTTACAAAGCTCAGCTTAAGGAAGAAGGAAAATCTGAAAAAGTTTGGGATAAAATCATTGAAGGTAAAATTGAAAAATTCTACAGCCAGATATGTTTGTACGACCAGATTTATATGAGAGACACAAGCGGTAGAGAAACCATAAAAGATTTGGTGACAAAAGCTATAGCTAAAATAGGTGAGAATATAGTAATAAAGAGATTTGCAAGATTTAAACTCGGAGAATAATAATGAACTCAAAGAGAGTTCTATTGAAACTTTCAGGAGAATCTCTTTCAGATAATTCTTCGTCAATAAGTGAGAAAAGTCTCTCAAAAGTTACAAGAGAGATTAAATCTGTTGTTGACAAAGGGAATGTTCAGCTGGCGGTTGTTATAGGAGCGGGCAATATCTGGAGAGGTGGAGGAAAGTTTATAGAAAGAGTAACGGCTGATAAGATGGGAATGCTTGCTACCGTAATGAACTCTCTTGCTTTAAACGATTCTTTGATAAAAGCTGGTGTAAAATCAACTGTTTTTTCAGCAAGCGGTGTAAGTGGTTTTGTTGAAAAATTTAGCAGAGAAAAAGCTGTAAGGCGTCTTGAAAAAGGATATGTTGTTATTTTTGCTGGTGGTACGGGAAATCCTTTCTTTACCGCTGACACTGCCTCGGCATTAAGAGCCGCTGAAATAAAGGCTAATATTTTGTTAAAAGCTACACAAGTAGATGGTGTTTACAATGCTGATCCTAAAAAAAATAAGAATGCTGTTAAATATAGTGTTCTAACTTTCCAAGAAGCTTTGGATAAACATTTGGCAATTATGGACGCGGAAGCTTTTTCTTTGTGCATGCAGTCTGGTATATCAATTATAGTATTTGACTTTTATAAAGAAGGCAATTTACAAAAGGTTATAAGCGGTGAGAAAATAGGTACGAGAATGGAGGAGTAAATGCAAATTCAAAGTTTTTTTTCTAAGTCGGAAGAGGCTATGAAAAAAACTATAGATAGATTAAAAAGCGAGTTGGCTTCTATTAGGACCGGCAGAGCTTCAAGTGCTGTGATAGAAGGAATAAAAGTTGAGAGCTACGGTTCTTTGATGCCGATGAATCAGCTCGCAGGTGTTAGTATTCCTGACGCCAAAACAATAGAAATAAGACCTTGGGATCCGTCCCAGCTTGGCGCTATAGAGAAAGCTATACTTAAGGCTGATATAGGAATGACACCTGTAAACGATGGCAAAATTATACGTATATCAGTTCCTCCTCTCACGGAAGAAAGAAGAAAAGAAATAGCAAAATCTATAAGCAGAATGGCTGAAGATTTTAGAGTAGCCGTAAGAAATGAAAGAAGAATTTTAGTTGAGAACATAAAGAAGCTTGAAAAAGATAAAGTTATAACCGAAGACGACAGAAAAAAGTTTGAGACTAACGCTCAAAAAGTGACTGACGATTATATTGAGAAAATTGACGAAAGCATTGCTTTGAAAGAAAAAGAAGTGATGCAAATATAATGCAAAAAAAATGGAGGATAAAAAGATGGCTTACCAAATTGATAAAAATATATGCGTAGGTTGCGGGGCATGTGCAGGCAATTGTCCAGTTTCAGCTATTGAGCAGAAAGGCGATAAGTATGAAATAAATGTCAGTATATGTGTAAGCTGCAGAGCATGTGAATCTACCTGCCCTGTAAGTGCAATTTCTCAAAAGTAAGGAAGACTTTTTGATACCCGAACATATAGCGATTATAATGGACGGGAATGGCAGATGGGCTAAGAAAAGGTCATTACCCAGAGTTTTTGGTCATAGGCAAGGGGTCAAAACCGTAAAAAAGATTATTAAGTCTGCCAGCAGGCTTGGAGTCAAGGTTTTGACCCTTTATGCTTTTTCTACTGAAAATTGGAAAAGACCTAAAATCGAAGTTGACGCACTTTTTTCTTTGCTTTCACGGTTTATAAAGAAAGAGTTGAAAGAGTTAAGTGATGCCGGTGTCAAACTTAGAATACTTGGCGATTTATCAAAATTTCCGCAAGATTTGAAATCCGAGATTCTTTCTGTTTGCAAAGATACGGAAAATAATACGGGTTTAGAGTTGAATATAGCTTTAAATTACGGGGCAAGGCAAGAAATTGTAAAAGCCTTTGAAGAGATGTTAAAACAAGGTATAAAAAAGCCGACGGAAGAAATTGTGTCGTCTTTTTTGTATACTGCTGGTCAACCGGATCCAGACTTGCTTATCCGCACGTCGGGAGAGTTTAGAATATAAAATTTTCTTTTGTGGCAAATAGCATACTCCGAGATTTATGTAACCAATAAACTTTGGCCTGAGTTTACTCCTAAAGATTTAGAAGCTGCAATTTCTGAATTTCAAAAGAGGGATAGGCGTTTTGGGGGGATTTAAGTGCTTAGTACCAGAATACTTACCGCTGTTATTGGTATGCCTTTAGTTTTTTTGTGCATATACTTTGGTGGCATTTCGTTCTACGCAATGATGTTTTTTGTTTCTGTGCTTTCAGTGTATGAGTATCTGCTGATAGTAAAAAAATATAAACCTTACACAGTTGCGTCTTTAATTATGGCAGCGGGATTTTTTATTTTTCTGTGCTTTTGCGAAATATGCTGCGGTTGCTGCTGCTGTATGGACAAATCTTCAATTTCAGCGATTTTAATTCTTTTTATTTTTTTTGTGATGGAAGTTTTTAAAGAGAAGGCAGATCTCAGCATTGAGAGAATTGCAATGTCTTTTCTCGGGGCTTTTTTTATTCCGTTGGCTCTAGCGCATATGGTTTATATTCGTGATTTAAATGGCGGAATGCAATTGATATTTCTTATTTTTATTGAAGTTTGGGTTTTGGATACTGCGGCTTATACTTTTGGATATATGTTTGGTAAACATAAACTTGCCAAAAAAGTTAGCCCTAAAAAGACTATTGAAGGAGCTATAGCAGGAGTTGTTTTTGGTGTTCTTATGGCTGTTGTGTGTAGGTATTTGTTTATAAGTAGTATTTTAACTTTATGCGAAGCTGTGGTATTAGGTTTGGTTATATCTGTTGTCGGGCAGTTTTCAGACCTTGCAGAATCTCTGATTAAAAGAGACGGCAATGTTAAAGATTCCGGTAAAATAATTCCCGGACATGGTGGCGTTTTTGACAGGTTTGATTCTTATATTTTTGCGGCTCCTGCCGTATATTACGTTTTAATGTTTATAAAATGAAAAGAATAGCAATTTTAGGTTCATCAGGTTCTATAGGCAAGCAGACAATTGATTTAGCGTTAAAAATGAAAGAAAAAGTTTATGTTGAGGCGCTTGCCGTTGGTTCTAATTTAAAAGTTTTGAAAGCCCAGATTAAAAAATTTAATCCTTCCGCAGTATCTGTTGCAAATGATCTGGATGCCATAGAACTGAAAAAATGGTGCATTTCAAATAAAATAAAAATTAATGTTTATAGTGGGCAGAGTGGTCTTGAAAAACTCGCAACTATGCCTAAAGTGGACATGGTTTTAGCTGCAATTGTTGGCTCTGTCGGCTTAAAATCAATAATAGCGGCGATAAAAGCAAAAAAAGATGTTGCTCTTGCCAATAAAGAGTCTCTTGTTATGGCTGGATACTACATAATAAAACTTGCTGAGAAAAATGGCGTTTCTGTGCTTCCTGTAGATAGTGAACACTCGGCAATATTTCAATGTTGCGTTGGAGAGAAAAAAAGTCAAATAAGAAAAATAATACTTACAGCTTCTGGAGGTCCCTTTTATAGATATGCGGGCGATTTTTCTAAGATAACTGTAGATCAGGCTTTAGCCCACCCTACTTGGAAAATGGGGAAAAAGATAACAATAGATAGCGCTACGCTTATGAATAAAGGTCTTGAAGCCATAGAAGCTTCCATACTTTTTGGCATTCCAATAGATAAAGTTGAAATAGTTATACATCCTCAGGCTATAGTTCATTCTATGGTGGAGTATATTGACGGTTCTATTATAGCTCAGCTTTCAACCCCTGATATGAGACTGCCAATACAATATGCGTTGACGTACCCCGAGAGATTAAAATCTAATATAAAGTTTTTGAATCTGGTGGAAGTTGGCAGGTTAGAATTTTATAAACCTGATTTTAATAAGTTTCCGTGTCTAAAGTTGGCATATTTGGCGGCTGAAAAAGGAGACTCGTTACCTACTGTTATGAATGCGTCTAATGAAATTGCAGTAAAGAGTTTTTTAGACAAAGAAATAAAATTTACAGATATTGCAAAAATAGTTGATAAAACAATGAAGGCTCATAAAATTTCAAAAAATATATTTTTAGAAAATTTTTTTGAATCAGACTCTTGGGCAAGAGTTTATGCACGTAATTTAATAGAAAAGGAATTCAAATTATGACAATAATCATCCAGATACTTGGGGTTGCTATAGGATTTGGTTTTTTAGTTTTTATGCACGAGCTTGGGCATTTTCTTGCTGCGAGAGCATGCAAGGTTAGAATATTAACTTTTGCTTTTGGTTTTGGTCCAGACTTAATAAAATATACTTACAAAAATACTAAGTACTGTATAAAAGCTATTCCGTTCGGTGGGTTTGTTTCTATGGCAGGAGAAAATCCTGAAGAAGCAACTGGAGCAGAAGGTGAGTATTTGTCTCTAGAATGGTATAAGAAAGTATTTATATCTTTTACAGGACCATTCTCAAACTATATTTTGGCAATTTTTTTGTTTGTCTTTGTCTTTAACATATGGGGCGTTACTACTATTTCAAAAACATCTTTAGTAGGGAGTGTCATAAAAAATAAGCCTGCGGCTCAAGCCGGACTTATAAGCGGAGACAGAATAAAATCCATTGATGGGGCAGAAGTAAATACATGGAG
>JAITKZ010000056.1 GCA_031278115.1 Endomicrobium sp.
TTGAGTTCATCATTAACATTTGTTATTGACTCATATGCCTGTATAATATGTTTGTTACCTTTAGTTGATATTATAGTTTTTTCTCTAAAATCATGTTCGTCCCAAACATCTCCAACAATCTCCTCTAATAAATCCTCTATTGAAGCAAGACCTATTGTGCACCCAAACTCGTCAACTACCACAACAATATGATACCGTCCTGTTTTAAACTCTTTAAGAACTTTACTGATTTTTGCATTTTCAGGAACAAAATATGCTGGACGAATTAAATCTTCAATAATTATAATATCGGAATTCCGCCAAGCGACAGCTAAATCTTTTGTATATATTATCCCTATGACATTGCTGATATCTTTGCTGTATACGGGAACTCTTGAATACTTTGTGTTAATAATCTTTTTAATCATCTCATCTTTGGATAGATCTATGCCCACGGCAAAAATATCGGAAACAGGTACCATCACTTGAGAGACTTTCATATTTTTGAAATCCATTATATTGCTTACAAGTTTCCTGGACTCCTCCGAAAGAGGGGAAGTGTTTTTATCTGACAACAAAAAATCTATTTCGTCGGCTTTGATATGCCTACTTTCCTTACGTCTTAAAAATAGCTTCATTATTTTGTTTGAAATCGTTAATAAAAAATTAATTAGTATTCTAAAAAATGAGGCAAGTTTTATTATCGTAGGCAAAATAAAAATACCCCATTTTTCAGAGTTGTATCTTGCTATGGTCTTAGGGAAAATACTTCCTATTGTTAAAGCCAAAACTATTGATAGAATCGGAAAAGAAAAATGCAGAATATTAATATTGATTTTGTAATACTCGGAAATATCCAAAGCGAGAGATGATAAAATAATACTCATTCCTACAACAGACAAATTCATTCCTATAATCATAGTCGTTATAACTTCTTGAGAATGGTTTTCCCAAAAAGCCACTATCTTTGAATATTTTATTTCGTTTGCCTTTGCTCTTATCCAAAAGGTACCTGACAAACTTGTAATAGCAGTTTCGGAACCACTGAAAAAACTAAGTAGTAGTAATAGAAAACAAAAAATGATGATTTTAAATACTATTAAAATATCATGATTCGTAATCATACTCATCAAGAATTTCACCGACAACTTCTTCTAATATGTCTTCAAGCGTAACCATACCTATTATATTTTCGTTTTTATCCTTTACAAAAGCCATATGGGTTTTGCCACTCTGAAATTTTTTCAAAAGTTCGTTTATTTTTTGGTCTTCGCTTATGTAATATGGCTCTTTAACAAGTGACCGTATAAAATGTCCTTTATTTTCCTGCCACAATGTCAAAATATCTTTTATATGGATATATCCGATAATATTATCTTTTGATTTAAGGTAAACGGGGATTCTACTTCTTGATATTTCAACAGCCATATCCAAAAATTCTTCATCTTCCAAAGACAAATCTACGGAATCTATATTTTCAAATGGAACCATTATTTTTTTCACTAACAATTCACCAAAACTCAAAACTCTTTCTAGCATAATCCCAGTTTCTTTGTCTATTTCTCCGCTATATCCGCCCTCATAAATAAGAGCTTTAATTTCTTCTTCACTCAAAATATAAGAACTTCTACCACCAACCTCTGAAGTTTTCGGAGACAAAAATTCCGCAAATTTAATAATCGGATAAGTGAATGGTTTCAATATTTTTTCTATCTTGGAAAGTATAGGTATAGATATTACAGTAATTTTCTCAGAATTTTCTCTCGCATAAAATTTAGGTACAAGTTCCCCAAATATTAAGATAACTGAAGATGTTATAAGCCATGCGATAATATCAATAATATTTCTATTGATCCCAGAAAATAAAGTTGTCATAAAATATGCGGACACAAAACTTGTAAGAATGTCGGAAATAACATTTAACGTTAGGATAATTGTAAGAAGATAATAAGGCTGTTCAAGCCATGACAGCAACATCTTAGAAAGTTTAGGGGTTTTGCCAATAAGTTTTTTTATTCTGTACTTAGATAAACTTGTAATACCTATCTCAGCCGCAGATACCCAAGCTGATGTAATTAAAAGGAAAACTAAAGCAACTAGACTTGCGAAAATAAACATTGAAATATTTTATCCTGTTTGGCAAACATTTTGGATTTATTTTCAACATCATAATCAGTATACCCGCAAAGATGAAGTATCCCGTGTATAACAAGATATGCCAATTCTTGCTGCCAAGAGTTGCCGTATCTTTTCGCCTGTTTTTGAGTACAATTTTTTGATATATAAATATCTCCTGCAAAAATTTCAGGAATAATTAAAAAAGATATAATGTCTGTTATACGTCTTACTTTTCTGTATTTTATATTCAGTTTTTTTATCTCTTCATTACTTAACATTATAAAATTTATTTGATACTTTCTCTTTTTTTCAGACTTTAAGGCAAGATTTGCGGCTTCTTTTAAAATATTGACATGTTCTTTAGGAAAGTCAACAAAGTTTATAAAATTTTTATTTGTATTCAATTCTTGCATGATATATACCCATAATAGTTGAAATAATACTGTCTCTCATTAACTCTAAATCTTTTAATGTTATTGGACACACTGAAAACTGACCGTCTATAAACTTATTATTGATTATTTTTTCAACCATGTCTTTTATTCTCGCTGTAGTAGGCTCTTCTATACTGCGACACGCAGCCTCGCAAGAATCTGCTAACATTATTACTGCACCGATTTTTGTGCTCGGTTTTGGTCCTGGATATCTGAAATGTTCCATATCCATATGGAATCCGGATTCCAAAGCTCTATGATAAAAAGCATGCATAACTGTTGTGCCATGATGCTGTTTTATAATATTGATTATTTCATTATCAACATTATGCTTCTTCGCGAGAACAACACCTTCTTTAACATGCGAAATTAAAATAAGCCGTGACATTTCAGGGTTTAAATTATCGTGAGGATTATAGCCTGATGTTTGATTTTCTATAAAATATGCAGGATTTTTAAGTTTGCCTATATCGTGGTAATATGACACTACTCGCGCCAAAAGGGAATTTTCTCCAACAATGTTTGCCGCCTGCTCTGCGATATCTGCAGTCATAATTGAGTGATGATAAGTGCCGGGAGCTTCAAGCATAAGACGTTTAAGTAGAGAATTATTAAAATCCGAAAGTTCAATCAATTTTATATTTGTGGTTCTTGAAAAAATCTTTTCAAACAAAGGCATTAAAACTAACAAAATTATCACCGAAAAGATTCCGTTTAAAACTCCATAAAAAAGATTGTATTCCAATTGAAAACTGCTATAGACACCTATAAGATAAAACATCGTAAGCAAAGTGGAGTTAGCAATAATAGTTTTGGCGCCGACATTTATAAAATCAGATCTTCTGCGTATTGTATGCACATTTGCAATAACAAATATCGCACTGCCGAGCATTGTAAGAAAAATGTCAAAGCGTACGTCGTTTAAAAATGCCACGTACAAACTTAGACATATAGCATACACTCCACCTAATCTTGACGATAGTAGCATTGCCGCCATAATTGAAAACGCAGAAACTGGAGAAGCAAAAGGCGACAAATATTCTTTTGAAATCTGAAAAGTTAAAATAGCAGTTATAAAGAGCAAACACATTAAAACAACAGCGTCATTATCTTCCAAAATGGCTCTTTCTTTGTTTTGAATTTGAGACGCAAAGAAAATAACAACTGCAACCACAAATATTAAAGCTGCAAACATTATTTTTGAGTCTATGCCCACGCCCATTACAAGCATGCCATAAACCACTATTATCGTAAATAGAAAGGAAATAAAAACCGGGATTTTTATTTCCTTTTGAAATAAATTTTTTGATTCCCTTATAACGGGACCTTTTGATTCAACAGGCTTGAGATCTTTGGCAAGTTTCAAGAGAAAACCTCTTGTCCAAGACCTTATTTTGTTAAATAAATTATTCATCTATCCCTCTGGGTCGTTGGCAAACAAGTCTAAACCTTTGCTTGCTTAACAACAATCCGTACACCCAATTCTTTAAGCTGTTTTTCACTTACCGGAGTGGGAGCATTAGAAAGAGGATCCGACGCTTTTTGCGTTTTAGGAAATGCTATCACTTCTCTTATGGAGTCTTCCCCTGCCATTAATGCGCACATTCTGTCAAAACCCAAAGCTAAACCACCATGAGGAGGAGCGGCGTAAGTCAATGCATCAAGCAAAAAGCCAAACTTTTCTTTTGCAGATTCATCTGAAATATTTAGAATATCAAAAATCTTCTTTTGAACATCTCTTCTATGTATTCTTATAGAACCTCCGCCAAGCTCAACACCGTTCAAAATAACATCGTAAGCTTTCGCTTTTGCAGTTCCAGCATTTTCTTTATTCAATGAAACTACATCTTGAGGTGAAGTAAATGGGTGGTGCAATGCCTGCCATCTCTGTTCTTCTTTATCCCATTCCATAAGAGGAAAATCCACAATCCACAAAAAATTAAACTTGGACTTGTCTATAAGTCTAAGATCTTTGCCCATTTTAAGCCTTAGTGCTCCAATCCCCTGAGCAACAATTTTCTCTTCATCTGCAAGAAAAACAATTAAATCACCCGATTTGGCTCCAAGTTTAGATATAATTATTTTTATCTCTTCATCTTTAAAATATTTAACTATATTGGACTCAGCACCAGATTCCGTAATTTTCATCCATGCTAAACCCTTAGCCCCATATTCGCCGACAAAATTTGTAAGTCCGTCAATCTCCGAACGGGAAAAAGACGCAGCTTTAGGAATACATAATCCTCTCACTATACCGCCCTTAGATATAACAGATGAAAACACACTAAACCCACACTCTTTAAGTTCAGTTGAAAAATCTCTTATTTCCATTTCAAATCTTGTATCGGGTTTATCGGAACCATAACGAAGTACAGCATCTGCATAAGGCATTCTTTCAAAAGGTATTTTTATTTCAATATTTAATACATTTTTGAACACTCTTGAAAGCATTCTTTCAATAACGTCCATTACGTCGTTCTCTTCAACAAAAGACATCTCAAGGTCTATTTGGGTAAATTCAAGCTGCCTGTCAGCACGCAAGTCTTCATCTCTAAAACATCTTGCTATCTGATAATATTTATCAAAGCCTGAAACCATCAAAATCTGTTTAAAAAGCTGAGGAGATTGCGGCAATGCAAAGAAACTTCCGTGGTGCAACCTTGAAGGTACTAGAAAATCTCTTGCACCTTCAGGCGTGGATTTAGTTAAGAAAGGCGTTTCTATTTCTAAAAAGCCATCATCATTTAAAAAATTCCGCACTTCATTTGAAACTTTATGACGCATTATAAAGTTTTTCTGAAAATTAGGACGGCGTAAGTCTAAATATCTGTACTTCAACCTCAATTCCTCCGAAGTTTCCCTATAATCCGATATTTCAAAAGGAAGTCCAGGACATGTATTTAAAATCTCAATTTTAGACACTACAAGTTCAATGGAACCTGTAGACATATTAGGGTTTAACGTTCCTCCTGGTCTTTTTCTTACTACCCCTTTAACAGATATTACATATTCGCTTCTTAACCCTTCAGCTATTTTAAATACTTCCTTATTTTCAGGTTGGAAGACAATTTGCAACAACCCTTCTCTGTCTCGTAAATCAATAAAAATCACTCCGCCGTGATCTCTGCGAGAATGTACCCAACCACAAACGATAATATCTTTGCCAATACTGTCTTCTCTAACATCTCCGCAATAACTACTTCTCTTCATAGTAAAAGCCTCTTTTAAAACATCTTAACCTAACAGTGCACTTATGGAACAACTTTAATACAAAATTATAGAACTATATCTACCACTTTTTAGAGGAAATTATTTTGATAAACTAGCAAAATACAGCAATGATATAATGGTTTTTGAATCTTTTATATGTCCACTTTTTACCATATCTAAAGCAGTTTTAAAGTCTACTATTTCTTTGTCAACAAACTCATCTTCATCAGGGCTAAGGCTGCCTTCTTCAAGATCAAAAGCCGAGAAAATATGTAATAGCTCGTTTGAAAGTGCTAAAGTAGGGTAGAAAGACAATAAAAGTTCAAACTTTTTGGCTATGTATCCTGTTTCTTCTTGCAATTCTCTTGTTATACATTCAAGAGGAGTTTCTCCGACATCAATTTTACCTGCCGGAATCTCATAAGTTACTTTACCTATAGCATATCTATATTGTTTAACTAAAACTATATTTTCTTTATCAATAAAGGGAAGAACTGCTGCTGCTCCATGGTGATTTATATATTCCCTTGTGGCAGAGTTGCCGTTTGGAAGTTGTACTTCATCGCAAAAAAGCTCTGTAAATTTTCCTTTGTATATCAATTTCTTATTCAAAGTCTTTTCAATAAAATCTTTACTCATAGCCCTATTTTATCATTTTTTATACCAAAACAAAAAATAATTACGTGGTGCAGGAGTATAGGATAATAATTAGTTTATATTCTCAATCCTCGGTCTTGGAGCAGCTGGAACGAGAGTCTTTTTTGAACGATTTGGAATGCTTGTTGAGAAGTAAATATAATAATCATTATATTCTTGATATTCTTGAAAATAATCATACTCATTAAAATATTTAATATCTGCAATATCTTCTACAGTATCAGTACTTCTGATTATATCTTGATCTTTTGCCATTGCTGGAAACAAAAATACAAATATAAAAAACAAGAAATATAGAGTCTCAAATTATTCATAACAATATCTATTTTAATCACTTTGTTGTAAATTTTTACATTCCTAGTTTTTCTTTAAGTTCTTTTAGACAGTCCCTTAAATCTTTAGGAATTTTATCACCAAATTTGTTATAAAATTCCTCTATCATTACAATCTCCTTCTTCCAGTCTTCTTTATCTACACTAAGAAGTTTGTCAATAATTTCTTTTTTATGCTCAAACCGTTTAAATCCATTGCGCCTTCTTGAGGAAATAACCCTACCTCAGACTCTCTTGCGCCGGTTTTTCCTTCAATTCTATCTATCATCCATTTTATAACTCTGGAATTTTCTCTATACCCAGGCCACATAAACTTACCAACGTCATCTTTTCTGAACCAGTTAACCATAAATATTTTAGGAAGTTTTTTTGCTTTCTTGCCAATATTTAACCAATGTTGAAAATAATCGCCCATATTATATCCACAAAAAGGAAGCATAGCCATAGGATCTCTCCTGACTGTTCCAACTTGACCGCTTGCAGCAGTGGTAGTTTCAGAACCTATTATTGATGCAGTAAACACCCCACTATTCCAATTGAGACCCGTCCATAATATAAACTTCGTCAGGACAAAAAAGCTCCTGCATTTCTTTTACGAATATATCCATTGGCGACGGCATTTTATCGCTCCTTATTGAAACTTAGGATCTTATTTTGCGCAGACAACATGTTAACAAGAGACACCGCAAGACAAAATTTATCCATCTTGGCGATATTTCATCTTAAATTGCTAGAATCTAAAAGAGACTAAGCCCAAACTTCTTTTGCTTCTTTCCCTAAAACAACTTTCTTAGCTGGATATATAGGTTTAACTATTTCCTCAGGTTTAAACCACAATTTAATTTCTCTTTCAGCTTCAGAAGTATCTGAAGAACAGTGGACAACATTTTCATATACACCTTTTGTTGTTATTCTTCCGTAAGCTCCTCGTATTGATACAGGATCGGCTTCTTCAGGATTTGTTGCTCCAGCGATTTTTCTCATTCTGGCGATAGCATCTTCGCCTTGATATACAAAAGCCAAAACTCTATCCCAAGGCTCACCATAAACTTTGCCCTGTATATAGTCAACTAATTCTCCAAAAAAAGGCTTGTCTTTAAGCTGATAATAATGTTGCTCAGCCAG
This sequence comes from Endomicrobium sp., assembly GCA_031278115.1. The sequence goes on from JAITKZ010000056.1 coordinate 7,856, forward strand.
TTCTTTACTCACCTTAACGGCTTTTGCACCTATTATAAGCATTCTAGCTTCAGAGAGTTTAGTTAGAATATTTCCTGTTAAAGATTTTTTTACTCCGTCTGGTTTAATTAAAATTAAAAGCCCTTCAATTGCCATATCCTGCTCCTATATTCTTTTTTTATAAGCGTTGTAATATTTTACTCCAATGCCAATCAATCCTGAGAAAACGTATAAACTAAACAATATAAAAATTATATTTTGTGGGAATGTAATCATTAAAAATAAAAGTAGTACAACTAAAACCAAAAGTCTGAAAGTTTTAGGTTTGGATAAACTCATCTTTTTGAAAGAATAATAAGGTATGCTTGAAACCATTAGCAAAGACAAAATCACCATTACAACAGGCATTGTCTTAAAGAAAAGTGGCATGCTTTTCATTAAAATCGGAATTGTTTTAAAAGACAAAGACTGACCAGGATCTGCAAAAAGTTCGTAGCTTAAAACAAAAGACAATAACAGTCCTGCAGATGCAGGCGTGGGAAGTCCCATAAAAGAACTATGCACCACACCTGCTTGAGCATGAACGTTAAATTTTGCAAGTCTTAATGCGCTACATAAAACAAACAGTATAGCTATAGCTATACCAACTTTTCCCATTGAGCTTAAAACAAGTTGATACATCATAACAGAGGGAGCAAGCCCGAATGAAACTAAATCGCTTAAAGAATCTAGCTGAATACCAAACTCGCTTGTTGTTTTTGTAAGTCTCGCAACTCTTCCATCAGTCATATCAAATGCTACTGCAAGTATAAGAAACCATGCTGATTTTGTAAAATCGCCGTCTATAGACGACAATATTGACAAATAACCACAACTCATATTTCCGCATGTTAAAAGACTCGGCAGTATGTAGATGCCCTTCTTCATTTTTTCGCTCACTGTCAACTTCCTTTATTTATGCTTGCAAAAATAGTTACACCTGACACAACTTTATTACCCTTCTTTACTTTAACTTCAACATTTTTGGGCATATGAAGGTCAACCTGAGAACCAAATTTTATTACGCCAATTTTATCGCCTACTTTCAAAATATCTCCAGGCTTTACCCAAGAAATGCATCGCCTTGCAAGAATGCCAGCTATCTGTTTAACCAAATATTTCCCGTTTTCATTTTCTATTGTTATTGCATTTTGTTCATTTACTATATGAGCCTCAGGCTCCATAGCTTTCAGAAACTTGCCGGGTTTATATTCAACACTTAAAACTTTACCGGCAATAGGAGATCTTTGAAGATGAACATCTAATACAGATAAGAATACTCTGACAACTTTTTCTTTTTCATTTTCGCCTACTTCTAAAACAGTGCCATTGCACGGGGAAAGGATAAGATTTGCCCCTAGAGTTATCTTTATCTTTGGATCTCTAAAGAAGTAGAGGCAAAATAAAGAATCTAAAATACACAAAACACCTGCTAGAGATGCAAATTTACCGAAACCAGAAACAACCAACACTATTCCTAAAATGAGAGGAATTAAAATAAATGGATAACCTTCTTTCACAACTTGCATTATTATTCCTTTTAAGCATAAAATCTTTCAAATTTGCTTGGATTCTACTAAATACACCAAATTATGTCAAAACCTTAAACACAAAAACCTATTGAAAAATGAATAATATTATTTATTCCTACTTCCCAATTTCCAAGAGAGGTACGCACCAATGAAAGTGTCTATTTCGCCGTCCATTACAGCGCTGGCTTGCGAGGTTTCATAACCTGTTCTGTGGTCTTTGACAAGCTGATAAGGCATAAAGACATATGAACGTATTTGGCTGCCCCATTCTATAGAGCCTTTTTCATTATAATGTTTTTCATAAGAAGCTCTCTGTTTTTCTTGTTCAAGTTCGTAAAGCTTAGCTTTTAAGAGTTTCATAGCTGTTGCCCTATTTTTTATTTGCGAGCGATCGTTTTGCGATTGAGCTATTATTCCTGTAGGCAAGTGGGTTATTCTTACGGCAGAGTCCGTTTTATTTATATGCTGTCCACCTGCTCCTGAGGATCTGTATGTGTCTATTCTTATATCTTTATCTTCAATTATTATGTCTATATTATCTTCAATTTCAGGGATAACATCAACAGAACTGAAAGAGGTATGTCTTCTCTTATTTGAGTCAAACGGAGAAATTCTTACAAGTCTGTGGACTCCTATTTCAGACTGTAAAAAACCATGAGCATATTCACCCTTTATTATCATGGTGATGCTTTTGATTCCCGCTTCATCACCATCTAAACTATCCACTACTTCAATCTCAAAACCTTTGTCTTCAGCCCATCTTGAATACATTCTTACAAGCATTTGCGCCCAATCGCAAGATTCAGTACCACCTGCTCCTGCATGTATAGACATTATGGCATTGTTCCTATCATGCTCACCACCCAGCTTTGTTTTTGTTTCAAAAGAAGATAGAACTTTCTCTAATTTCCTACTTTCATCTTCTACCTCTTTTAATGCAGTGTCGTCATTTTCAGACTCAGCAAGACTTTTTAAGTCAATTAAATCTTTAACCTGCAAGTACATATCCTGCCATAAATTGTACAAAGTCTTTAAATCGTCAAGCTCAGACATTACTCTTTTTGCATTGTCCTGATCATTCCAGAAGTTTGGATCTGATATTTCTTTTTCAAGCTCTTTGATTCTGTTCAGTTTTGAATCTAAATCAAAGAGACCTCCTCAAAGCTTCTATTCTTTCTTTTTGCTGTTGAAGCATTTTAGAACCTCTTCATATTTATACACTTATGCAATCAAGTAAAATCTTAATTTATTAATCGTCTTTTGAAACGTAAAAATACTGCCAATACTAATAGGGCAACGCTACAGATCTCTACAAAAACATCATCGTATTTAGTATAGAAAGTTTTAAAATCGTTTTGAAAAAACGTCCCATTGAGCAGTTCTTTTTTTGACACTTTAGTTTTATCAATAATTATTCCTGAAGGTTCAATAATACCGGAAATGCCAGAATTTGCCGAAACTAAAATAAATTTTCTATTTTCAACAGCTCTAAATACATTCATCATAAAATGCTGATATGGAGCTGCCGTATCAAAAAACCATGCGTCGTTTGTATGGTTTGTAAGAGTTTTCGCTCCGTTTAGAACAAACCTTCTTGCTATATCTGGAAAGAAATTTTCAGAACATATAGTAGCGCCAATAAACAGCTCGCCGTTGTTAAAGACATTTGCATCGCTACCCTCCTTAACGTCTCCCATTTTATTTAAAATACCAAAAAATCTTGCAAGAAACCTTCTAAAGGGAATAAACTCGCCAAAAGGCACTAAATGGTTTTTCTTATGGACAACATTATAATTATCTGCGCCCTTAAAACCTAAAACAACATTAAATATTTTTTCATCGTCTTCGTTGTAAAATGAGCCGAATATGTTAAAACCTCCGGCACAGATCGCTAATTCTTTTGCAAAACTATACAAACTGCCATCTTCTGGAACTATGCCGGGCAAGACAGTTTCTGACCATAAAACTAAGTCTGCTTTAGATTTGCTAACTTCAAGAGCTTGTTTTTTAAGATTGGATAAAATCTCTTGTCTATAATCTTCATCCCATTTTTTATACTGGTCAATGTTTGTCTGCAATATTGAAACTTTATATTCTTTATCGCCAAGCAATCTGAATTTATATATTTTATATGTTCCAAATAATGTAAACAAAATTATAAAAGCTAAAGCCATATACAAATAGTTCTTCTTATTTTTACCAATAATATAAAAATAAAAGCATATGTTGCAAAACAGTATTAAGAAAGAAATTCCATATACTCCAGTAAATTCCGCTATTTGTATAATTTCAGTAAATTCAAATTGCGAGTAGCCTGTCAACATCCATGGAAACCCGGTAAAAAGATATGTTCTTATATATTCAAGCAAAACCCAAAGACAGGACCCAAAAATAACTACAAAGAAATCTGAGAGTTTATTCTTTTTTTGAAAAGAAATATATTTTTGTAACCCAAAACTCCAAATACCCCAATAAAGTGCAAGATATATCCAAAGAGAGCAGGCAGCTATTACCGCCTGAATATACGAACCTGTATTAAAATGCAACATCGGAACAAGCCAATAAAGTCCAATTGCGTTAAATACAAATCCTGACAAGAACCCGCACAGAAAAGAACTAATAGCATTTGTTCTCATTATTACAAAGACAAGTGGAACAAACGCTATCCACATTAGGAAAAACAAATTGAATTTGGGGAAGGCACATACAGACAATAGCCCAGAAGTCAAACATAATACAGTATTCTTGCTATTTAAATCTATTTTCATACTCTAACAAAAGGAATTTCTTGCAGCAAATTTTTATGAAATATTTTAAGATACTCACTTTTTCTACTAAAATCTTTTATCTCTCCCAAATACATGTTGGTTACCAGCACATGCCTTTCTTTCATCCCTGCTTCCTCTATTATATCTATTCCGTTTATATCTTCTTTCAATTCATAATCTGCTATTAAAAGTACTTTCTCTTTATTTTTCAATGACTTTAGATAGTTTAATGCTTCTTTCCCTTGCTTAAAAAACTTTAATCTTATCTCTTTTTCGTACTCCTTCAACTTCTCTTTCCATACTTCATGCACTAACTCTTCATCATCTACTATTACTACCTCATATCCCTTCTTTATCTCTATCTTATCTGCAAACCATCTTGGTTTCTCTGCTTTTGGAAATGTTAGTATAATTTCTGTACCAACATTTTCTTTAGACTCTATCCTCATTTGCCCTTTAATCGCTTTTAACACACTTTGCACTTGCTCCATCCCTAACCCATGACCGCTCTTCTTTTTACTTGTTTCTACTTTCTCTCCTTTCATCAACTTCTCTGCAATCTCTTTTGGCATTCCTTGCCCATTATCCTTCCCCCTTATTTCTACTTCTTCTCCTTTTACTTTGTATCCAACGCTTATTTCTCCTTTCTTTTTCTCTATTGCTTCTACTCCATTATTTAGTAAGTTTAATAGCATTCTGCTAAAATCAACAAAATTCCCTTTTATAAATACAAACTTATCTTCGCTATTAAACATACTTTTTATTTCTATTTCCTTATTTTGCTCTCTTATTTGATTAATAATACGTTCTAAACACAATTTTACTTGTGTATAATCACTTTCATCTCTATCTTTTGTACCTCTATACTTTTGAAGTAACCTGTCTACTATATTTTCTATACTTCTCGCCACTTCCTCAAATATTCTCTTTTCTTCTTCAGATAAACTTTTATTCAAATTTAAGTATCCTTTTAACGCTGTTACTGGTTGCGCTAAATCATGTGATACCCATCTTGCTGTATTATATAGTTCCTTTTTAACTTCTAACTCTTTTTTTAACTCCTCTTTTTTCTTCCTATCTGTAATATCTACTGAAATACCCAATAATCCGACATTTTTACCAGCACTATTTGTTAAAGGAAGTTTATGTGACATACAAATTCTAAATCCATTATACATTGAAGCTTTCTCTTCGCCTTTATATACTTTACATTTCTCAATAACTAGTTTATTTATATTATTATGTTTTTTTGCCTCTCTCTCCGGTAACAAATCCAAAATAGTTTTACCCAAAATCTCATTCGTAGAACTTAATCCTAAATCTTTTGCCTGAACATCATTACACCCCATATATATGTACTTGTTATTCAACCAATATATGTGTCCCGGCATTTTAGCTATTATGTTAGTTAAGAGTTCCTTTTGCGAACGTTCATCAAGTAGAAGCTTTAGCAAAGCTTCTCTTGACAGATTTTCTTTTTTTGACATGTTCGCAATCACATTTATCAAATCTTCGTCATCAATGAAATAGCCATAATTACGTTTATTTTCATACTCAGATTTAAAATCAGCTAAATTTGCAAATTTTTGCATTGAAAAATACGGAAATAGTAATCTTACAGAGTCCCTCAAATATCCAAAGACAGACCATAATATTGTGGTTGATTCTGTAACATTTCCAACATGAATAACATATATATGTTTGTTTGGATATAGATATGGAAGGGATAAAATCCATGCGTTTTCTTCAACAAGGTACGAAAATCCGTTTTTTTCATTTGTTCTACGCTTAATTGCATATGCTTGGACACTTTGTTCGTAAGCCTTATGAATAGAGTTGTCTTCTTCTATAGCTTTCATCAAAAGGTCTCTACAAGATTCAAAGTGAGGATTTTTTAATTTACTTACGCACTCCTACCAATTTACTTGTGTAAATTTCTCTAAATTTGGCTTACATCGTTTAATCCACGAAACTTGCTCTTCTTCACCTTTAACTATAGCCTCTTCAAGTTCTTCTATTTTAGAATTTTCCTTTGGTTTTGGTAAATAATTATACCGACTTAAGTATCCTGTACGTACTTCATAACCTTCACAAGTCGCTAAATCAAATTTTTT
>JAITKZ010000013.1 GCA_031278115.1 Endomicrobium sp.
TTTAGACTTTTTAAAAAAGTTTAAGGGGTTATTTTATGGAAGGCAATCATGTCAACATTAGTTGTTTTAGGAACCCAGTGGGGAGATGAAGGAAAAGGAAAAGTTGTCCATTATCTCGCTAAACAGGCAGACTACATTGTACGCTATCAGGGCGGCAATAACGCAGGTCATACTCTAATCTATGAAAATAAACCTTTTGTCCTCCATTTGATACCGTCAGGAATACTTTTTCCGAAAAAGTATTGTTTAATTGGGAACGGGGTTGTTGTTGACCCTAAAGCTTTAAAAGAAGAAGTCAATGTATTAAACAAAAAGAAAATTCCTGTAAAAGATAGGTTTTTTATAAGCGAACAGGCTCATGTTATACTTCCTTATCACAAAATTATTGACGGAATCCTTGAGGAAGGTAATGTTAAAATAGGCACTACCAAAAGAGGGATAGGTCCTTCTTATTCCGATAAAGTAAAAAGAATAGGCATAAGAGTGATTGATTATTTAGAGAAAGATGTTTTTTTGGATTTGCTTGATAAGAATCTGATAGAAAAAGCTCCTATTTTGGAAAAGAGCGGAATAAATATTAAGAAGTTAAAAGAAGAAATTTTAAAAGACCATAAAGAACTTTCAAAATTTATAAAGCCTTTTGTTGCCGATACAAGTCTTATGGTTGAAAATGCGATAAATAAGAAAAAGAAAGTTCTTTTTGAAAGTGCTCAAGGCACCTTGCTGGACTTAGATTTTGGCACATATCCTTTTGTAACGTCGTCTAACCCTATTGCTGGTGGAGTATGCTCAGGAGTAGGCTTAGGTCCTACAAAAGTAAATAGTGTTTTGGGTGTGGTAAAAGCTTATACTACAAGAGTTGGCGAAGGTCCTTTTGCTGCAGAGCTTTTTGATAAAATGGGCGATTTCTTAAGAAAAAAAGGCGGAGAGTACGGAGCAACTACGAGAAGACCGCGTCGCTGCGGTTGGTTTGACGCTGTAGTTGTACGCCACAGCGTAAGGGTAAGCGGTATAAATCATTTAATTTTGACTAAGCTTGATTGTATGGAAGATATAGATACTATTAAGGTATGCGTAGCTTACAAGTATAAAGGCAAAATATATAAAGAATTCCCTGCATCAAGGACTGTACAAAAATATGCCAAGCCCGTATATGAAGAAATGCGAGGATTTAAAGGTAAAGTCAAAGGTGTTAGTGATTTTAAAAAATTGCCTCTAAATGCTCAAAAGTATGTTAAGCGTTTGGAACAGCTTGTAGGTGCACCAATTGATTTGATTTCTCTTGGGAGAAAGAGAGAAGAAACTATTGAAGTAAGAAAAGGCGTGAAATGGTTTTAATATGAATGCAAAACTTTTAAAGTCAACCAAAGATGCTGAAAAAATTTGCGCAATCGCCGCCAGGTTGTGTTATAGCGCGGCGAAAATTGACGATATTGATGAAAATTTTACACCTGATAAAGTTAAAGATTTATTGAGCAAAGTTATTTCTTCAGGACATCATTCTGTGCTTGAACATGCATCTTTTACTTTTGGTGTTGAAGGTGTATCGCGTGCTTTACTTGCTCAGCTTACAAGACACAGAATAGCTTCTTTTTCGGTTCAGAGCCAAAGGTATGTAAAGTTTAAGTCTGGTGTTGATTTTGTATTTCCAGATACCATAAAAAAAGATGAGGAACTGTCAGAAAAGTATAATAATTTTTTAAAAAGTACTGAAAGCTTATATAAAGAATTTTTAGATTCTGGTATTCCTGCGGAAGACGCAAGATATATTCTTCCAAATGCTGCGACTACGCAGATAATTATAACAATGAATGCAAGAGAGTTAAGGCATTTTTTCTCATTAAGATGCTGCAATAGATCTCAATGGGAAATAAAAGAGATGGCATGCCGTATGTTAAATCTTGCAAGGAAAGAAGCACCCTTGCTTTTTGAAGATGCTGGACCTAACTGTTTGCGGGGAGATTGTCGCGAAACTTCTACTTGCGGAAAACATTGGAAAAAAGAAAAACTGTGATATAGGGGTTAATTGATGCATAATGTTTTTGGATTTTTGATAGCTTTAGCGAGTATATTTTTCTTTGCTAAAATTTTTGGAGAAATAGCCTTAAAATTGGGGCAAAGTGCCATAATAGGTGAACTTTTAGCAGGCGTTCTTATAGGTCCTAGCATATTGGGTTTTGTTCATGAAACTCCTGTTTTGACAAGCATATCTGAACTGGGTGCTATTATTCTCCTTTTTGAAGTTGGTCTTTCAACAGACATAAAAGAGTTTTTAAAAGCTGGCGGCTGGGCTACGGCTGTAGCTTTTGTTGGAGTGATTGTTCCTTATTTCTTTGGATATTTTGTCTTTTTGCATTTTGGACTTTCAAGCACTCAGGCAATTTTTGCTGGCGCTGTTCTTACGGCTACGTCAGTCGGTATTACAGCTAGAGTGTTTATGGATTTAAAAAAACTTGAGACTAAAGAAGCAAAAATTGTTCTTGGAGCCGCTGTTATTGACGACGTTATAGGTCTTGCAATTTTGGCTGTAGTGTTGAAACTTGTTCAAGGTGGAGCAGTTACTTTTGGAACAGTAGCGTCAATAAGTGGAACTGCTGTATTATTTTTAGTGTTGTCTGTAGGTGCAGGAATTCTTATAGCTCCAACGATATTTAAATTTGTTTCAAAAATGAAACAAGAGCATATAGTATTTGTTATGGGAATCGCTTTTTGTTTTGTTGTTTCGGCATTTGCAACAAAAGTTGGACTTGCTTCAATAGTTGGGTCTTTTGTTGCTGGACTTGTGCTTTCAACAACTAATCAATCTGAAGAGATTAGAAGAGACATAAAACCTATATATGCTTTTTTTGTTCCAGTATTTTTTGTTTTGATGGGAACTAATGTTGATATAAGCGCGTTTAACCCTTTTGTAGCTGCTAATAGAGAAATATTAATTTTGGTTGCAGTTCTTTTTGCAGTTGCTTTCATAGGTAAAGCTGTGGCAGGTTTTGTAGTTCTAAAGAAAGGTATAAATAAATTTTTGATAGGTGTATCCATGGTTCCACGTGGAGAAGTAGGTTTGATATTTGCGGGGATAGGTTTTAAAAATAATGTTTTTGGTTCAAACGAATACAGCGCTTTGGTAGCCGTTACAATGCTTACTACTTTTATAACGCCTATAATACTTAAGTATCTTTTATCAAAACAAAATGAGAATGGATAAAAATTTTATCTTGTTATTTTTAACAATTGTTTTTTGTAGTAATTTTTTTGTTTTTGCCGCAGAGAACAAAAGTAGTCGCTCCTTGGTTAAAGTAACTGTCCTTGAGGACCCTTATAAATCTGCAAGACAAAATGAAACTAAATATATTGATATAAGTGATAACTTGTCTACAATATACCGCAAAGCGCACATTATTAGAAGTAATTTTGAGTTAAAAAAAATAGTAGAAATTTTCAAAAGAATTGTTGAAAAAATAAAAGTTTTTCTTGTAAAAATCAAATTATTAAAAGCTTAATAAAGAAGCTTTGCTTTACTACAATAACTAGAACTAATACATTAGCCACTTTAAGGAGCGGAGTAAAGAAAATGAGCATACCACAAAAGACATGCTTTTTACAATTGAAACTGTTGCATGTCTTGGAGCTTGTGGGCTTGCTCCAGTGGTAGTTATAAATGATAATGTCTATGGTCAGATAACCTCTGAAAAAATTGCAGCTCTTATAGACGAGATGATGGAGGCAAGATGACGATTGATTTAGAAAAGATAACTCAAGAATTTTTGTCTTCAAGAAAAAATATAACAAAAAGAGTCATTGTCTGCGCAGGAACAGGATGTGTGGCAAACGGTTCTCTTAAAGTATTTGAAAATTTAATGAGTGCTGCTAATGAGCTTGGAATGGAAGTTCACATTGAACTGAAGGAAGAAAATAAAGGAGCCTTTTTGTCTAAGAGCGGGTGTCAAGGGTTTTGCCAAAATGGACCTTTGGTAAACATCTTACCAGCAGGCATACTTTACACTAAAGTTAAGGCTGATGACACAAAAGAAATTTTAGAGAAAAGTGTTAAAAATGATGAACTTATAGAAAGACTTTGTTATCACAATGGCGATAAAGTATGCAAAGGGCAGGAAGAAATTCCCTTCTATCAAAAACAGTATAGGATGGTTCTTAAACAATGCGGTATTATAGATCCTGAAAATATTAGAGAGTATATAGCAGGCGGTGGATATATAGCAGCAAAAAAAAGCTTGTACAGAAATGACAGATAAAGAAGTTTGCGATGTTGTTTTAGAATCAGGCTTGAGGGGGCGAGGTGGCGCGGGCTTTTTAACCGGAAAAAAGTGGGAAATAGCTAGGAAACAAGAAGGCTCAAAAAAATATATGATTTGTAATGGGGATGAAGGCGACCCAGGCGCTTTTATGGACAGAAGCGTTATGGAAGGAAATCCTCATAGCGTTATTGAAGGATTGATAATAGCCGCAAAAGCTACAGGCGCAGATGAGGGGTATATATACGTAAGAACAGAATACAGTCTTGCTGTTGAAAGAATGAACAAAGCTGTAAAAGCTGCAACAGAAATTGGCGTTTTAGGTGATAATATTTTTTGGGTCAAATCATAATTTTAAACTTCATGTTATGGAAGGCGCCGGAGCTTTTGTTTGCGGCGAAGAAACTGCTTTGATAGCTTCTGTTGAAGGAAAAAGGGGAATGCCATCACCTAAACCTCCTTTTCCAGCTCAAAGCGGCTTATGGGGAAACCCTACAACTATAAACAATGTTGAAACACTTGCAACAGTACCGATAATAATAAGTTATGGATCTCAGAATTTTAGAAAGGTAGGGACAGAAAATTCTCCCGGCACAAAAACATTTGCTCTAACTGGAAATGTTGCCAATACTGGACTTATTGAAGTTCCTCTAGGAACAACTTTGAAACACATAATATTTGATATAGCAGGCGGTGTTGCAGATGATAAAGGCGAAGTTAAAGAAGACAACTTTAAAGCTGTGCAGATAGGTGGCCCTTCTGGCGGATGTTTGACAAAAGAGCATTTTGACCTTCCTTTAGAGTTTGAATCGTTAAAAAAAGTCGGAGCAATGGTTGGTTCCGGAGGACTTGTGGTAATGAGTAAAAATAATTGCATAGTAAATGTTTCAAAGTTTTTTATGCAGTTTACTCAAAATGAATCATGCGGTAAATGTGTTTTATGCAGAGAAGGCACCAAGCAAATGCTTTTAATGCTTACAGATATTACGAACGGCAAAGCAAACGAAGGGACGCTTGTTCTTCTTGAGCAGCTTGCAAAAGCCGTTATGGTGGGATCTTTATGCGGTTTGGGAAAAACTGCTCCTAATCCAGTTTTTTCCACGTTAAGATATTTTAAAGATGAGTACGATGCTCATGTCAAAGACAAGAGATGTCCTGCTGGAGAATGTGTAAATTTATTAAGTTATACAATAACCGACAAATGTGTTGGTTGCGGATTATGTGCAGCAAAATGCCCTGTTAAAGCAATTAGCGGTGAGAAAGGGAAAAAACATATAATTGATAGTTCAAAATGCGTTAAATGCGGCGTTTGTATGGCTTCATGCAAATTCGGCGCTGTGGCGAGGGGTTAAGCAAATGGGAAAACACTTGACCATAAACGGTAAAAAGGTTGAATTTACAGATGAAAGGAATTTGCTGGAAGTTATTAGAAAAGAAACTATAGAACTTCCAACTTTCTGTTATCATTCCGAACTTAGCATTCACGGAGCGTGCAGACTCTGTATGGTAGAAGTTGTGGGAAGGGGCATAATGTCGGCATGCTCTACTCCACCTGAACCTGATATGGACATAAAAACAAATACTGAGCATTTAATAGAGATGAGAAAAATTACTATAGAGCTTTTGCTTGCAAGTCATGACAGAGAATGCACAATGTGTGCTAGAAGTGAAAGCTGCAAACTTCAATCTTTGGCAAGAAGATTAGGTATAGAAGAAGTCAGATTTAAAAATATTTCTCGCAAAGAGCCTAAAGATATTTCAACATACGCTTTAGTAAGAGATAATGGCAAATGTGTTCTTTACGGAGATTGCGTTAGATTTTGCGATGAAATACAAAGTATTGGGACTTTAGGCTTTGTAGGTCGCGGTTCGCGGTCTAAAATCTGTCCTGCTTTTGAGAGAGATTTAGAGTCTTCGGAATGTGTTTATTGCGGGCAATGCTCAAGAGTGTGTCCGACGGGAGCAATATTGCCAAAACCAGAATTTAGAGAAGTATGGAAAGCCCTAAGTGATGAGAAGAAGAAAGTTATAATAGCCATAGCTCCTGCAGTAAGGGCAGCGTTAGGTGAAGTTTTCGGCATAACTGAAGAAAACGGAACAGAAATAGCTGGTAAAATTGTTACTGCTTTGCGAAGCATGGGTTTTGTCAAAGTTTTTGATATTTCGTTTAGTGCCGATATGACGATTATAGAAGAAGCAAACGAATTTTTAGGACGTTTAGAAAGAAACGATGATATGCCAATGTTTACTTCTTGTTGCCCGGCATGGGTAAGATTTGTAGAGCAATACTATCCAGATTTTATTAAAAATCTTTCAACTTGTCGGTCTCCTCAAGGAATGTACGGTTCCATCGCAAGAAGAATAATGCCGGAAGTTTTAGGTATTCCAAAAGAAGAATTGGTTGTTGTCTCCGTAATGCCATGCACTGCAAAAAAGCACGAAGCAAGAAGGGCAGAGCTTGCCAAAGACGGCGTTATAGATATTGATTATGTTCTCGCTACTCAAGAGCTTGCTTTGATGATTGAAGAAGCTGGTTTACGTTTTGCAGATCTTGAAGCTTCGGCATTTGATATGCCTTTAGGTTTTAAAACCGGAGGCGGTATAATATTTGGCACTTCGGGCGGCGTTACAGAAGCTGTTTTAAGAAACGTCATGAACACTAATGGCGATGAAGCTGAAGAGTTTAATTTTGTCAGAGGTAAAAGTGGAGTAAGAGAAGCAAAACTAAAATTTGGTAGCAAAGAGCTTAAATTAGCTGTTGTACACGGATTAAAAAATGCCAGAAAAGTTTTAAGGGATATTAGAGCCGACAAAAAAAGATACGATTTTGTTGAAGTTATGGCATGTCCCGGAGGGTGTGTTGGTGGCGCAGGGCAGCCTGTTTATTCAGATTTAGCTGTAAGAAAAAGAAGAAGCAAAGTTTTATATGAAAATGATAAAATTATGGAACTTCATAAACCCCAAGACAACCCATATGTCCAAAAGATGTATAAAGAGTATCTTGAAAAGCCTGGAAGTAAAAAAGCTCATGAATATTTGCATACGAGTTATAAATATAGAAAAAGATTTAAAGAAACTTTGGAAATTTTTAAATCTCCTTTGGACAAAGCTGCTAATGTGGAAGTGTGTGTTGGAAATAATTGTTTAAGAAAAGGTTCAAAAGAAATTCTAAAACGCATAGTTGATGGCAATAAGTTTAAAGATGCTGTAAATGTGCAGGCTTTGATATGTTTAGAGCGATGTTCAAAAGGACCTACGGTAAAAATAAAAGGGGATATATTTGAGCATTGTATTCCTGAAAGCGTTGAAGATGCCGTAAAAGAAGAACTAAAAAAATAAAGGAAGTAGAATGAGTAGAGTGATGGGGGTTGACTATGGACTTAAAAGAATAGGTCTTTCTATAACAGATTTGTTAAGAATTACTGCAAGCCCTTTTGACACTATAGAAAGCATTTCTATAAAAAAGAATGCCGTAAAAATTTTAGAAATAGCCAAAGCTAATAATGTTTCTGTCATTGTGTTTGGTCTTCCTGTAAATATGAACGGTAGAGAAGGTGAAATGTCTGAAACTGTTCGCAAAGTGGTTGATGAAATTAAAACTCTTTCTTCTGATGTTGAGGTGACTACTATTGATGAAAGACTTACAACAGCTCAAGCTGAAAGAATACTTATAGAGGAAGGTGACGTTTCCAGACAAAAGCGCAAAGGTCTTAAAGATAAGATAGCCGCCGCACTCATTTTACAAACATACTTAGATATGCATTAAAAATATCTAACATTAAATTTTGCTAACAAGAAGGGCAGATACTGCCCCTCTTGCTATTTGTTTTTACAATCTGGCATGATAAAATAGTATATGCATTATATAATTGACGGTTATAATGTTATAAATTCAAGTGACAAATTTTCCGCTTCATCGCTAGAAGAACGGAGAAATAGGCTTATTGAATTTATACAATCATCTAGACCTCACGGAAGTTTTAGAAATTCTATTACAGTAGTTTTTGACTTTAAATCAAAAAATCCATATGAATCGTACGGCTATAATAAATCTCATGTCAGCGAGATTGAAATAATCTTTAGCGAAGGTGTTTTGTCTGCCGATGATATTATTGTAGAGCTGGTTGACGAATCTAAAAATCCATACGAAATAACGATTGTAACAAATGACAAAGGTCTTCGCAGGAGAACTTCTTCAGGTGGAGCTAAACATGAAACAGTCGAAGCTTTTTAGTTAAAGGCTTTAAAACAAAGAATATTAAAAGAGCAAAAGAATATTTTGATAATGAAGAAAAAGATATTATCAATAAGGAGTTTAAAAAGCTGTGGCTAAAAAGATAGTTGTTGTAATATCTGTATTTTTTATAATTTTTATAGTATTTTTTTCCTAGGTTTTATGCCTACAAGTGGAGAGAAAGCATTGTTTGTTGTTGAAAAAGGAGAAAATTTTTCAACAGTTGCGTCTCGTTTGAAAGAACAAAATTTGATACTTTCAAAAGAGTTATTTTTATTTTTTGTAAAACTTACAAACTCACAAAATAAATTAAAGATAGGTATATACGAGTTATCTGGCAGAGATGGAATTTTCAGAATATTGAGACAATTAAAAAATAATTCAAAAAATTTTATTAGGATTACAATTCCTGAAGGAAATAATATAAAACAGACAGC
Source organism: Endomicrobium sp. (assembly GCA_031278115.1). The sequence continues at coordinate 8,922 of JAITKZ010000013.1, forward strand.
CGATATTACTACCGATAAAGTAAAAATTGATAAAGATAAGTTTATTGGAGTTGCAAATAATAGAAATCTGGAAGGTTATCTTATGCCTGAGACTTATTTTGTAAGTCCGGGAATTGGTGAGGAGGAATTAATAGGTATAATGCGCAACGAATTTGATAAAAAGATTACTGAAGATATGTACAAAAGAGCAAAAGATATAGGAATTCCTTTTAAAGATATAATAATAATGGCGTCTATTATTGAAAAAGAAGCTATTAAGCCAGAGGAGCGAAGCGCTATGTCCGCCGTTTTTTATAACAGACTTAAGAAGAGGATGATGTTGCAATCTTGTGCTACTGTTTTGTATGCTATGGGGCTTGTAAAAGAGAAGCTTTCTTTAGAAGATACTAAATTTAAATCTCCGTATAATACCTATTTGCATTTTGGTTTGCCTCCGGGTCCTATAAGTAATCCTGGAATAGAATCGATAAAAGCAGCTCTGTATCCGGCAGATTCCGAAGTTTTGTACTTTGTATCGAATGGAGATGGAAGTCACCTGTTTGCTAAGGCTTTTGGCGAACATATAAAAAACAAACAAATCGTAAGGATAAGGAGTAAAAAAATAGGAAAGTGACATGGAACAAGAAAGAGTTTATTTGGACAACAGTGCCACTACAAAAGTAGCTCCCGAAGTTATAGAAGCTATGCAACCATACTTTGGAGAAATTTATGGAA
>JAITKZ010000023.1 GCA_031278115.1 Endomicrobium sp.
ATAAATGTAATAGAGGATAGTGGAATGAAAGAAAGGCATATAATGGCGACGAACGCATATTTGTCAGACATAAAAGATTTTGACAAGAAGAGCGAATATATAAAAATATTTCCTAAAATGTATATAGATGATATTAGATTGAGGCTAGCGTAAGTATTTAAAGTAAGCTGATAAATTATTTTATAAGGCACGGTTATGTTTGCAGATAAAATTTATTTATTGTTACTGTTCTTGCTTCCACTTTTAGCAGGATTCCTTTATTTAACATTTCGTAAAAGAGAGTTTGATTTGGCACTGCTTGTATCTAGGGTCAATTTTTTGTCGCTTACAAATGTTAATTTAAATGCTCATAAGATTAAAAATATTTTAATTTTTTTAGCTTTGTTTTTTATTATTATTGCTTTGGCACGTCCACAGTTTGGTTATAAAAAGAAAATTGTAATAAAAGAATCTTCTGAAATTGTTATATCTTTAGACGTTTCAAGAAGCATGCTTGCTCAAGATCTGAAGCCGAATAGACTTGAAAAAGCTAAAGATATGGTGTTAAAGATTGTTGAAGAGAACCCCGGCGAAAAAATAGGCATTATTGTCTTTGCAGGAAGTGCTATGTGGCAATGTCCCATGACCTACGATTCTCAGGCTTTAAAAATGTTCTTAAAAAGTGTTGAGGTTGGTAATCTTCCTATGGGCGGCACTCAAATAAGCGATGCTATTGTACTAGCCTCAAAAGCTGTAGAAAAAGAAATTTCCAATGGAAAAGTTATGATTTTAATAAGCGACGGAGAAGATCACGATTCAAAAATTAAAGAAGCTATAAATAAAGCTAAAAAAGTGGGATTGAAAATTATTGCGGTTGGTATTGGTACGCCAGCTGGCTCTCCAGTTCCCGTAAAAGATGAAAGTGGTATAACAAGGGATTATATTAAGGATAGAACTGGTCAGGTTGTTATAAGCAAGATAAATGCAAATTTACTTAAAAGTGTTGCCAGCGAAACAGGTGGAAAATATTTTGATGCTTCAGATAAAGATATTTTAGGAGAACTGTCAAAAGCAGTAAGAGATTTAGAAAAAAATAAAAATAAGGTTAGCGAAAGAGATAGCAAAATAGACAGATTTCAGATATTCCTATTTGTCGCTTTGTTGTTGCTGTTTATAGAATTATTATTTCCTGTAAAAAGATTAAAAAAATGAAAATAGAGAAAAGACTTTTTGTTAAAATAATCGCTTTTTTCACACTTTTGATTCTTCTATTTTTGATTTTATTTATATCAATCAAGAATGTAAGAGCCAATAACAAAGCTATAAAATACTTTAATAGAGGACATTTTGAAACCGCTGCGCAAACTTTTGATAATGAGCTTAAAAATAATCCGAAAAGTTATGTTGTAATAAACAATTCAGCAGGAGCAGAGTATAAACTAAATAAGCTAGACGAAGCAGAGGAAAAGTATTCGGTTGTTATAAATTCCACAGATGCTGCAAAAGAAGACGAATTTACGGCTTTGTACGGTACGGGGAACGTTGAATTCTTAAAAAGTAATTTTGAAAAATCTGCGGACTTTTACAGAGAGGCTTTGAAGCTTAATCCAAATGATAAAGACGCAAAATATAACCTTGAGCTTGTGCTGTTAAAATTGAACGAGAAAAACAATAAACAAGACAGTAAAGACGATAAACAGAAAAATGATAAGCAAAAACAAAATCAACAAGCGCAAGATTTAAAAAAGCAGATAGAGCAAAATGATAAAGCTCAAAAAGAAAATGAAAAGAAATGCCAAGAAGAGAACAGTAAAAGCAGAGATAATAAAGATTCCAGTTCCCAAAGAAGCGATAACGATAAACAAAAAGAGTTAGAAAAAGAAAAAAAAGAACTTGACAAGCAGAAACAAGAAATAAGCGATAAAATAAAAAATTTAATGAATGCTCAAAAAGATGAAGGTCAACCTAAAGAAAAACAATCTAATGCTCAAAAGGAAGAAAAGTTTCAAAAAGACAAACAGCCTGACAAAAGCGAGTCTATACAACAAAACAAGATAAAAAAAGATGTTAATAAAGATATGCAAGCTGTAATGCTTTTAAATTATCATAATGAAACTGATAAAAATTCAAATAAAGCCAGAAATAAAAATAAAGAACCTTTAATAAATCAACCGCAAGAGGATTGGTAATGTTTAAAAAGATATTTTGTTTAGTAATGTTATCTCTTGGAACAACATCGTTATATGCGGACGTTATTTCTTTTAATGCATCTGTAGATAAAAAAACGGTAGCTTTAAATGATTCTTTCATATATTCAATTACAATAAGTGGCGATGGAAAAAATTTGCCAGATCACCAAATAGGAAATATTGTTGAATTTAACAGATTTGGCGCCTCTACTTCGCAAAGTATGACTATAATAAATGGAAAGTCTAATGTGAGTGTTACTTATAGATATACTTTGGGACCAAAAAAAACTGGCAAGTTTACAATACCTCCCGCTACTATAGCCTATAATGGTAAAACGTACTTAACTGAGAGTATAGAGATAGAAGTTGTTCCTGCTAAAAATATTCAAAGCATTTCTTCTGCGGATTCAAGGCAGGGAAGCGTTCGCCAACATTCATCGCAAAATCCTCCAGGGAAAGCATTTGTTAAAGCTTCAGTAAATAAAACAACGGTTTACGAAAACGAAAAATTAGTTTATAAATTTAACTTCTATAGGAATGTTGATTTAATATCTAATCCTGAATACTATCCTCCTGATTTTACTGGTTTTTGGAATGATGGATCCAAACCGAAAGAACGTTACGATGTTATTGATGGCTCTAACTATCACATTGATGAAATAGACACTTTTTTATATCCAGTCGGCGTTGGGGTAAAGACTATTGCGCCTACAAAACTCAAAATAAGCATTATGGATTTTTCAGGTTCAGATGACGACTTTTTTTCTCTCTTTTCAAATATGGGACGAGGACGAACTAAAGTTTTAGAAACAAACCCTGTAGAAGTAAAAGTTATTGCTTTGCCACAAGAAGGAAGACCTTTAAATTTTGAGGGAGCTGTAGGTGATTTTAAAATAAAAGCTTTGGTTGATAAACAGAATGTCCAGACAAACGAACCTGTAACTTTGACGGTTACTGTAAGCGGAAATGGCAATATGAAAAGCATAGCCAACATACATTTTGATGATTATAGCGGTTTTAAAAAGTACGACACTATTGTTGCAAATACTTCAGATAATTCAAAAGAATTTAGAGCTATATTTGTACCTCAGCTTTCTGGAGAGAAAGAAATACCAGCAGCAAGTCTTTCTTTTTTTAATCCTACAAAGAAACAATATGAGACTATAAAAACACAGGCACAAATAATTGTTGTAAGAGGAGAGCCTGTTTATTCATCAGGTGCTTCTAGTAAAAAATCTGGCACAGATATAATCCGTAGAGGTATAAATTATAACAAGCCGATAAAAAATCTGAAACAATTTAAAGGACATTTTGTAAAAAAGCCTTCATTTTATTTGATCTTTGTTCCGTGTATTATTTTATTGATGACAGTTTTTGCATATAAGAAGATACAAACAAATCCTTTGAAAAAAAGCAAAACTACTTCTTCTGTTGCAAAAATTCAAAAACTCTTAGAAAGCGCAGAGCTTGAAGTTTCAAAAAATAATTTAAGCTTGTCTTTGAAATTAATCTATCAAGCTTTAATGGAATTTGTAACTATTAAAACAGGAATATTATCCGACAATTTATCCGGAGTCCAAATAAAAGAAAAATTACTAAAGTCAGGGCTAGATGAAGTATATATTGGCAAAATAATAAAAATTTACGATAAACTTAACTTCTATAAATTTGCTTCTATAAATTTAAACAAAGAGTCCATAAAAATTTTAATAGATGCCGTAAAATCTTTGATTTAAATATAAATATTTGTCAAAGATATAAATAACTGAGTTTCTTAATAACCTCAATGTCTTATAATTGCCGTGAGTTTGGCGACAATAGAAGGCGAAAAGGCAGGTAATATTGTCTATATTGACAAGCTTTTCAACGCTGTATTGTCGCCAAGGACACAGTAAGAATATGCGTTGAAGTATTAGAGTGACCTAACTATAAAAGAGGTCTAAAGTGAAAAGAATTCTAATTAAAAGATTGTTTTCATCTTTATTGTCAATTTATTTTGTTCTGTCAATATTTGTTTCTTCATCGGCTACTCAAACGTCTCCTCTAGTCACAGAATCTGTAGATCTTTATGGTGGATTGGGTTTGCCGACAGATACCATTCCTTTCATGAAAAAAGTCCGTACAGGTACACTCCCTAATGGACTTCGTTATTACATTTTAAAGAATAATAAACCTGAAAACAGGGCTTTCTTAACACTAGCTGTTAATGCAGGGTCTGTATTAGAGGAAGATAATGAGCAGGGCTTGCTCATTTTGTGGAGCATATGGCTTTCCAAGGAACAACACGGTTCCCTAAAAAAGGAGATATTTTAAACTATTTCCGCTCTAATGGCATGTGTTTTGGGGCAGATGAGAATGCATATACGTCTTTTAATGAAACAGTCTATAGCGTAGAAATACCTGTTGAATCTGACGGCAAAGGCGGGAAGCGTATCCCCAAAAAAGCTCTTGATATTATTGATGATTTGACGCATGCAATTACTTTTGATCCGAAAAATATAGATGATGAAAAGCTTGTTATATTAGAAGAAAAAAGAGTGAGAATGGCAAATGCTAATGGAAGAGTTTTAGAGAAACTTATTCCTATTTTATATAAAGGATCCAAATATGCTGTGCGCTTGCCTATAGGTCTGTCAGAAATAATAGAGAGTGCAAATCAGAAAGTTATAAAAGATTTTTATAATAAATGGTATCGTACAGATAATATGGCTGTTATATTGGTAGGAGATTTTGATGATATTGCCTTGGAAAAAGCGTTAATGTCTTATTTTCACGCTGTTCCTAGCAAAATTTTGTTGAAGCGTCCAGATTATGAATTCCAGCTTCCTATAAAAGGAAATCAGAATATAGAAATTATTACGGATTCTGAGCTTTCTAATGCGTCGGTTTATCTTAGGTACAATCAGTCTGCAAAAATTTTAGATAATAGTTTAAGTTCTTTTAGAGGACAATTGATAGATAAACTTATTTTAAACATGATCAGCCAACGTTTTCAACAAGAATCGCATAACCCAAATGCGCCGTATATGTGGGCTTATATTGCTGAAGATAGAGTTAAATCTTTTTCACCGTCGCGTTTTATGCAGCTTACGGCGCGGGCTAAAATAGATAAGACAGAAGAAGTTATTAAATTTTTATTAAAAGAAAAAGAGAATATTTATCGTTACGGCTGGACTAAATCAGAAGTTGACGTTGCTAAACGTGCGCTTCTTACCAAATTTACTTCTTTGGCTGCAGAAAAAAGATATGATTCAAGTGTGTATGTTTCAAAATTTACGAATCACTTTATTGGTGTCAATATAAGTGTAGCGGATAATGATACTTTGCTTAATGCTGCAAAGAAAATATTGCCCAATATTAGTATAAAAGAATTGAATGAAGTGGCAAAGAAATATTTTTCAGAAGATGACTTGACTGCCATTGTAGTTGCTCCTGAGAAAGAAAGAATTCCGTCTAAAGATAAAATTAAAAAGATAATTAAAACTTCAAAAAAGATGAAAATTTCGTCTCCAAAGGAAGAAATTGTAGATGATATTCTCTTGAATAAGATCCCTGTTTCTGGAAAAATTTTGACTGAAAATATAGACGCCAAAACAAATACTATTATTTGGACACTTTCAAACGGCGCTACAGTTGTGTTGAAGAAAACTGATAATGAAGCAAACGAAATTGTAATGGAAGCTTTAGCAAAAGGCGGTATTTTAGATGTTTCTAGTAAAGATATTGTATCGGCGCAACTTGCTGCAGGTATGTTTAATGTTTCTGGCGTTGGGAAATACTCTAATGACGAATTGTCAAAGAAACTTGCCGATAAACAAGTAAGCTTTTATTTCAATATGTCTGACTTTACGCATGGTTTTTCTGGATATAGTGTAAATAAAGATATTAAAACTTTATTTGAGCTTTTGTATTTGAATTTTACTGACCCTAGATTTGACTCCAAAGCAGTTAAAGCTTATATTTCAAAACGCAAATCATTTCTTGAAAATGAAGATCAGGAACCGCAAAATGTTTTTAGAAAGAATTTTATAAAAATTATTTATGGAAATGATCCATATTTTAAACCTTTAGAGTTTTCAGATATTGCTAACCTTAATAAAAATGTAGCTCTAAATCTTGTTAAAAAAGCTTTAAATCCTGCTGACTATACATTTGTCTTTGTTGGGAGTGTTGATGATATTAATACTTTTAAAGAATATACGGCGACATATTTAGCTTCTATCCCTGTGGGTAAAGAAAAAAACTTTTTACCGCAACATAATGTTACTCGTCCAGGGGAAGTTGAGCATAATGTTTATAAAGGAAAAGAAGAGTTAAGCAGTATCCGAATGAAGTGGGTTATAAAAGAACAATATTCTCAAAATGAAGAAGCCACAGCAGATGTTCTGAGAGAATATTTAAATATTATTCTTATTGAACATATTAGAATGAAACTTGGCAATACGTACAGTATTTATAGCTCTACTAATTTAGATATTTTACTTGGAGAATTGAGTTTAGGTGTTTCATTTTCCTGCGCCCCGAACAAAGTTGATGAAAGCATTGCCGAAATAATAAGAGACATAAATGCAATAGATTCAGGTAATATCAACCTTGATATTCTAAGCAAAGCAAAAAAAGCCTGCAAAAAAATATATGAAATTTCAATTCAAGACAATTCTATGCTTGCAAGAAATTATGCAGACTTGGCTGTTATATATGGCAAACCATTTGCCTCTATGGATGAATTCTTTAAACTCTATGATTCTGTGTCTTCAAAAGATTTACAAAAAATAGTCAATAAACTTTTGAAAGGTGGCTGTACTCAAGTTGTTTTATACCCCGAAAAATTGAAAGAATAATAGCCATAATTTAATAAATTTAATCTCTAAATTTATTATAAAAGTGCGTATTGCAAAAAATTGTCAAAAAAGTGATAATATTGGGCAATTTGGAAAGGCTATATGATTAACTTAAGGAGGGTGTGTTATGGAAAAGTGGAAATGTTCTGTATGTGGACATATTTATGATCCGGCAGTAGGCGACCCTGATAAAGGAATTGCTCCCGGGACGCCTTTTGAACAGTTGCCTGAAGATTGGACATGTCCTGTTTGCGGGCAGCCGAAATCTGTTTTTGAAAGAGAATAAGAAGCAGGGTGTCTTATGAAGCAAATATATTTTGATAATCAGTCTAATACCAAGCTAGATGAAAGAGTTTTTGATGTTATGAAGCCGTTTTTTCTTGAGTATTACGGCAATCCTCAGAGTATTTACTCTTTGGGATCTATCTCTAAAGAAGCTCTTGAAATTGCAAGAAAACAGGTGGCAGATTACATATATGCTGATGCCAGCGAGATTATTTTTACTTCTTGCGGTACCGAATCCAATAATTTAGCTGTAAAAGGCATTTGTGAAGCGCTGAAGTCTAAAGGCAATCATATTGTTGTGTCTGCTATAGAACATTTTTCTGTTTTAAATGCTATAAAAAAGCTTCAAAAAGACGGCTTTGAAGTAACTTATATATCTGTTGATGAAAAAGGGAATATAAGTGAAACGGAACTTTTAAAAGCCTTACGGAAAGATACAGTTTTGGTTTCAATACAGCATTCCAATACTGAAGTCGGTACTATACAAGATATAAAAAAATTAGTTTCAACTGTTAAAAACAGCAAAGTTAATGATTTTGTTGTTTTTCATACAGATGCAGTAAGCTCAGGAAGCATGATGCCTATAGATGTAAAAGATTTAGGCGTGGACGCCTTGACTCTATCATCTTCAGCGATGTACGGACCCAAAGGAGCTGCAGCTCTCTATCTAAAAAAAGGGATACGTATTGTTTCTCAGATGGACGGCGGCGGGCAGGAACATTCTAAACGCGCAGGAACTGAAAATATTCCTGCTATTGTGGGGTTTGGAAAAGCCTGCGAAATATCTAAAGAAGAAACAGCAGCTAGCAACAGGAAAATCAAAGACTTAAGAGATAAACTTATAGAAGAACTTCCAAAGAGGATAGAATACATTTATTTAAATGGAGCTTTAGAGAACCGCCTTGTAGGGAACGTAAATTTTTCAATTGAATTTGTTGAAGGTGAAGCGTTATTTTTACTTTTAGACACTAAGGGTATTATGGCGGCAAGCGGGTCCGCATGCGCAAATAAGAATCTTAAAATGTCGCATGTTTTAGATGCTATGAAAGTTGATGTTGCCGTCGGGCAAGGTTCAATTTTATTTACTTTGTCAAAGTATAATACAGAAGAAGAGGTGAATTACGTTCTTAAGGAGTTTCCTAAGATTGTTAAAAGGCTTAGAGAAATGTCGCCTCTATATTCTTATTTTATTCAAACTGGAAAAAGAAAACCTGCAGGTCCAGTGACAGATTTTGATGATCATAATCATTGTCACTGCGATATGGAATAAGTATAACGCTTAATTGTATTTAATTATGATAATAATTTATAGAGATAGCTTTATGTGTTGCAGTGGTTTTTCAATAGAGAAAGTTGGGCGTATTGGAGGGCAGTATGGCATTTTATTCTGAAAAAGTTATGGATCATTTTGCAAATCCAAGAAATGTAGGAGAAATAAAGGATGCTGACGGCATTGGGGAAGTCGGCAATCCTGTATGCGGCGATATGATGACTTTCTACATAAAAGTTAAAGATAATAAAATAGAAGATGTAAAATTTAAAACTTTTGGCTGTGGCGCAGCAATAGCCGTTTCTTCTATGGTCTCTGAAATGGCTTTAGGCAAAACGGTTGATGAAGTTTTAAAAATTACAAATGACGATGTGGCTAAAGCTTTAGGAGGGCTTCCACCAAATAAGCTGCATTGCTCTAATCTTGGCGCCGACGCATTGCATAAAGCAATAGAAGATTACAAAAATAAGAAAAAATAAAGGTATTTTTGAGGTATAAAATGGGTAACTGTAATTTTCACTCTCACTCCAGTGGTTGTTCCTGCCCCCATTGCGAAGACGAATTAAAAAACGGCTGCATGAATCCAACATTTTGTAAACCGTGCGGACTAAAGACTAAAAATATTAAAGTTTGTCCTGTGTGCCAAGCTGAATACTCTTTAGAATATGAAAAGTGTCCCGCCTGTTCCGTAATAGGCAAAGAAACAGAATAACTGTTTTATAGTTTATAATTTGTTTAAATGGTTTACTTTTTAGGTTAAGATGGGTTAAAGTATTTGATATGCGGAAGGAGCTTTGTTATGGCTGCAAAGATAATAAAAGACGGCGTGTATGCTGTTGGAACTGTTGACTGGAACGAAAGGCATTTTCACGGGCATACATACGTGACAAAAAGAGGCGTTACATATAATTCTTACCTAATTATTGACGAAAAAATTACTTTAATTGACACTGTTCGCAAAGGTTTTGAAAAAGAACTTTTAGAAAACATTAAAAGCATAGTAGATCCGTCTAAAATAGACATAATAATTATCAATCATATTGAACCAGATCATTCAGGAGCGTTTCCAGAAGTTTTAAAAGCATGTCCTAATGCTAAAGTTTACGGAACTGAAAAAGCAAGAGAGGGGCTTTTAAAATATTACGGCGTAAGTGGAAACTGGACTGCTATGAAATCAGGCCAAAGTTTGAAGATCGGGAAGAGAACGTTGGATTTTATAGATGTTCCTATGATACATTGGCCTGACAGTATGTTTACATATTGCGCGTATGATAAAATCTTGTTTTCAAACGATGGATTTGGGCAGCATTACGCAACTAACAGACTTTTTGATGACGAAGTTAATTTTGATGCCTTAATGGAAGAAGCTCAAAAATATTATGCCAATATTCTTTGGCCATTCAATATACTTGTTGCTTCTAAACTTGCCGCTATAAGCAAACTAAATCTTGCCATTGATTTTATTGCTCCAAGCCATGGACTTGTTTGGTATAAACATATTTCTGACATTATGGAAAAATACCTTTACTGGTCTGTCCATAAATGCAAGAAAAGAATTGCGGTTGTTTATGAAACAATGTGGAATTCTACTGAAAAAATGGCACGAAAAATTGTTGAAGGCATAACTTCAGAAGGCATTGAAGCTGTTTTGTTTGATGTTACAAAAAACGATAGAACAGACATTGCTTCCTATATGCTGGACGCTAAAGGCTGGATTTTCGGCTCTTCAACTCACGATGGAGAAATGCTTCCCGTAATAGCAGGATTTTTACATTTCTTAAAGGGATCCAAAGCTAAAGAACGTAAATCTTTTGCTTTTGGCTCTTACGGCTGGAGTGGCGAGGCAGTAAAGCATATAGAAGATACCATTTCTAATATTACGACTTTTGATCCGTCTTTTAGAGTTGTTTTTAATCCTACAGAAGAAGAGTTAAATAAGTGTTTTGAAGCAGGTAAATCGTTTGCTTTAAAAATAAAAAATGAAGAATAATCATATATAGGATGGCAATATGAAGGGACTAGTTTGCAAAATTTGTGGTTATGTTGCGCTAGATGGGAATAACCAACAATGCCCTCTGTGTCATGCTAAGAACGTATTTGAAGAAAAAGAAGACGCTTATAAAATGCCTGACTTTAAAGCTGCTTCTGGTGAATCTGAAAAAAAGCATATTCCTGCTTTTACAGTTGTCAACGAATGCGGTTTAATACCAAGCAGCGGCTGCACTGACATTCATGTGAAAATAGGAGAAATTCCTCACCCTGCATTGCTGGAACATTATATAACTGAAATAACTTTTTATCTTAATAATAAATTTATAGCCAATGTTGTGTTGACGCCAGATATAGATCCTGCGGCTGTAATTCATTTGAAGAACGGAACAAAAGGAAAAGTTCAAGTAATAGAAAACTGCAACTTGCATGGCAAATGGTTCAATGAAGTTGAGCTTTAAGGTTTAAGAATTATTAAAATTGGAGGAGTTACTTATGTCAAAATCAATCAAAGGCACAAAAACAGAAAAACATTTGTTAGAGTCATTTGCCGGAGAGTCTCAGGCTAGAATGAGATATACATATTTTGCTTCAAAAGCAAAAAAAGAAGGATTTGAACAAATAGCCGCTATTTTCGCGGAAACTGCAGATAATGAAAAAGAACATGCTGAAAGATTCTTTAAATTCTTGGAAGGCGGTCCGCTTGAAATCACAGGTACTTTCCCTGCCGGTATAATAAGTGATACTGTAGAAGATTTAAGACTCTCTGCTTCAGGTGAGAATGAGGAATATACAAAACTTTATCCTACAGCGGCAAAAGTTGCTGACGAAGAAGGGTTCCCTGAAATAGCTGAATGTTTTAGAAGAATTTGTGTAGCTGAACAGCATCATGAGTCAAGATATTTGGAGCTTCTTGACAATCTTAAAAACGATAGAGTTTTTAAAAAAGATATGCCGATAAAATGGAAATGCCGTAACTGCGGTTATGTTTATGAAAGTAAAGAAGCGCTGGAAAAGTGTCCTGCCTGCTTACACCCTAAAGCATACATGGAAGAATTAGCAGACAATTTCCAAATTTGTTTAATTAAAGTTAAACATTGATAAATTCCTATTTCGTGACAACAAATTTGTCACCGGCTGAGTTTTTACGCAGGTCAGATTGCCTTATTATCTCTCTAAGCCTAGCGCAAGGAGATCCCCCTTTTCCAAAATCTTTCTCAGAAGACAAGTCTAAATTTTCTTATTCAAAAAGCGTCATTTTTACTCTATTCAATAAACTTAAGTATTAAAATTTTCAAATTTTAGATTTATATTTGCATATATTACTTGTTCTTTACAGTTTCATACATGATTATTGACGCCGCAACAGCAGCGTTCAAAGATTCAGCTTTTCCATACATTGGAATTTTAAATGATGCATTTGCAAGTTTTTCAGTTTCTATTTTTATACCATTACTTTCATTGCCAATTATAAAAGCGGCTTTTTGGGAACAATGCAGTTCGTTTAAATATTTTTTGCTATTTAATGAAGCGGCAAAAATTGTAATTTTTTTTCTTTTCATCAAAATAATAAGTTCTTTTATATCAATGTTATCTAATACAGGCAAATGAAACAGAGATCCCATAGTAGCTCTTACAGTTTTATCTGAATATATATCGGCGCTTTCTTTGGAAACAAATATAGCTTTTGCCCCAAAAGCGTCAGCTGAACGGATAATTGTTCCTAGATTTCCCGGATCTTGAATATTTTCCAGAACTATGAAAATGCCAGTTTGATTTATTAATTCTTCAAT
>JAITKZ010000031.1 GCA_031278115.1 Endomicrobium sp.
AGCCTGCCGCAAAGCCCTGAAAGTTTTGCTGTATTCAAAGACAACTCTTGGTCTTTTGCCATGTCTATAGTTACAGAACTAAAATCTCTTAAAAAGCTTTGGCAACACAACACTTGTCCACACGTACCTATACCGCCTATAATTTTAGATTCGTCTCTAACACCTATCTGAACCATTTGTATTCTCGTTTTTAAAATATGCCCTAAATCTCTTATAAGTTCTCTGAAATCCACTCTTGTTTCAGAAGTGTAATAGATAAACAATTTTGAACGGTCAAATGTGTATTGGACGCACGTTAACTTCATGTCTAGCTTATGGTCAATAACCTTTTGTGCAACAGTTTTATAAGCTCTGGCATTTCTCTCTTCGTTCTCTGCTATCTTTTTTCTATCTTCTTGTGTTACCTTTCTAAAAATCTTACCTATCGGATCTTTCCCTTTTTGCAAATCCTTTTCTTTTTCGCAAACAACACCAACCTCAACGCCATGTTCTGTTTCAACTACAACTTTATCGTTCAATCTTAAATCAAAACGACACACATCGGCATATATTTTATCTCTGATTTTTCTTACTATTACCCCAACAACTATTGGCATATTTATGTATCCTATTTAACAAAAACAAAGCTTCCGATAATTACTTTTGTAATTATTGGCAAAAATATTTTTTATGTATGGTATCAAAAAACTGAGAGGAAGTAAATTATATACTTCGTTGATTAGTGGAATTAAACTAACAACTGATAGCAAACTGCAACAGCTTTATGGATATCAGAAACATATTGACCCACAAAATCTTCTCAAAAGTAGAAGGAAAAAGTATTAGCTAATATAACTCCTTCTAATCACAAATTTACATTAAGAAAATCAGTACAAGTATAATTTTTACAAATTAAAATTTAGTTTATAATATTAAAATATAAATCTTAAAAGGGAGGAAACAAATGAAAAAAATTTTAAGCTTGATTTTGGTGATGCTACTTGCAAGTCAGATGTCTTTTGCGATTGATGGACTAGGGTTGGATGGAACATACGAGACTGACGTTGCTAATGAGCCTTCTGTTGTTCCTGTTAATGATTACATCTGGCGTTTGGAAGGAATTGTTGCAAGGGCGATAACTTCTCCGGGGAGATTCCTCGTAGATCATGAACAGGAGTTTAGAAACGCTCTCAATGGTTTGGATCCTACACACAATACTGCTAGAAGATTAGTTCAAAGAAGTAGAGCGTTCTTAGCCTCTTTATATCCAGAAAAAGTTAATTTTGAACAATTTGTCCCAGAAGAATGTGCATTTTTTGGTCTTTTTTGAGGTATAGTCCTAAGAAATACATATCATTTAAACACAACAATCCACGCCAAGTTCATTTCTTTTGAGCGTGGATTGTTTTTAGTTGTTACAATAAAAACATTTTTATCTTCGCAATATATTCATACTTCGTTTACGATCCGATTTCAATTTCAATGACACAGTATTACAGTTAATGTTTACAAATCCTGCAAATCAAAAAATAAGTTATCCAAGACTGTTTGAGCATTTACATTTTTTAAAAGCAATGCTCTTGAATTATTTAATATATCTAAAGCAGAAGCGGTTTCTCTAGGATAAATTCTAAATTCTTTTTTTGCTTCTGCCGTCATTGCGTCAACGCATTCTAGGGATCCAGATTTTGCTGTATTTTTTGACAATTCAAGAATATCAGAAATATAAAGTTTTTGAGTTCTTAATTTACGCCACAAAGAGAGACTTTTGGTTTCTTTCCCATCTATTAATCTTTTTGCGGTTTCAAGCGAGCCTTCGCTTAACTCAGCTATTTCTTTTGCTCTGTTTGAATCTAACGAACAATTTAACATAAGCCAAGTTGACACCATATCTGCACTTAGAGGTTGAAAAAACAAGGTTTGAGATCTGGAAATTATCGTCTTAGGTATTGTTTCTTTATGTCTTGCAAGCAAAATTATAATTGTATTTTCTGGAGGCTCTTCAAGAGTTTTCAATAAAGAATTGGCAGCAGCTGTATTCATTTTCTCGGCAGGCTCTATTACAAAAATTTTCCACTTGCCTTCATGTATCTTTGTGGATACTTCTTTTTGCATGTAACGTATAGTTTCTATTTTGATTATTTTTTGTTTATCTAAATCGCTGCATTCAAGCTCGGCTTGCTTTACAAAATCCACAAAATGCACGTCTGGATGTATATTTTTATTTATCTTATCACACGAAGAACATACCCCGCAAGAGCCAGCTTCGCCTTTGAGAAAATTGCTTGTTGCGCAATTAAGAACTTTAGCTAATTCCGACGCCATAAAACGCTTGCCTACGCCATCTTGACCCATGAATATGTAAGCGTGGGCTATTTTCCCGCATTTTATTTGACTTGAAAGTACTTCTTTAACTTTTTGTTGCCCAAGTATATTTTCAAACATTATAGTACCGCGTCAAAATATTTTCTTATAAGCATGTGCGTTTCTAATGGTGTACTTTGAGTCTTTATAACCTTTATTCTTTTATGATATTTTTTTGCCTGATTTAAATATCCTTTTCTAACATTGTTATGGAATATAACAGATTCTCTTTCTATTCTGTCGCCGGATGCTCCGTAAGACTCTTTATCTAAAAATTTTGCCTTGTTTAAACCTTTCTTAGGATCAATATCAAGATATATAGTTAAATTTGGCAATATGCCAAAGGTCGCCTCTTTGTTAAGCCGATTTATGAGTTTTATATCCAGCTTTCTACCATATCCCTGATAAGCTACCGTAGCGTCTGTAAATCTGTCGCATATGACGACTTTCCCCGCTTTTAATGCAGGAATAACAAATTCGTCCATATGCTGCGACCTTGCCGCCTCATATAAAAATAGCTCGCTTAGAGGAACAGGTCGTGAATCTGGATTCAACAAAATCTTGCGTATAGATTCGGCAAAAAGAGTTCCGCCCGGTTCCCGAGTGAGCAAAACTTTACGTCCAAGTTTTTCTAAATACTCTTTTAACAAACGCGACTGAGTAGTTTTGCCAGAGCCTTCACCGCCTTCAATAGTTATAAAAATACCTTTATTCTTTTTCATTTTTTCCATATAAAATGCCGTTATTTAAATTTTTTGCTTCATTCCAAATTTCTTCTTCAGACAAAGTTGTTTCTATTATTTCTATGGGTATATCGTTTACAATTATCATCGCGCATTTGTATCCTTTAAAATGCTCGTAAAGCGGCATTACTATTTTATGTCTTTTAATAATTTGTTCTATATCATAGTCTGTTTTAAACGCGACATGAACTTTACTTCTTATTTTTTCGTCAAGGCTGGATCCTTCGTCAAAAGCGTGGTACTGTATATGAAGACCCAAATTATTAACGCCATCTTGTGTGTACATTTTATAGAACGGAGAATACTTAGCATTTTTGCCTATTTTTGATTTTTCAATAGGCATGCCTATATGGTGAAATAATACTGCTTTATGAGTCACATGACCTCCAACTGTTCTATGACATTGTGTTTTTTAGTATTTGGCTTAAACCAATTTTTAATTATCAAATCGTAAGAATCAACGACTAAAATATGGCACTTCTCTTCTTGTTCAAATAGAAAGGTACTTTCAAAATTATTAGTCCTTACCAAAATACAGCAATTAAACTTTTTGTTTTTACAAACTTTTAATAATTTTACTTTTGCTTCATTCAAGGTTTCGGTATTTTTTTGTATTTTGATTGGAATTGGTTTGTCACCATACTGTTTTTTCAGAAATCCATCTATGCCAGCATTTCTCTGGACAGGAATAGCACCCATAGCCTTGAGTATACTCAATTCTTTTTCTGTTTTGTTAATATAACTATCTGCACCCTTCTCTAATAGAGCCGATTCTGTTTTTATTAACTCGTTTAGTCGCCGTTTACTTAAACAAATAGCATCTTTAGAAATATCTATACCAATAAATTTTCTATTATTCATTTTTGCGGCAACCAAAGTAGTTCCACTACCACAAAATGGATCCAATATAACATCATTTTTATCAGAAGATATTTTGATTATCTGTTCAAGCAACATTACTGGC
This sequence comes from Endomicrobium sp., assembly GCA_031278115.1. The sequence continues at coordinate 4,051 of JAITKZ010000031.1, forward strand.
TTTTGAGTGGGATAGCCATAACGCTCCTTTGCTTTAGGATTCAAAAGAGGAATTTCCCAAACATCAGATAAAGGAACGCCGTTTTTATTACGTAAAACTGCGTTGCCTATTATATCTCTTCTATAAATTGATTTACCATCAGAATCTCTTTCTCTCTCTTGTAAGATTTGATCTACGTTAGTTGTTGGCGAGTATTCAGTATATATCCCATTGAATTTAAAATTTTTGGTTTTGCTATAAAAAAGAATATTTTGATGACTATTGAGCAAGCCTTTTTTTGAGTTTGCCCATCTTTTGTAACTCCAGATTATTTCACTTTGGAAATTATCTATTCCAAAAACTTCATCCAATAGTATTCGCAGGTGATGACAGGCATACCTATCACAGTGAAGAAATATGCTCCCAGTTTCTTTTAGAACACGCCGCAATTGAAACAAAACCTGTTTTATAAAAGCTAAATAGTCTTCTAAATTTTCCCAAATGTCATTGAAACTATACTCTTTAGAATTGTTCCTATTTTTTAAAACATGTATCTTTTGAGTATAAAACGGCGGATCTAAATAAATTATATCTACCGAATTATCGCTTATTTCATTTAATTTATCTCTACAATCACCTAATAATAGAGTCATGTTCTACCCTCCTCTATTGTTTACTCTTGATGATATTGTTCAGAATCTGTTTTAAATCAATATTCGTATATTCTTTAACATATTCCCAAGCTGTATTTCCAGAATAATACTTTCCGCTTACGCCAAGATACATTGTCTTCAGTGTTTCTTGAACTTTAATAGCTTGCTCCCTATTAGGTTCATAAAACATTAGTCTTATTGGTTTATATCCATATTTCTGAATAACTTTGATGCGTGTATGTTCTTTTGTTATGTGGTCTCCATCTGTCGTCGCATCTCTCCATTTAATCTCAAAAGCATTATTATTAATCAAACAATCAATCTCAATTGTCTTAGGTCTTTGCGTAATACTGTTTTTTATTCTAACCTTTTCCTGCGCATATTGAAATTTATTTTTAAAACACAAATTGTGGCTTCTTCTAAAAAAGAACCCGCATACTTGTATAGAAAACGACCTTTGTTTTGATATAAATCTATTAATTCGCCTTCTTTTCTATCTATCCCTAAGACCTCATATATTAAGTAGTGAGATTTGTCATCATTTCGCATTTCATCTGTCCTTAACTTTATTTGTTGAGCAAGGGCATCTGAATATTTATCTGCCAACAATTTTATACTACATTCTATTTCATGCATTTTATTCCTCAACTCATTTAGAAATTGTTTTTATCTTTTCACCGCTACATTCTTACTTGAGATTTAAAATCTTTAATAATCTTATATATCTTACCTAAATGCTTTCTCATAGATAAAAGAAAGACAATTGCTATAATACAACTTATTAACATAGGTAACCAATGTCCAGAAAATAAACATAAAAACGAGCAAAGCTACGACTTAGTCCGTATTATCCCTCTCAAAAGTATTGAGGAACAACCAAAACGAAGAGCGCAGTTTCTAAACTGTAATTTGGTTATGTTATACTCACCTTATTGAAAAGTTAATGGATTCTGCGCGAGGGACAAAGCCCCGAAGTCGCAGAATCAACAAATTTTGTCTTGGAATTATATCATTTTAAAGTAAAAATAGTATAATTAAGTCAACTTTTTCAGGAGAAAGCTAATGAATCATTTTACTTATTTGGTGTTGTCTTTTGTAGTTGCCGTATATATTATTGAAACCATTTCAGACTTACTAAATCTAAAAAATATTTCAAATACTATCCCGCAGGAATTTGAAAATTTCTTTGATAAGGAAAAATATGCCAAAGCTCAAAGTTACCTTAAAGACAATACAAACTTTACCATTTTTTCTTCTACATTCTCTCTGATTTTACAGATTACTTTTATACTTGCAGGGGGATTTAGCTATGTAAATTCTTTGGCTTCTTCTCTTGGTGCTGGAACGGTTTTGACAGGCTTGATATTTGCGGGCATTTTATATTTGATTTATGAAATTGTAGATTTGCCATTTTCTGCTTATTCAACGTTTGTAATAGAGGAAAAATTTGGCTTTAACAAAATGAACGGAAAAATATTTATAACAGACTTTATAAAATCTTTCATTATAAAAGGAATAATATACGGCGGAATGTTTTCTGTAATAGTATGGCTATTTTCAAGTATTGAGCATTATGCGTGGTTGTACACTTTTGCTGCAATAACAGCTTTTGAGCTTTTTGTAACTTTTATATATCCAATAGTTATAATGCCTTTGTTTAATAAATATACACCATTAGAAGACGGCGAACTTAAAAAGTCTGTTGA
>JAITKZ010000091.1 GCA_031278115.1 Endomicrobium sp.
GTTGATTTAGTAAGACAAGCTAAAAAGAAAGGTATAAAAGTTACTGCTGAAACTTGTCCTCATTATTTTACGCTTACTGACGATATTGTTAAAGTATATGATGCCAATACTAAAATGAACCCGCCTTTAAGAGAAAAAAGAGATGTAGAAGCTATCAAAAGAGGGCTAGCAGATGGTACGATAGACTGTATAGCTACTGATCATGCCCCACATACGCAGGAAGAAAAGAACAGAGAATTTGATTTAGCGCCTTTCGGCATTATAGGGTTTGAAACTATGTTAAGTTTGGTTTTAAACGAGCTTGTGGACAAGGAAATTTTAAGCCTTTCTGAAGCTATTGCTAAGATGACTTTAAATCCTGCAAAAATATTTAATCTTGAAGGCAGAGGTTCTCTCAAAGAAGGTAGTGTTGCCGATATAACAATAATAGATACTAAATATTATTATGATTTTACTAAAGAAAGTATATTTTCAAAAAGCAAAAATTCGCCTTTTATAGGAAGAAAGTTTAAAGGTGGCGCTGTTATGACTATAGTAGGCGGTAATATAGTCTGGCAGAAATAATAACGAGGATTAAGAGTGTGTACAGCTAAAAGATTTGATAAAAATTATGAGATAATTTCAAACAAAGAAGTTTGTAGAGGTTATTTTGAATTAGAAGTTAAAGCAGACGATGTTTTAAAACATTGTTCTCCGGGTCAATTTTTTATGATAGAAGTTCCCTGTGTTTTTTTACGCAGACCAATAAGCGTGTACGCTATAAAAAAAGATAGGTTAAGTTTTTTGTATAAAGTTGTAGGCAAAGGCACAATGATTCTTTCTGGTATTTCTTCAGGTGAAATACGTCTTTTAGGACCATTGGGTGAAGGTTATGATTTAGAAACTTACAAGAGTTTTAATCATGTTATTGTTGCTGGTGGTACAGGAATAGCTTCGGTGCATTTTCTTGCTATGAAATTAGATAAGAAAGGGACATTATACTATGGTGCTCGTTCATCAAAGGATTTGTTATGTCTTGATAAATTTGAGAAATTGGGTTGGAAGATAGAAGTCTCAACGGAAGATGGTTCAAAAGGTTATAAAGGTTATATAACGGACGTATTAGATAAAAATTTAAAATCTGATGACATGATATTTGTTTGCGGTCCAACTCCAATGTTAAAAAAGGTTATGGAGATTGCTAAGCTTAAGAATGTAAAAGGTTTTGCATCATTGGAGGAAAAAATGGCTTGCGGATTAGGTAATTGCCAAGGATGTGCCGTAAAAGTGGATGGCAAAATAAAGATGACGTGCAAAGACGGTCCTGTATTTAAAATAGAACAAGTGGAATTATAGATGAACCTGTTTTTTGATTCAATACTTGCAGATGGATATAGAAGTAATTCGCAAAAGGTTAGGATTTTAACAGAATATTGGATTGAAAAAGAAGCTTATTGTCCTTATTGCAAAGGGACTTTAGTTCATTTTAAGAATAATATGCCTGTAGCAGATTTTTACTGTGACAAATGTAAAGAGCAGTACGAATTAAAAAGTTCTAAAACTAATATGCATTATAAAGTTGCTGACGGCTCATATTCTACAATGTTGCAAAGATTGCGAAATACTGAAAATCCAAATTTTTTCTTTTTGCGATATAACGCTAATAATGTGATTGATTTTATTGCGGTTCCGAAATTTATTTTTGTTCCCGAAATAATAGAAAAAAGAAAAAGATTTTTTTAAAAAAAGTTGGTTGTTAGATGTGATGAAGTGTATTGATGCTTTAGGCAAAAAAAGAATTTTCACTTTATGATATGTATTTATTTGAGAAAGTATTAGCGAAAAAACATTGTAAAAATAAACATGTGAAAGATAAAATAAGACAAGAATTACAAATTTTAAGAGATAATAAATATTTAACTTTTATATCAAAAGGGCAATATAAAATAATATGAAACCTGATTTAAGTATAGAATTTGCTGGGATTAAATTTAAGAACCCTGTGTTTACAGCATCGGGAACTTTTGGCTATGGTTATGAGCTTGCCGATTTAATACCTTTGGAAAGACTGGGCGCGATTGTAGCAAAAACGATTACTTTAGAACCGCGTTCCGGGAATGCTCAGCCGAGGATTGCCGAAGTTGCTTCAGGAATGTTGAATACAATAGGTCTGCAAAATATGGGAGTTAAAGCTTTTGTTGAAGAGCCTCTTAATAATTTGCGGGAAATAGGCTCTCCTGTTATAGTAAGCGTTGCCGGATGTACAGTAAAGGAATATGTTGAAACTGTAAAAATATTGAACTTGTATTCAGGAGTGTCTGCAATAGAGTTGAACTTATCTTGCCCGAATTTAAAAAAGAAAATAGTATGCCATGATTTGCCTTTACTGCAAGACGTTGTCAAAAGTGTAAAGAAAGTTTCAAGTGTTCCTATTATTGCAAAACTGTCGCCGCTGGTTACGGATATTTCCGAACTTGCTGTGACGGCTCAAAATGCAGGAGCAGACGGTGTAACTTTGGCAAACACTTATCCTGCTATGGCTATAGACTTAAAAACTTTTAAACCAAAACTTTCTACTGTTAAAGGCGGAATGTCGGGAGCTTGTATTAAACCTATGTCGGTGCGATGTGTTTATGATGCATATCAAAATGTAAAGATACCTATTTTAGGCTGTGGTGGTATAATGAAAGGTGAAGATGCTGTTGAATTTATGCTTGCGGGCGCAACTGTTGTAAGCGTTGGTAGCGCAAGTTTGGTGTCCCCTGAAAATTTAATCAAAATTGTTGACGACATTAAAAGAATATTAAAAGAAAAGAACATAAAATCTGTAAAAGAGATAATAGGCGCTGCTAATACTGTAAAAAATGTTTGTTAGAGGGAGTACGATGAAAAAGACAATATTAGCGTTGGACGTTTATGACCTTCAAAAAGCTGAGAACCTTGTAAGAGAAACGAGTCCATACATAGATGTCTATAAAGTTGGTCCTATTTTATTTCTGCAGGCGGGAAAAGAAATAATAAAAATAATAAAAGACAACGGTAAAGAAATTTTTTTGGACTTAAAATTCCACGATATTCCTGCTACAGTGAAGCGTTCTGTAGAGTCGGCAAGAGAGTTGGGGGTTTTTAGTCTAACAGTCCACTCAATTGGGGGGGAAGAAATGCTCAAAGCTGCTGCTTCTGTTGAGAATAGACCTAAAATATGGGCTGTAACTGTTTTAACAAGCCAGATTACCACGCCTGAAGAAGTTGTAAGAAGAGCAAAACTTACAAAGACATGCGGTATAGATGGCGTAATATCTTCGCCACTGGAAATATCTTTAATCAAAAAAGAATGTGGAAAAGAATTTAACGTAGTAACTCCTGGCATAAGGCTAAGGCTGGCAAAAGTAAACGACGACCAAAAAAGAGTTACCACCCCTGAAACAGCAATAAAAGAAGGCGCTGATTTTATAGTTATAGGAAGACCTATATTAGAAGCGGAAAATCCTATTGAAGTTGCTAAGAATATTTATGAGAGTACATTGATACAATGATGTTGGCATCAAAAGAATCAGAAAAGTTATTTGTTGATGGATTAAAAACTGGGCTTTTACTACAGATTGGCGGAATAGGTCCTATTTGTCTGTTAGTTTTTCGTTTGTCCCTCTCTTTACCTTTAACCAAATTGATTATAGGTATTATAGGAATAACCCTTGCTGACGTTATTTATATAAGTCTGGCTGTTTTTTCAATATCTGCTATTATAAAAAAATTAAAGTCTTATCAGAGAATTTTTGATGTTGTTGTTGGAACAGTTCTAATTACATTTGGGGTGTTATTTATAACGACAGGGCATGTTGTAGATTCGCCTTCATTCCAAGGTCGTGATTTATTTTTGTGGCTATTTGGGTTGACTATTGCAAATCCTATAACGATTTTGTTTGTTACAGTGATTTTTTCTCTTGAGATAAGTAAACGAAATATGGAGTTAAAAAAATCCGGCATTTTTGCTTTTGGATTTTTGCTTGCTACTCCAATATTTATGATTTTTGTTTGTTTGGTCGGCAGTATTGTCGGAAGGTTTTTGCCGAGCATTTTTGTACATATAATAAATGCGATTATGGGTTGTGTATTGATATTTTTGGGTATAAGAAGTATAAGAAATAGAGAAATGAAGGAGATGCAAAATGCTACAGAAAGATGTAAGAGAACTATTCAAAAAAAATAATGCTCTTTTAAATGGACATTTTAAATTATCCAGCGGTTTACATTCAGATACATATTTTCAGTCAGCTTTAATTTTACAATACCCTAAAGAAGCCGAAAGGCTTGGAGAAGAACTTGCAAAAAAAATAAAAGAAAACAACATAAAAGTTGATGTGGTTGTTTCTCCCGCAATAGGCGGTATTGTTATTGGACAGGAACTGGGCAGAGCTTTAAGCGTAAGAGCAATATTTACCGAAAGAGTTGACGATAAAGTTCTCTTGCGGAGAGGTTTTTCGGTAAGCAATAATGAAAAAGTTTTAGTAGTGGAAGATGTTATAACTACTGGGATTTCAACCAGAGAGGTTATAGAAACATTGAAAGCAAATGGGTCACAAGTTGTTGCAGTTGTGTCTCTTGTTGACAGAAGTGCAGGAAAAGTTGATTTCGTTGTTCCAAGGTTTTGTCTCTTAAGTTTGGAAGTAAAGAGTTATAAAGAAGAAGATTGTCCTATGTGTAAAGAGGGTAGCATTGCAGTTAAACCCGGAAGTAGAAAATAGAGTGTTGTTCTTTCAGATTTGCGCTTTATTATTTTTTAAGCGAGGAAGTTGATTATGAATATATTATGGACATTTGCTCCGATTTTACTTTTTGTATTTATTTTTGTCGGCACTGGGATATACTTTTCTTTAATGGGGTACGAGAAGGCGTTTACTATTGTTCCTCCTGTAATTGCAATAATACCGTCTATAATTTTGGCATGGGTTAGAAATCGCAAATCTTCTGAAGAAAAAACTGCGGAATTTTTAGCAGGAATAGGTGAAAAAGATATAGTTTATATGTGCATGATATTTCTTTTAGCGGGTGCATTTGGAGAAGTTACTAAAAGTATAGGTTCAATTGAATCTTTGGTAAATTGCACAATATCATTTGTCCCTGCAAAGTTTTTGTTGATAGGCATATTTCTAATATCTGCTTTTTTATCAACTGCCATAGGTTCGGCTCTTGGTACGGTAGCTGCTGTAGGACCAGTTGCGGCTGATTTTTGCCTGCACGCTAGTGGTGTTTCTATGCCTGTCGCTATGGGCACTATAGTAGGAGGAGCTTTCTTTGGAGATAATTTATCGCTAGTTTCGGACACTACAATTGTGTCCATATCTTCTCAAGGGGCAAATGTCAAAAAGAAATTCAATATAAATCTCCGGATAGCCGCTATTGCTACTATAGTAACTATTTTTGCCATGTGTTTGTCCGCAGCAACGGTAACGATAGATAAAATACACGGTCATGATTTTTCATTAACGTTGATTCTCCCCTACATTATTTTGCTGGTTTTGGCTTTTAATAGAATAAATATTTTGGTTTGTTTGACTCTTAGCATACTGTTTTCAGGGATTATAGGGCATTGCTGCCATGCCGATTATGGTATGACGAAGTTTTGTAACGATATTAATGCCGGATTTTTAAAAGTATACGGAGTTCTTTTACTTGGTTTAATGGTCGGCGGTTTGTCTGGTCTTGTAGGTAGCGATACTGTAAAAGAAGTCGCACGTATTATATCTGAACATTTAAGAGACAAAACAGAATCCAAAATGCCTCAGTTTATTATAGGTGGGTTGGCATCTATGTTTACGTTTCTCCTCTCAAACAATGTCATAGCTATAATTTGTTGCGGTAAAATAGCCAAAGGTATAGCTAAACACAACGGAATTTCTCCGCATTATTCTGCAACAATACTTGAAGTGTTTGCTTGCGGGGTAAAAGGATTACTTCCGCATGGCACGCAAGTTTTGCTTGCAGCGTCTCTTGCAGGCATATCGCCTCTTAGCATTTTACCACGTGTGTATTATTGCCATGCTTTGATAATTGTCAGTATATTATTTATTTTGTTTGTTGATAAGAAAAGTCCAATTGTAAACTAACTTAGAAAAGGAAAATACAAATGTCTATAACATATAAAAGCGCAGGAGTAAACATTGATGCAGGCAATGATCTTGTAAAAAGGTTGAAAAAGAAGTTGCCTAAAATAGGAGGATTCGGTGGGCTTTTTCCGATAAACAGAATGAAATACAACCTTGTAAGTTCAACTGATGGAGTCGGAACAAAATTAAAACTTGCATTTCTTCTTAACAAGCATGACACAGTAGGCATAGATTTAGTAGCTATGAACGTAAATGATTTGATATGCGTCGGCGCTAAGCCTCTTTTCTTTTTGGATTATTTTGCTTGCGGAAAATTAAATGTAGGTCAAGCCGAACAAGTTATAAAGGGTATAGCCAAAGGTTGCGAGTTGTCAGGTTCTTCTCTTATTGGCGGAGAAACTGCAGAGATGCCTGGCTTCTACAAAGACGGAGAGTATGATTTGGCTGGTTTTTCAGTAGGAATAATTGAGAAGGGTAAAGAAATAAGCGGCAAAAAGATAAAGTCCGGTGATATTGTAATAGGTCTTCCTTCAGGCGGTCCTCACTCAAATGGATATTCTCTTATAAGAGAAGTTTTTTCTGCAGCAGAACTTAAAAGATACTCAAAACAGCTTCTTGCTCCGACTAAAATTTATGTTAAAGAAGTTTTAGCGGCTCTTTCAAAGTTTAATTCAAAAAAACAAAATATAGTCGGCATAGCCCATATTACAGGTGGAAGTTTTTACGATAAAATAGAAAGAATTCTACCAGAAAATATTAGAGTAGTAATTGAAAAAGATTCTTGGAAAGTTCCTGAAATTTTTAAACTTGTTCAAGAAAAAGGAAAAGTTCCGCAAGATGATATTTATAGAACCCTTAACATGGGAATAGGAATGGTTTTGATTGTTCGCCCTGATGCTGCTTTGCGAGTTAAAAGGTTTTTCAAGGGTGCTAAAGCCATAGGCTATATTAAAAAAGGTAATAGAGGCGTTGAAATTATATGATTAGACTTGCAATTTTAGCTTCCGGTGGTGGCTCTAATATGCAGGCTATAGTAGATGCGTATAAGTTTGGCATATTAAAAGGTTTGGCTGAAGTAGTTTTGGTGATTTCAAACAATACAAATGCCTTTGTTTTAGAAAGATCAAAAAAAGAAAATATAAAATCTGTTTGTATAGAAAGAAAGAGTTTTAAAGATGATGAATCTTTTAACAAAAAGGTTCTTGTTGAACTTCAAGCCGCAAATGCTGACTTAGTCTGCCTTGCCGGCTATATGAGAATGATAGATAAAGAAATATTGAAAGTTTACAATGGAAGAATTTTAAACATTCACCCTGCTCTTCTTCCAAAATTTGGCGGCAAGGGCATGTATGGGCATTTTGTTCAAGAGGCTGTTGTAAAAGCAGGGGAAAAAAAGTCTGGAGCAACTGTACATTTTGCAAATGAAGAATATGATTGTGGTAGAATAATTCTGCAGAAAGAAGTGGAAGTTTTCAAGAGTGATACTCCTGAAGATGTGGCAAGAAAAGTTTTAGAAGTAGAGCATAAAATATATCCTCAGGCAATTAAAAAAGTTATAGAAGAAAATTTAAGAGGTTAAATGGTCATAAGGATAATATAATAGAGGTATTTAGTGAAACTTACCAATAATAAGATGTACAATCAACTTATCAATAATATTACAAATTTAGTTCAAAGAGCAAAGGAAAATGCTTTTAAAGCTATGAATAATGAATTGATAAAAGCAAATTGGGAAATCGGAAGATATATTGTTGAATACGAACAGAAGGGTAAAGAAAAAGCAGTTTACGGAAGTTCTTTGTTATCAAAAATTTCAAAAGATTTGAAATATAAAAATGGTAATGGTTTTAGTAAAAGTTCAATATATTTATGCAGACAGTTCTATATTAAATACCCAATTTTCCAGACACTGTCTGGAAAATTAAGTTGGAGCCATTATTCAGAACTTTTAACGGTATCCGACGATTTAGCAAGGTCTTTTTATGAGAAGCAGTCAATAAAAGAAAATTGGAGTTTCAGAGAATTAAAAAGACAGATAAAAACAGCTTTGTTTCAACGATTAGCGTTAAGCAAAGATAAAAAGGGAGTGTTGGCTCTTGCAAACAAAGGGCAAGAAATAGCAAGTCCAAAAGATACCATCAAAGATCCGTATATTTTTGAATTTTATGAATTACCAAAAGGGCAAATTATTAAAGAAAGAACTTTGGAAAGGAAATTGATTGATAATTTGCAGAAATTTCTATTAGAATTAGGCAATGGCTTCTCTTTTGTTGCAAGGCAACACAAAATTACAATAGATAACGAGCATTATTACATTGATTTAGTTTTTTATCGCAGAATATTAAAATGTTTTGTTCTTATTGACTTAAAATCTTCAAAAGTTAAACACCAAGATATCGGGCAAATGAATCTGTATTTGAATTACTTTAAGGATGAAGAAAATGTTGAAGGTGATAATGATCCAATAGGAATCATTATAACCGCTGATAAAAATGAATTTCTTGTAAAATATGCTACAGGCGGACTTTCAAATAAAATTTTTGTTTCAAAATATCAGTTATATTTACCTGATAAGAAATTATTAGAAAACAAAGTAAAAGAAATATTAAATGATTAAAAAATTTTCTAGATATTGTCTGGAAAATTTAAAAATATAAGAATAAAGCATAAAATATACCCACAGGCAATTAAAAAAGTTGTAGAAGAAAATTTAAGAGGTTAAAAATGATTTCTCGTTATACTAAGCCTGAAATGGCTGCAGTTTGGTCAGATGAAAACAGATTTAAAAAAATGCTTGAAGTTGAAATTTTTGCAGCGG
>JAITKZ010000101.1 GCA_031278115.1 Endomicrobium sp.
CCATAAACCATGCTAAAGCTGCAAACGTTCCTATAATTGTTGCAGTAAACAAAATAGATATGCCTGCTGCTGATCCTCAGAAAATAAGGCAAGAGTTAAGTAATTATGGACTTATTCCAGAAGAGTGGGGCGGCGATACTATAATGGTTGATATTTCTGCCAAGCAGAGAATGAATATAAACTCATTGTTAGAAATGATTTTGCTCAAAGCTGAAATGATGGAACTTAAAGCAAACCCTGATAGGAATGCAGAAGGTATAGTTATAGAAGCAAGACTTGACTCCAGAAAGGGGACAGTCGCTACTTTGTTGATTCAAACTGGAACTTTAAAAATTGGTGATAATATTGTAGTTGGAACAACGTACGGGAAAATCAGGGCTTTGGCTGACGAACATGGTAGAAGATTTAGTTCTGCAGGACCAAGCACTCCGGTAAGTATTTTAGGTATAAATAAGCCTCCTCAGTCTGGTGATAAGTTTGTGGTAGTTGAACATGAGTCTAAAGCTAGGGAAATCGCTCAGTCTAGAAGAAAAAAAGTTAAAGAAGCTTCGTTGAAGCCTGTGCATCATTTGTCGCTTGCAGATATTAGCGCAGGAAAGGCAAAAGATTTAAGAATAATACTTAAAGCTGATGTTCAAGGCTCTTTAGGAGCTTTAAGTGATGTATTGGAGAGGCTTTCTACTCCAGAGATTAGCTTGAAGATAATACATAGAGGTGCAGGAGCTATTACTGAATCAGACGTGGCTTTAGCAGTAGCGTCAGACGCTTTAATAGTAGGATTTAACTTGCGTCTTGACAGCGCTGTTGAAAGACTTGCCGAAACAGAGAAAGTAAGCATAAATGTTTATAGAATAATTTATGATTTAATTGCCGATGTCAAATCTGCTATGGAAGGCTTACTTGATCCTGACATGAAAGAAAAAATACTTGGTAAAGCTGTAGTGAAACAAGTATTTAAAATCTCAAGTTTTGGAACTATTTCTGGTTGTTCGGTAACAGATGGAAAAATTCAAAGAGGTGCTAAAGTAAGACTTTTGAGAGATAATGTAATTGTTTTTGAAGGAAATATTTCTTCTCTAAAAAGATTTAAAGATGACGTTAAAGAAGTTGAGAAGGGTTATGAGTGTGGGATAGGTCTTGAGAATTTCTCAGATGTTAAACCAGGCGATGTGATGGAAAACTTTATTACAGAAAAGGTTGCCAGAAAGTTGGAAAACTAAGTTATATTATATCCATAATTGACAAAATTTAAATACTGGGGACAAAGCAAAGGAAAATATATGCCGTTATCGTATAAAAGATCCATTAGAGTAGGGGAGCTTATACAACAAACAGTTTCTGAGATTGTTAGAGAAATAAGAGATCTAGATGCAGGGCTAGTTACTGTTATGGGTGTCAAACTTAATGACGATTTGCTGAGTTGTAGAATTTACTACTCTGTTTTTGGATCTGATGAAGATAAGAAAAAAGTAGGTATAGTTTTAAAGAGAAACACCAAAGAAATAAGACATCAGCTTGCAACACGTTTAAATTTAAGACGAACACCTGAGATTGTTTTTATCTACGATAATACTAATGAGAACGCCGATAAAGTGTTTAGCTTGTTAAAGAAAATAGAAGAAGAGAAATAATGTTTATAAGGAATATACTTCTTAAATTTTATTTTTTGTCGTGGAGGTTTAATTAACAATGAATATTTCTAAAAGCGATATCAATAAAATCTCAAAAATTTCAAAAATAATCAAGCAATCAAAAACATTTTTCATAGCAGGACATATAAAGCCTGATGGAGACAGCACAGGTTCTGCTTTAGCTCTTGCGTCTGTCTTAAATAGAACAGGCAAAAAAGCCTATGTTTATAGCATAGATGAAATACCCAAGTTTGTCAAATTTTTGAAAGGTTCAAATAAAATAAAGAAAACGACCATGAAAAATGAGAGGTTTGACTGTGCAATAATTTTAGAGGCGGCTAATTTCTCAAGAATAGGCGATATTATAACGACTATTCAGACAAAGAAAATAATAAACATAGACCATCATTTGACTTATACGGACTTTGGCAATGAAAATTATATTGTTCCTTCATCTTCTTCAACGGCAGAATTGGTTTTAAATATTTTTGAATATATGAAGATAAAACTTTTAAAACATGAAGCTGAGTGTTTGTACACAGGGATTGTTACAGACACGGGGCGTTTTCAGCAAGTAAATACAACGACTAATTCCCATATTGCCAGTGCAAAACTTATGGAATGTGGAGTGGATGTAAATAAAGTTTACAAAGAAATTTATGAAAAGGGATCAATAAAGGCATTGAAGCTTCAGGGATTGGCTCTTTACGGCATAAAAACAATTTTGAACAACAAAGTCTCTTATATACTTTTGACCAAAGATATATTTAAAAAAACAGGCACTTCAGAAGAAGATTCCGAAGGAGTTGTAAATTATACGCTTAGAATAGATGGGGTTATAGTTGGTTGTGTTTTTAAAGAAGTTGATGGGCAAATAACTAAAGTGAGTTTCCGCTCGGTAAGAGATTTTGATTTGTTGAAAGTTGTTCGTGAATTTGGCGGAGGCGGACACAAGAATGCGGCAGGCTGCACTATAAATGCTGAAATTAACGAAGCGGTAAAGATTGTTGCAGACGTTTTGAGAAAAAAATTAAAAATAAAATAATTTAGATATGGTTAAGATCTACAATGATATATCAGGAATGCTACTTTTAGACAAACCTTCAGGAATCACATCATTTAAAGCTGTTCATAAAATAAAAAAAGTTTTAGAAGTAAAGAAAACTGGTCATTGTGGAACTTTGGATCCGGCAGCTACTGGGCTTTTGCTTGTTTTGATAGGAAAGGCAACTAAATTTCAAGATAAGTTTATGAAAACAGACAAAGTTTATACCAGCTCTTTCCTTTTAGGAACTGTTACAAACACAGGAGATTTAGATGGAAACATAATTTGCCAAAAAGATTGCTCGGGTATAAATATAAAAAAAATAAAAGAAGCCGCGAAAAATTTTACAGGAGAGATTTACCAAATTCCTCCTATATATTCTGCCTTAAAGTATAAAGGTAAAAAACTTTACGAGCTTGCAAGGCAAGGCGTAAAAGTTGAAAGAAAATCAAAAAAAATTGTAATAAATGAGTTTGAAATAATTTCTTATTTCAACAGCATTGTAAATGTTAGAGTTTCCTGTTCCAGTGGAACATATATAAGAACTTTAGCTCAAGATTTGGGGAATTTCTTAGGATGTGGAGCAACGGTTAAAACTTTAAGAAGAGAACAGATAGGTACTTTTGAAGTCAAAAATGCTTTAAAATATGAAGATTGCGATGACGCAAATAAAATAATAGAAAATATAATCTCTTTATCGGCATGTATAAATGAATAAAAAATCAGTTGTAACCATCGGAACCTTTGATGGAGTGCATAAAGGACATAGGCTCCTTATAGATAAAACTCTATCGTTGGCGGAAAAGAATAAGTTAAAAAGCATAGTAATATCGCTTGAAAAACCTGTAAAGAAGGTTAAAGGACTGCTTACAATCTGCAATGAGAAACTTGAAGAAATAAAGGCTTTAGGTGTTGACGAAGTTGTTCTGATAAATGTGCCTTCTGAGATTTTAACTTATACTCCAGATAAATTTTTTGACGAATTTTTACTTGATAGGTTAAATATTTCAGAAATAGTATGTGGTCCCGATTTTGCTTTTGGAAAAGATAGAAAAGGAAATATAGATTGGCTTAAAAAAAAAGCAAAAAACAAAAATGTTAAAGTAAACATCGTTAAATATTTAAATTCTTCAAAACAAATATCTTCCTCTTATATAAGGGCATTGCTTGAAAAAGGCGATGTAAAAAATGCTACAAAATTATTAGGCAGACCTTACTCTTTTTCAGGTATTCCGTTTAGAGATAAAGGACTCGGTAAAAAGGTAGGGTTTCCTACTGTAAATTTAAAAGTAAATAGTGATAAACTTATTCCAAAAGGTGTGTATATAAGTTTAATAACGCAAAAAGACAGAATATATCCGTCTGTTACCAGCATAGGTCCCCGGCTTACTTTTAACAGAGGTGGCAAGATCGTTCCTGAAACTCATATTTTAAATTTTGACGGCATATGGAGAAGGGCTTTGACAAAAGTAATATTGTTGAAAAAAATAAGAAACGAAAAGAAATTTAAGAATATACAAGCTCTAAAGTCACAGGTTTTGAAAGATATAGCAAAATCTTTAAGATTTTTTAGATTTGGCAAAACAGTCTGAAAATTTGATATTTTTTTGGAGTTTTGGTAAAATTCGTAATAGTTTTTCAATTTCAAGTGGAGTTTTAATGTCAGATGATTGTCTTTTTTGCAAAATAGCTGAAGGAAAAATTTCGTCGCATAAAGTTTATGAAGATGAAGAAGTTTTTGCTTTTAGGGATATAAACCCTCAGTCTCCTGTCCATATAGTGATTATACCAAAAAAACATATAAACGGATTGGATAATGTTTCTCATGAGGACGAGCAAATACTTGGTCATATTCAAGTTGCGGTTGCAAAAATAGCAAAACAATTTCCCGAGATGAAGAATGGTTTTCGTGTTATAAATAATTGCGGAGAAGACGGTGGTCAGACTGTTTTTCATATTCACTATCATCTTCTTGGAGGAAGAGTTTTTAGCTGGCCCCCAGGTTAATTTTATGATAAAAATTAAAATTTTTTAAGAAAGGTGGTGTTTTAAAATATGGTAAATATTAAAGTTCGCGAAGGAGAATCTATTGAAGAGGCTATTAGGCGCTTCAAAAGAGAATGCGAAAGAAGTGGAATTATGCAAGAAATTAAGAAACGTGAATTCTACAAAGCTCCAAGCGTTTTAAAGAAAGAAAAACTTGCTGAAATAAAAAGAAAAATCCGCCGCAAAATGCTTAAAGATAACAGATGGTCCAGATAAATGAACACATAAAAAGGGAGTTATGGTTGGCTAATTGCTAACGCTTAACTCCCTTTTATTTTAGCCGTCTATGGGCTTTAAGGTGGTAAAAATGAAATTGAAAGATATTCAGGATATATTTGTAAAAGAGGGAATCAGCGAGGATCCCAGAGGTTTAAATGCTGTAGAAGCAGATTTGTTAAAACGCAAAGAAGAATATGACACTCTTTCATCTAAAAAGAAAGAGAGTTACGATATAGAAAGTCTTACTAACCCATATTATGATTCAAGAATTATCTACGGCGATCCAGATGTCCAAGTAAAAGCCATTTTGGTTGGCATAGACATAGAAACGCAGGAACTTTTACTAGCTAAAAATCTTATGAATTCAGGGAGAAAAATAGATTTAGTTATAGGGCATCATCCAGAAGGGTACGCTTATTCAACATTTCATAGTGTTATAGGCATGCAGACCGATATTTTAAATAATCAAGGAATACCTATAAATATTACAGAAAAAATTGTTTCAGAAAGAATTAGAGAAGTTCAAAAAAATGTTCTCCCTAAAAATAACGAAAGAATTTACGATGCTGCGAAACTTTTAAATATTCCTTTTATGACTGCCCATTCTGTGGCTGATAATCATGTCGCAGCGTTTTTACAGAAAGAAATAGATGCATTAAAACCTGTTTATTTAAAAGAAATCATAGAACTGTTAAACAGGTATCCAGAATACCAACATGCAACTAAAATAGGTCAAGCGCCTTTTATTTTGTGTGGAAGCGATTTTTCAAGATGTGGAAAGATTTTTGTGGATATGACAGGCGGAACTGAAGGACCGTTGGAATCTTTTGAGAAACTTGCAACAGCTGGAATAGGGACAATAGTTGGAATGCATTTAAGCTCTAAAGCTGCTAAAGAAGCTGAAAAACATCATTTAAATGTTATTTTAGCTGGGCATATTTCGTCTGATAATTTGGGTCTTAATCTTTTGTTTGATAAACTTGAAAATAAAGCAAATAAACTTGAATTTATAGAATGCTCAGGATTTAGAAGATTTAGAAGATAAAATGGCTATATCTGAAGATATAATAGAAAGAATAAGACTCTCAAACAACATAGAATCTGTTGTAAGAGAGTATCTTCCAGATTTGAAAAAGGCAGGTCGCAATTGGAAAGCCTGCTGTCCTTTTCATAATGAGAAAACTCCGTCTTTTGTGGTAAGTCCTGAGAAAGGTATTTTTAGATGTTTCGGCTGTAATACGGCGGGAGACGTTTTTAAGTTTGTTATGCTTGCGGATAACATATCTTGGATTGAAGCTGTAAGGAAATTGGCTCAAAAAGCAGGAATAACAATCCAAGAGACTAAAAAAAATATAACAA
>JAITKZ010000040.1 GCA_031278115.1 Endomicrobium sp.
TCAAATCGCCTAAAACCGTCTTTATCTCTCAAAGCAACCCAGCTGACATTTAACTCGTCCGCTTGATTTTTATTTTGTTGTGATAAAGTGTCTGCAACAAAGACATCTGATTTTCTGGCAAATATGGCGTCGGCGCTCTCGGGATTACCTTTCCCCATAAGTTTTACTTCACAGAGATATTTTTTGCCGTTATTGACGAGATAAAAATCAATTTCTCTGTCAACTTTTTTAGTTTTATCTTTTACAAAAGTTTCTGCATTATAATACTTCTCGTCAATCTTATATAATTTGCAAAGAGTAAGCATTAAATACTTTTCTACGCTTTTGCCTGCTGTGCTCCACAAGCCGCCTCTTAACTGCGCTCTTTTTACAGCCAAAGTATTTATAACAATTAAACTTTCGCTTACATTTAGTTCAACGCTAACGCTCTTCAATTTTATTGTCAAAGTAAGCTCTATCTCTTGTTCCATTTCAACGAGGAATTGAATGCTATTATACAGTGTTTCAAAATGTTCGTTAGCCGCTTCTATAACTATACTCCTTGTAGCAGAACCATACATATTGCTTATAGTCTTTTTATTCAATCCTGCATTTATCGCTATATCGTCGGCAGAAAGACTGTCGTTCATAAAAGCCTTTTTATACCACTCAATAGTTATATCTTCTGAATTTAATTTTGACGAGACAATCTTTTTGAAAAAATCTATGGCGAATTGTAAAAATTCAGCATTTATAAGATTTACTATTTCTATACGATAATCTTGTGATTTTATCACGCGGACAATAATGTTTTTAACTATCTGGTCTGTTAATGTCATTTGTTAGCCTTTTTTTTGAATTGCTCTAATGTTAAAAATTGTGTTTTTCTATCATCAAATAAATTTTGGTCTTTGTTTTTTGATTTCATATATTCAAAATATTTATTTTCCTTTTCCGTCAAGAAAAACAATCTGTCTAACGATTTTGCCGTCTTGCCGACAGTGCCGCTACCGCCAAAAGGGTCAAAAACTAAATCGCCTTTGTAAGAATAGTATTGAATAACTCTTTTGCAAAGCTCAACGGGAAAAACTGCCGAATGGACTTTGTCAAAACAAGGGTCTATTTTCCAAACATTAGTTGTTTCATATCCGTCAGCTACTTTACTTTTTTTTACAGTTTCATAGTCATAACTGCGTATATTCCAATCCAATAATTTTTCAGTTGATTTACGATAAACCATTAAATATTCCGTTATAGAGTTTGGCTTATAACCTAACGGCTTTCTGTGTTGCATAAAACCGCCAACTCTGTTTTTAACGCTTGCCTCTGGTTTAAGCCATACTATATCGTCTATAAATTCCCAACCATTTTTGACTAAATATGGGTGCAAATCAAATGGAATACCATATCGCTTGCTTGAATGAGCGCGACTTATACGAGGAATTATTATAGGCGAAGTATTAACTATTAAAAATCGCCCCTCTTTTGTTATTCTGTGTGTTTCAATAAAAACCTTTTCTAAAAATTCTAAATAGGCTTGATAACTTGGATAAATAGAATAATCCCTTGCATTATAATATGGCGGCGAAGTAAAAGTTAAATGAACAGCCTCGTCTGGAACAACTTTCAAAGCTTCTAAAACATCAGCATTAACAACTACATTTTTTAAGAAGTCATATGTTTGGGTATGCGGCAATATATTTTTGTTTTTATTTTCTTTTGAATAATACTCTTTATAAATTATCGTTCGCACCATTTCGTTTGGGTGATTGACGAGAGGACGCAAAAACTTTTCAACTTCATTATCTTTTTCAAATACAAGAAGTCCGCGAATAGCCTGACATACAATTTTAGGGTCTTCGTCTTGCAGAAAATCAACAAGCATAGGTTTATTTGTAGGTTTTCTTTGTCTTCCTATTGACGAAACTATTTCTCTGCGAACGCTTGTATCGGTTTCGTTTTTGTAAAGGTTAAACAAACTTCTTGTATCGCCCTTACCGTTTAATTTTCCAATATTCTTAACTGCATTAAGCCTAACCTGTGAATGATTATGATGTAAAAGGTCATAAAGAAAACTCGGGTTGAAATTTTCAGGCAAATGCCCCAAACTTTCAAGTATAAAATTTATACTTCCGACATCTCTTTGAGAATTTATAAGAGCAGAAATGTCGCCATTGCCTCTATGTTTTAATTCTGTGATGTATTCTTTTGTAAGCATTTGATTTATCCATTTTTTATTGTTTTGCAATTCTACTATTCTGAAAATCACCGACTATATTTTGTATCTCGTTTGAAAATTTTACAGCAGAAACTATAAAAATACCCGCTATACAAAAACTTACAATGGCTAACAAATAATGAGTAGAGAAAGCAAATAGTATGGCAAGCAGAAACCATAATGTAAAATTCCCTCTTGATAATCCGTATTCTCTTGAAAGAGTATAGAGAAAAGCATTTTCTTTTCGGCAATTATTAAAATTTTTATAATCTTTTTTATGGTTTGGAATTATTTTGCATAAGATTAAAATCTCTTCAATAACCACAGAAGAAAATCGGTTAATAATTAAACCTACCATATAAGCAAGTGCTGTTATAAGAACCGAAAAAACAAATGTGGAATTAAATCCTGTTAAAACGGTTGTAAGTGGATATGCTGAAATTATGAAATCTGCCATTTCATTTGTAAACGCTATGAAACAGCCTGATAAAAAAACAACTCCAATTAAAAGCATATTAACTAAATTATAGAAAGGTATTTTACCTTCCATAAGAAGTTGCCCCTGTTTTTATATCATATTTTCCTTCATCAGATATCCACACGCTAATCGTTCCGTCTTTGCGGGTAGTCAAAACTTGTCTTTTCTCTTGACTTCCATTAACATATAAACCTTTATCATTACAATAATTTGTGCTGGTAGTTTCTTGACTGCCATACTCTATGTTTTTATCTGATACTATTGTTATAAGAGGATTTGCCAAATTAAAAAAATTTTCACAGAAATCAGTTTCTCTTCCGTGATGAGGAGCTAATAGAATATGACATCCTTTTAGCCAATTTGAAAATTCAGCTTCCTCTGCTATTCTGTTATTCAGTATTTCCTTATTATTATCGCCTGTTAGTAATATTTTCCAGCCCATATATTCAACAGAAATAATAGAAGAATATGAATTTGGCTCCTCAGAATTTTTATCTTTCTTTCTTGCGAATTTCATTTCTATTTTTATACCACCATTATACGATGGATTTGTTGGGTCAACGTCCCAAGAAACAGGTGAATTATATCTATTGTTAAAATTATTTACGGTATTTTGAATTTTTGCGTCACTAAAAGTGTCAGTTCCTATATGAACCACAGGAAATGCAGAATGGTCTCTGCTCAATACACGTGGAGATAAACCAATTTCTTGCAGTTTTGGCAAATCATATAAATGGTCTTTATGTGTGTGTTATGTGCAACATTTCAACAGACGATACCCCCAAAGTATTTTTTAAATATTTACTAATGCTCTTGTCATCCAAACTACCAATGTCAATTAAAATATGCTTATTATTTGGCGTTATTATATGAGTGCAACTTCCGTGTCCAACATCATAAAAATTAATGGTTAATCCTGCCATTATGTTTTTCTCCTACATATGTTTTATTTTGCTAAAAAGAAATGTAATGTAATTATCTAAATTATACCAAAATAGAACATTTATTTCGCAACAGATTTATATTTTTTCTCGCCGTAGTTATGGACTATTTTTCTGGCATAATTTAGTTTGCCAACAAATATCTTTTGCTTTTTCTCATTTGGCTCTGCAATAATTTCATTATACAGATTTCTTATCTCCTTTTTCTTGTCTTCTGGAATGTCTAAATTACCATTCGGAAGAAAAGTGCAACCCGTTATAATGCCTTTGCCTTGAAAGTATTTTTTCTTTTTGCTTTCAGTGTGTAGATTTAATCCTACACGGTTAAGTTGCGAATTTATCGTTTTATAAATTTTGTTTGAAATTGGCTCACTGCTTGAAATTGTAATGTCGTCAACATATAAAGAAAATTTCAAATTTTTAGATTTGCAAAAATTATTTATTCTGTTAAACAATTTATCAAAAGTCCAATATGTAACAATTGGACTAATCTTACAGATAAAGACTTAAATAAATTAGATTTTTCAGCGTGTAATTGGTTTGATTTTGTTTATAAAAATTCACAAAATTTGGAAGAGAGTGACGGCGACGAAGAATTTACTTATACAAAAGCATTAAAGTTAGCAGAAAAATATCTAAACGATAATGAGTTTTGGAAGCAGTTTAATTAACAATATAGTGTGTGTTTTTGATATAATATAAATATC
>JAITKZ010000041.1 GCA_031278115.1 Endomicrobium sp.
AAATTTATTCCTTCTGATTTTATAGGTTTTATAAACTCTCTTGAAAAAGTCGGCGATCATCAAGAAAAATTGATGGCAAATTATTTTGCTCAGACGGAAGCTTTAGCGTTTGGTCTTACAAAAGCGCAAGTTCTTGAAAATCTTGCAAAGGCGGGACTTTCTCAGGCTGATATAGAATTATTGGCACCTTATAAAGTGTTTGAAGGAAACAGACCTACTAACAGCATATTGATAGAAAATCTTACGCCCAAAACTCTTGGCGCGCTGATAGCATTATACGAGCATAAAATATTTGCGCAGGGAGTTATGTGGCGGATAAACAGCTTTGACCAGTGGGGAGTTGAACTTGGGAAAGTTTTGGCAAATGTAATACTACCTGAACTCAAAGGCGAAGCTGACAATAAGCATGATGCGTCAACAAAGAGTTTGATAAAGATTTATAGAGAGAAAAGAAAGTAATTAATTGTCCATTTGTTATGTATGTGCCATTTTGTAATAAAAGAGCTAGGTTGTTAATAGATTAATATACTACATATGAAAAAATATATTTTGGATTTTACCACCGCGCAGTTTAAAACGGCAGTAAAAACTATAATCAAAGAAGATTACAGAATTAATCAAATTATTGAGTGGGTTTATATTAAGAAAGCGTCATCTTTTGACGAGTTTACAAATATCTCAAAAAAACTGCGAGAAGAACTCAATAAAAGATTTACGCTCAGATCTTTGAAAATAGTAAAAAAAGAGCGATCTATTATAGACGGAACAATTAGATATACATTCCAAACTGTTGATAAGAAATATTTTTTTACCGTTTTCCTGCCTGCTAATGGCAAAAATTCAGTTTGTATTTCTTCGCAGATAGGCTGTCCTATATCATGCGTATTCTGTTCCTCCGGCAAAGTCAAACTTGTTAGAAACTTAACCAGAGGCGAGATTCTTGAACAGATTTTGCAGATAGAAAACGATATTAAAGAGAAAGTTTCGGGTGTCTTATTTATGGGAATGGGCGAGCCTACTCTTAATTTAAATAATATTGCTCTTGTTTTAAACTCATTACTATCACATAAAGAGTTTGGCATAGGCAAAAGGCATATTACGCTTTCAAGCGTAGGGAATGTTCCAGCAATCAAGAGACTTGCAGATGATAATTTCGGCATTCGTTTAGCTATTTCTTTACATGCGATTGATGAAAAGCAAAGAAAAAAGCTGATTCCAAATAATTTTGGTTTCCATATTGAAGATATATTAAGTGCAGGCAAGTATTATCTTAAAAAAACAAAATCTCGTATTACAATAGAGTATATTTTAGTCACTAATATCAATGGTTCTGCAGCAGATGCCCATAAACTCGCAAGATTACTTAGGCATCATGAGTTGTTGAATCCTAATGTTCAAGTAAATTTGATACCTTTTAATCCCATTGACGGAACCAGCTTGCAAACGCCTCAAGAAGAAACAGTACAAAAGTTTAAAAATATTTTAAAGCTCAACGGAATTATAGTAAATATAAGGCAAGCAAAGGGTGCTGATATTAAAGCTGCTTGCGGTCAACTTGGATACTAATTTGTAATCTTTAAAAGCCAAAATAGTATTAATTAGTTAGAGTTGAATGTTTAGAGAAGGTTTTTTTGAATTCAATTTTAGTTTTATGCCAAAAATTTGAACGTCTAAACTGTTTTTTGTAAAATCTACCAAGAGATTGGAGTATAAAAATAGAATTTTAGGCTATAAACGAGGTTTATGATTTTATGGGTTCCAGAAGAGAAGCAAGAGAATGTTCTTTACAGATGCTTTATTTAGCTGACAATTGCAATGCTTCGGTTGATACCGTATGCGATACTTTTGAAGATGCTATGCCAAAAGACGAAAATTACAGAGATTTCGCCGTAGGATTGTTTAAAGGAGTTTGCAAGAAAAAGGAAGAAATAGATGCTCTTATTAAAAAATACGCTAAAAATTGGGAATTGGACAGAATGGCTGTTGTTGACCGCAATATAATACGTTTAGCAGCTTACGAGATAATTGCTACACCTACGACTCCAATTAACGTTGTGATAGATGAAGCTGTGGAAATATCAAAACGATATTCCACAAAGGATTCAAGTAAGTTTGTAAACGGTATATTAGACAAACTAAAAATAGTAAGGGATTAATTTCTTACCTCTACTTGGATTATTTACCTGCAAAAATCTAAAAAATAAATATGGAAAATATCCAAAATAGAATAAAACACTTGAGAAAAGAGTTAGCTAGGCATAATACTCTTTATTATGATAAGAACGAGCCTGAAATTTCTGATGGAGAATATGACGCTCTTGTAAAAGAACTTGAACGTCTTGAACAAGAGTATCCTCTTTTTGCGTCGTCAAAATCTCCAACAAAAAAAGTTTCAGGTTATGCTTCGTCTTCTTTCAAACCGATAAAACATGTTGTTCCTATGCTTTCGTTGGATAACACATATTCGCGGGACGAAACTGCGGCATGGTATGAGAGAACGGTAAAAAAGTTTAATAATTCAAACCTAGAATTTGTAATAGAGCCTAAAATAGACGGAGTAAGTGCAAGTCTAACATATGTAAACGGGGTTTTGATTGTTGGAGCAACTCGTGGTGATGGAGAAACAGGGGAAGACATAACAGAAAACATAAGAACTATACAAGATATTCCTCATAAATTCAAAATAGAAAATCCTCCGAGTTTTTTTGAACTTCGCGGAGAAGTGTATATAGATAAATCTGACTTTAAAAGACTTAATGAAAAAATATCTTATTCAGATGGTCAAAAATTTGCAAATCCAAGAAATGCTGCCTCAGGCTCACTAAGGCAAAAAAATTCTCAAATTACCGCTGAAAGAAAACTTCGTTTTTTCGTCCATTCTTTTGGAAAAATTGAAGGTAGAGAATTTGAAAAACAATCAGAATTTTTAAAATACTGCCAAAATTGCGGTTTTAAACTTCAAAGCAATTTTAGAATCTGTGACTCTTTTGAAGAAGTGTCAAAGTTTATGAATATAATGCTTGAAATGAGAGATTTGTTAATCTATGATATTGATGGTCTTGTTATAAAAGTAAACAGTTTGAAGTTACAAAATGAGCTGGGAAGCACAAACAAAAGTCCAAGATGGGCGGTAGCGTTTAAGTTTCCATCTAAACAAGCTACAACTAAACTTATAAAAATAAGATCTCAAGTAGGGCGTACCGGAATAATTACGCCTTCTGCAATTTTAGAACCTGCTCCACTTAGCGGAGTTATTATATCCCATGCTACACTTCATAATTTTGAAGAAATTGAGCGTCTCAATGTAAACGAAGGTGATATTGTTTTGATAGAACGTGCTGGCGATGTTATCCCAAAGATAGTTAAAGTTGTGAGAAAGGAAAGTGGAGGGTTTTTTAAACCTCCCAAAAATTGCCAATCATGTGGTAGCAAAGTTGTAAGAGAAAACGAAAAAGAAGTTGCCTACAGATGTATAAACCCCGAGTGCCCCGCACAGTTTAGAAGACACTTGATACATTTTGTTTCAAGAAATGCTATGGATATAGATGGATTTGGAGAATCTGTAATAGACCAACTTCTTGAAAAAAAGAAATTACATAAATTGTCGGATATTTATCGTTTGAGTTATGAGGATTTTATAGAACTTGAACTTTTTAAAGACAAAAAAGCCAATAATCTTATCAAGGCTATTGCTGAAAGCAAAAAGCGTCCTTTAAGCAAACTTATATTTGCGTTAGGAATACGTCATATCGGAGAAAAAGTTTCGGAAATTATCGCTAAAAGATTTAAAACTATGGAAGTTTTATTTGATGTATCTCTTGAAGATTTTTCAAAAGTATCCGAAATAGGTGAAGTATTGGCATTGTCTTTAAAAGAATTTTTTGAAAATGCAACTGTACGCCATGTAATAGAAGATCTAGTTTTAAGCGGAGTAAACATGACGGAACCTGAAACCTCTAAGAAAGGTTCACAATTTGAAGGAAGGACGTTTGTTTTAACGGGAGAGCTTGAAAAATACTCAAGAGAAAAAGCATCTGAAATTATAAAGTCTTTAGGTGGAAAAGTGACATCTTCAGTAAGTAAAAAAACAGATTATGTTCTTGCAGGGGCAAATTCTGGATCTAAACTTGAAAAAGCTAAAGAGTTAGACATAAAAATTATTGATGAAAGAGAGTTTGAGCAACTAATAAACATATGATACAAGATCAAAATATAAAAATAATTTATCAAGATGACGATATTATAGTAGTGAACAAACCTTCAGGGATTATAGTTATACCTGATCAATACACTGATGAAAGTAAAACTCTTGTTGGTATATTAAAAAAACAGTTAAATCAAAAAATATGGGTAGTTCACAGAATAGATAAAGATACAACTGGCGTTTTGGTTTTTGCAAAAAATGCAGAAAGTCATAGAAATATAAGCATGCAGTTTGAAAATTCTCAAGTATATAAGAAATACATTACTCTTTTATCTGGAGTTTTGGAAGAAAATGAAGGAACTATAAACAAGCCTATACGTATTTCAGGAAGAGAGGTATCTATAGACATAACTGGAAAAGAGTCAATAACTAAGTTTAAAGTTCTTGAAAGGTTTAAAAGTTATACTTTAGTTGAAGCTATGCCTTTGACAGGCAGAAGACACCAAATAAGGATACATTTTTGGAGTTTAGGTCATCCATTAGCCATAGATGCTGAATACGGGGTGTCAGATCCTATAATGTTATCAGGGCTGAAACGCAATTACAAGATAAAAAAAGCGAAGATGAAAAGCCTCTTATATCAAGACTTACTTTGCATGCACAGTCTCTAACATTAACATTGCCTTCTAGCGGTATAGGAAAGACTTTTGAAGCTCCTATCCCAAAGGACTTTGAACTTACGCTTAAACAATTGAAAAAATATGCGAGGTAAGCATGTCAAGCAAAGTATATTTTCTTCCTTGGAACAGGAGAAATGAACTTTATAAATTTTTAAAAGTTGCAAGAGTTTTTAACCACATAAAATCTAGAAATTTTATTGCTATAAAAATGCATTTTGGAGAAGATGGTAACGAAGGTTATATTAAACCTGAATATGTTTCTCAAGTAGTAAAAATTATAAGGGAAAAGACAGCATATCCATATTTAACTGATGCAAGCACAATTTATGTGGGCAAACGCTCCGATGCGTATCATCATCTCTTGATTGCCAATAAGCATGGATTCAATATTGACTCTTGCGGTTGTCCTATAATTATAGCCGATGCTTTGCGAGGTAATGCTGAAACAAAAATAGAAGTTAATTTAAAGCATTTTGAAAATGTAACAATTGCCTATGATATTTATAACGCTGATGGTTTTATGTTTTTAAGCCACTTTAAAGGACATGAGATAACAGGTTTCGGAGGAGCTTTAAAAAATATAGGTATGGGTTGTGGGAGTAAAGCTGGCAAATATGCAATGCACCATTCTTCTCAGCCGACTCTAAATAAGAAGCATTGTATAGGTTGTGGAAACTGCGTAAAACATTGCTATCAGAAGGCATTGTCTCTTTTAAATAAAAAAGTTGTAATGGATAAAACAAAGTGTGCTGGCTGTGGGCAATGTATAGTAAATTGTGCGTTTAAAGTATTTAAACTAAATTGGAATGAAGATCCTACTGCAGTCCAAGAAAAAATAGTTGAGTATGCCTATGGAGTTTTAAAGAATAAGAAAGCGACTTATGTAAATTTCTTAAATCATATAAGTAAGTTTTGCGACTGTTTTTCTTTGCCTAAGAACAATCCCCTTATGGAAGATGCAGGTATAGTTGCAGGTGTAGATCCAGTTGCTGTAGATCAAGCAAGTTATGACTTAGTAAATAAAGCTTACGGAAAAAATTTCTTCAAAAAGATATATCCTGAAATTGATTCTAGTACTCAGTTAGCGTATGCACAAGAACTAGGTTTAGGTACGCGCAATTACGAGCTTGTAAATTATTAGAATGAAAATTATAAAGATAGATAAAGTAAAATTTAAAAAGAATACTTTTAAAATATTTTTTGAAAACAATGATAGTATAATTCTTTTAGCTGATAGTATAATAAAATTTGGTCTTAAAGTAGGCAAAGATCTTGCTGATAAAGAATATAGAGAAGTTATGTCTTATGATAAATCTAACAGAATAATGTCTGACGCATTAGCTTTGGTTGCTTTAAGGTCTTACAGTTCAAGAGGGTTGCAAGAAAAACTCTTGCAAAAAGGCTATGATAAAGATATAGCTTTGAATGTTGTTAATAGACTTGAAGAATTGAACTATATAAACGATGATAATTTTTCAAAAAATTATGCTGTTTATTTATCTCAGAAAGGCAAGGGAGAGTTTGCAATTAAAGCTGAGTTAGAAAAGCAGGGCATAGATAAAGTTTTAATAATGGAAGCTCTTGATGAAGTGAAATCTCAAGAAGAGACTTATGAACAGATTGTTAAAATAATGCGTTCAAAATTTAAAAATTTTAAATGGAAAGATAAAAGCGAAGTAAGAAGGGCAGCGGCATTTTTTTTAAGAAGAGGTTTTTCTTCAGAAAATATAGCGAAAGCATTTAGAGAATACAAAAACCTCTCTATTGATTAAATAACAGGAGAAAGTGATGAGTACGGCGTTGATTAGCGTTTCGGACAAAACCGGCATTGCGGAGTTTGCAAAGGAATTAAAAAATTTAGGTTGGGATATAATTTCCAGCGGTGGTACGGCAAAAACTTTAAAAGAAAGTTCTATTGACTGCAAAGAAATATCTGAAGTTACTGGATTCCCAGAAATTTTAGATGGTAGAGTAAAAACACTTAATCCAAAAATTCATGGGGGAATACTTGCTATAAGAAATAAAAATGAACATATAAAACAGTTGCAGAAATATGATATTGGCACTATAGATATGGTTGTTGTAAATTTATATCCATTTGAAGAAACAATAAACAAAACCCCTAAGCCTGAAGACAAAAAAATAGCTCAAGATATTATAGAAAATATAGATATTGGCGGGGTAGCCTTACTTAGAGCATCAGCAAAAAATTATAAAGACGTTATGGTTATTTGCGATTCAAAAGACTATTCGGTTATTGTTGATAATTTAAAGAGTAAATTTGTAAATGAAGACTTAAAATTAAATTTGGCTGCAAAAGCTTTTCGTCATACAGCTTACTATGACTCTTTAATTTCAAATTATTTAACTTATGAAAAGTTCCCTACACATGCATCTATACCTTTAAAAAAGTTATCGGGTCTTAGGTACGGCGAAAATCCTCATCAGGAAGCTGTATTGTATTCAACTGGTGCAGAAGCAAATAAACCTATAGTAATATCTGCAAAACAAATCCACGGAAAAGAGTTGTCGTACAATAATTATTTAGATTTAGAATCAGCATGGAGACTTGTTCATGAATTTGACGCACCTGCTTGCACTATCATCAAACACAACAATCCTTGCGGTTGCGCTGAGGGAAACTATATAAAAGACGCGTATTTAAAAGCTTTGTCTTGCGATCCCATAAGTGCTTTTGGCGGCATAATAGCTTTTAATAAGTCTGTTGAAGAAGATACTGCGGAAGAAATAAGCAAGTTATTTGTGGAGTGTGTTATAGCTCCGGGTTATTCTAAAAACGCTTTAGATATTTTAACCCGCAAGAAAAATATAAGATTGTTAATTCAAGAAATACCTTACAAGGGAGATAAAAATATTGTTGAATATAGAATGATATCTTATGGTATGCTTGCTCAGGATAGAGACAATCTTTTATCAGCTGAAATAAAGCTCATGACAAGACGTCAACCAACAAAAGAAGAAAATAATACTTTAAATTTTGCTTGGAAAATTGCAAAACATGTTAAGTCTAATGCTATTATTTTAGCTAGAGGCAGACAAACGGTAGGTATTGGAGCTGGACAGATGAGTCGTATAGACTCTTTAAAAATTGCTGTTGAAAAAATGAAATATGTAAATCATACATTAGATGAGAAGAAATTTCCTCTTATTTTAGCATCAGATGCTTTTTTCCCTTTTCCTGATGTGGTTGAAGAGTCGGCTAAGGTGGGAGTTACAGCTATAATTCAACCTGGCGGTTCAATAAAAGATGAGGATTCTGCTAAAGCTGCGGATGATAGAAATATGGCTATGGTAGCTACTGGCGTTCGTCATTTTAAACATTAAATTACGTAAAAGCATGTTTTTTACGATAAGGAGTGTTGATTATGAAGAAGTTTCTAGTGATTTCAATATTACTGTCGTTACTGGTGTGTGTGTTTTCTGATACTATGTCGGCAAGAAGGATGGATCGTTTCAAGATAGTACATGTTGTTTATCCTGCCAATCATTACTGGGATTGGGATAGTGATCCTATATATTGGTACCCTGATCCAGTTAACTGCGATTTTTATTACAGATATGCAAGTTATAGTAATTATGAAGCTGAAAGAAGTAAGACTAATGCAGCGTTGAATGAAATAGAGTTTCTTGAGAAAAGAAAAGCTGAATCTGAAAAGGCTAAAAAAGAATTAGCAAAAGTAAAAATTACAGAAGCTAAATTCTATAAACAATATAGTACTGATGCTCCTGCTTTTTCTACAGCTGAGATTACTTTGAAAAATAATTCAAACTATAAGATTACAGCCGTATTTTTCAGAGGAAAGTTGACTACACCAAAGACTGGCAGGATTTTAATAGATGGAGATTTTAAGTGTGATTTGCCTGAACCACTGGCTCCGGGGGCAGAAAATATTTATGAAATAGCTTTGAATGACTTTGTAGGGTGGGCTAAAGTAAAAGTTTCCGATACTACCAAATTTGATGTTTCTATAATTGGGTTAGGCGTGAGTGATGGAACAGTTTATGTGACTGCTTTTTCAAACAATGATCAAAAAAGATTAGATACTTTAAAGAAAAAATATATTGACTAAAAAGAAGCACATGAGATGATACAAGAGAAAAAAAAGATTACAATCGCTGATATAACGGCATTGAAGAAAGACTTTAGAACTAAAGGACTAAATACCGTTTGTCAAAACGCCAAGTGTCCAAACATCGGCGAATGTTTTAAAAATAAAACAGCAACATTTTTAATACTTGGAAAAAAGTGTACAAGAAAATGCGCTTTTTGTGCTGTGGAAAAATATAACCCAGAATCGGTTGATACAGATGAACCTTATAAAGTTGCAAAAACAATAAAAGAATTTGAGCTTTCTTACAGTGTTATAACATCTGTAACAAGGGACGATTTGCGTGACGGCGGAGCAGGTCATTTTGCAAAAACAGTAAATGAAATAAAATTTGTTCTTGCTAATGCCAAAGTGGAAGTTCTTGTGCCAGATTTTTTAGGCAAGACAGAACTTATAGACATTGTTTTAGTTTCAAAACCAGATATTTTTTCTCATAATTTAGAAACAGTCCCATGTTTATACGATAATGTAAGAAAAGGTGCAGATTATAAACGTTCTATGAAAGTTTTAAAGCATGCAAAAGATGCAGGCTTTAAAGTCAAAACAGGAATAATGTTGGGTTTAGGTGAAACTGAACGGCAACTGTTTGATACTATTAAAGATGTAAAAGATATAGGAATTGATATTCTTACTATTGGGCAATATCTTGCTCCTACAAAAAAACATTATTCTGTTGTTAAAGAATATAGAACTGAAGAATTTCAAAAGATAAGAGATTTTGCTCTTTCAGTTGGTATAAATCAAGTAGTTTCAGGAAGGTATGTTCGCAGTTCGTATTTAGCAGAAAAATATTTTTAGAGGTGTTTTTTGAGTAAAACGTATTTGTCTGGTGTATGCGGTAGTGGTAAAGCTCATTATTTATTTAGATATATATGTGAAGAACAAACTGATATTAAATACAAAAAATCAGATTTGTGCGTTTTTGCTTTTGTTAAAGATGAAGAACTTAATTCTTTTTACGATGATTTGAAAGCTTTTTTTAGTTCAAATAATGAAGTAGCTATACTTTTACTTCCCTCTGACGATGCTGAGCAAAGGTCTTTTACAACAGATAGAATAAAAGAACTGAAAAATTTTGTTGTTTGTGCCTCTGACATTTCAATAAACTATCCTGTTTTAAATCCAAAAAACAATATGGGTTTTACAGTTGCAAAAAATAATAAATACGATTTAAATGATTTAGTTGTGTCGCTGTCTTCTTTCGGATATACAAGAGTTAATTTTGTTGAAGATAGAATGCAGGTTGCTGTAAGAGGCGATTTAATAGATATTTGGCCTGCTGCAAATCCAATGCCCGTTAGAATTCTTTTTGAATACGACGCTGTTGGCGCCATAAGAACTTTTGATCCAGTAAGCCAGTTGTCAAACGCTTTCCTTAAAGAGATTAAAATACTTCCAATCAACATTTCGGAATCAGAATCAACAATTAGAGATTATTTTAAATATGACAAAGAATCGGAAACATTATTATATTTTGACTATGATATTGATAAGGAAACAGAAAGATTAGCCGAAAACGCTAAAGTTGTCATAAATGATCCGCTTAATCATAAAGCTCAATATCAAGGGTATAAAAGTTTTACGGGTTTTCAAGGCGATATAAATTTTTTTGTAAAATCGCTCAAAAGCTTTGCTGAAAATGATGCAACGATAAAAATTTACTGTGCTAACGATGGTGAGCGACAACGTATTTATGATATTTTTCATGAAAGTAATTGGAATTATAAAAGTCCGGAATTCTTATTTGGCAATTTGTCTCAAGGCTTTTGCTTGGAAAAAGAAAAACTTATTTGTATTTCAAGCCGCGAAATGCTTTATAAGAAGAAACCGACAAGTTTCCCTAAAATAAAAGGCGGCAGAAGGTTAGAAGGTATTTGGGAAATTTCTGCCGGTGATTATGTGGTTCATGAAAAGTATGGGATAGGACGTTATGTAGGGTTAAAGACAATTTCCCGCGATAACAGCGTTTCAGAATATTTGTGTGTAGAATATAGAAACGGAGATAAACTTTATGTTCCGCCTGATGAAATCAAAACTGTAAAAAAATATGTTGGCGTTGAAGGTATAAAACCTAAGTTGTATTCTATGGATACTCTTGCGTGGGAAAGAGTAAAATCAAGAGTGCGCGAAGCTGCAAAAGAATTTGCCAAAGAACTTTTAAAACTTTACGCGCAAAGAAGTTTGATCAAGAGAAAACCTTTCGGTCCGCAAACAAATTGGGAAAAAGAGCTTAAAGATTCTTTTCCATATGAAGAAACTCCCGATCAGCTAAAAGCAATTGAAGATATTAACAATGATTTTCAAAAACCTTATCCTATGGAAAGGCTTGTCTGTGGCGATGTAGGTTTTGGTAAAACAGAGGTTGCTGTTAGAGCCTCATTCAAAGTGGTTCAAGAAGGAATGCAGGTAGCTGTTTTGTCGCCTACTACAGTTTTAGCTCAGCAGCACTACAATACGTTCCACCAAAGACTTTCTATATTTCCTACAAAAGTGGCTGTTATAAGCAGATTTCAAACTAAATTAAAACAAAAAGAAGTTTTAAAAGATCTTGAAGATGGTCGTGTAGATATTATAATCGGCACTCACAGGCTTTTGCAAAAAGATGTCACTTTCAAAAATTTGGGACTATTAATTGTTGATGAAGAACATAGATTTGGAGTTAAACAAAAAGAAAAAATAAAGTCTGTAAAGAAAAATATAGATATATTGATGCTTTCGGCTACTCCTATACCAAGAACGCTTTCTTCCGCTTTGTCAGGCTTTAGGGATTTGTCGTTGATAGAAACACATCCTTTTGGCAAACTTCCTATAGAAACAAGTCTTTCTTTATATGATGATGAAATGATTAAAAAGATAATAGAAGCAGAGCTATCAAGAAATGGTCAGGTTTTTTATGTTTACAATAAAGTTGAAACAATTTTAACAAAAGCTGAAAGTATTAAAAAGATTGTCCATGGAATTAGGCTTGGTGTTATACACGGTAAAATGAAGTCAAAAGACATTGAAAATGTAATGTGGAAATTTACGAATTTAGAACTTGATGTTTTGCTTGCGACTACAATAATAGAATCGGGACTTGATATTCCTTCCGTAAACACCATGATAATAGAAGAAGCTGAAAATTTTGGGTTGTCACAGCTTTATCAGCTTAGAGGCAGAATAGGCAGAGGCACTGAGAAAGCATACTGTTATCTTATTTACAAAGATAAAAACCTAAGCGATGAAGCTGTTAAGAGACTTGAAGCTATAAAGGAATTTAGCGAATTAGCTTCTGGGTTTAGGCTTGCTCTTAAAGATTTGGAAATAAGAGGGGCAGGTGGAATTCTTTCGTCAAATCAACATGGTTTTGTAAGAGATATCGGTTACGATATGTTTACCAAACTTTTGGAGGAAGAAGGTAGGAAAGTTAAAGGATATATTCTTGAGGTAAAGGAAGATAAGAAGATGACTTCCATAGACTTGCGAATGGATGCTTTGATTCCAAGTACTTATATAGAAGACGAAAATATAAGAATTTTGTTTTACAGAAAACTCTCAAATGCTGTTAATGAAGATGCATTGGGGAAGGTTAGAAATGAATTGATTGATCGTTTTGGAAAAATTCCGCAAGAAACACAAATGCTGTTTGAAGCGGCTAAGTTAAGGATTGCTGCTGAAAAATTTAACATAGAAACTATTTCAGAAGACGATAATTATATTTATTTATATTTTTGTCAAGAAGGCGACCTTTCAAGATTAGACCTTTCAAAATTTATATCAGATTACTCTGATGTCGTGGAATTTATGTCTGGGAGACATCATTCTTTTAAATTGAAGAAGAACAAAATTTCTGAAAATTCTATAGACTACATAAAAAGATTCATCGCAAGACTTGGTTTTTACATGCGTTAATGTTTACAATCAAAAATTGACAAGCAAAGCTGTTTTGTGTTATTCTTAAAGCGTTATTTGTCTATTATTTTGTAAAAAATGGAGACAAATTTGTTTAAAAATAGAACAATTCTTAGCGAATACGTTTTTGTTTTAACAATAGTTGTTCCTATCTTTTTATTCGTCGGAAGTTCTTTTTCCAATGATGTCTTTTTGGTAAGATGTATGAAAATAGCCGAGTCTCGCGATCCAAAACTTGCTGTTACATACGAACAAATTCAGCTTGCTCACTCCAGAACTATCCGTGCGGCAAGGTCATTTTTTCCACAAATTACGCTTCAACACACAACTTCTAAAGGGACAACTGCTATGGCATTAAAAAATGATGGCAGCGGAAATTACGATGACTACGAACATAATTCGGAATCTTATGGTGTGAAAGCCTCTCAGCCTATATATGAGGGATATATATGAGGGATATAGAACTAGAGGTACTTACAAGTATGAGTCTATGATGGTTACTGCTGCGAAGTTTAACTACACAAAAACTCGCGAAGAATTGTTTTCAAAAGTTAAGCTTGCCTATTATGAGTATATTACTTTAAAACAGGAATATAGTGCTTTGGCAAATGCCAATGAGATAGTTTCGTCACTTTTTAAAAAAGTGCAAAAAGAATATAAAGCAAGAGCTATTTCGCAGCTTGATCTTCTTGAGGCAGAGCATTTCAGAGATAAAATCTACGATATGTACGAAGCAGCTCGTATAAACATGAACTTTGCGATAAAGAAACTTATAAATGTTGTTGGTGTTGCGGATATAGTTGAGATAAATGCAAAGGAGTTGGACGTTCTTCCAGATGATGTTCCTGGAATTTCTTTTTCTTTAGATGATTTATTGAGATTTGTTTTAACTAACAACTTGGAGGTACAGACTGCTAAGGTACAGGCTGATATGGCTGATATGAAGATCAAAATAAATCGCTCAAAAGTTATTCCAAAGTTTTATGTTGAAGGCTTTTACGGGCAAAGCGGTGAAGCCTTTACAACGCAACCTTTAGAGCTTTCAATGTCATGGAATGTAATAGGAAGACTTTCATGGGGATTATGGGGGAACTCGCTAGAAGCTTCTTATACAAAAGAAAGAACTGATCCCACTACAATTGTGGATGCCAGCAAAAGAGTTGACACTGTTACACAAGACATAAAGTTTGCTCTTTTAGATGATCTTGGGTATTTTGTTGATGCAAAAGAAAGCAAAGTAGGTTTTAATCAAACGAATGCGGATTATGTTGATGTTCTTAAAAATAGAAGTCTTGATACAGAAAAAGCATACAATGATTATGTAAATTCTTTAAATAATGCGAGAACTTTTAAAAAAGAAATAGCTTACAGAAAAAGAAAGTTAGCTTTAATGAAAAAACAAAATTCTCTTTATGAAGTTAGCACTGTTAATTTAATGGAAGAAGCTCTAAAATACGCTGAAGCTATTTCAGGTTATGCTAGAGCTACGTATCAAAATTATGCTTCAGTAACTGAAATGGAAAGGTTAACATTAATGCCGTTGAGATAATAGGAGGAACAAAAATTGGAAAAGTTCAAATACTACCTCTATCTTATCATTGACAAAATTAGTCTTTACATTGAACGCGAAAAAACCATGTCTCCCCAAAAATTTAAGAAAAAGCTTTATACAATTGGCATATTATTAGTTGTCATAATCGTAGGAATATCGTCATATTTTATTCTTGTTAAAAAAGTTAAACAAGAAAACCATGAACAAGGAATAATACAAGTAAAAGTAGTGAGGGTTAAAAAAGAGGACTTTACTGAAAAATATACAGTTATGGGTTCAATTAAAGGAGCTGTTGAAAATGATCTTCGTTTCCAGATAGAAGGTCCTCTTAATAAATATAATTTTAAAGAAGGAGATAAAATCACAAGTAGTCAAATTATTTGTTCTTTGGACACTAAAGATGCCATGACTAAAGTTGATTATGCTCAAAGCAGATACAAGAGCGAACGGTCAGCGTATTTGTCGGCTAAAGAAAAATATAAAGTATATGAAGATATGTTTAAGATGAAGGCTTTGGCAGAAAGTAAACTCTTTGAAGCTAAGTTTGAGCTAGAATCTGCAGAATTGCGTGCGAAATCTGCTCAGTCAGAGCTTGAACTTGCTCAATTGAATTTGCAAAAGACTAATCTTGTGGCGCCAAGCGATGGTATTCTTGCCGAGATTATAATAAAGTCTGGTGAATATGTTACATCGCAAGATGTGGTGTGTAAGTTTATAAGCGATCAGGGCACAAACTTTGAAGTTGATATACCTGAAAAAGATGTCTTGAAAATGTCAGTTGGACAAAAAGTAACTATTAATAGCGATTCATACCCTGATAAAGAATTTGAAGGTACGATTGTTGAAATTGCTCCTGTGGTAAAAGAAAGAACAAGAACTGCAACTGTAAAAATAAATGTTGAAAATAAAGATGGTCTTTTGCGTTCTGGAATGTTTGCAAGAGGAGTAATTTTTATAAGAGAGTTGCATAATGTTGTTTTAGTTCCGACAAACAGTATAATTTCTTTAAATGATACGACATTCCTTGTGCCTGTTGTTGCCCCTGACGCTAATCCAACAGAAGGTACTATACAAATGAGACCTTGTACTGTTGGCGATAAAGTAGGTGAGAAAACTATAGTTTTGTCAGGTCTTAATTTAGGTGAGCTTTTAGTTGTTGAAACTCAAGGGCAGCTTTCTGATGGCGTAAAAGTTAAATTCCAAGAACTAAAAGAAGACGATATTCCTATACCGTTAGAATAAGATATTTTATCTTAAATTATGATTATTGATAGAGGTTTTTTCCGAACTAAACGGACTTAAAGAAATGATTTCCTCCTCAAAAGAGTCCGAATCCAATATAATGTTAAATTTTCACCATGGTGTAAATACGGACTTTGTAGTTGTAGACATACGCGAAAAACTTGCTCTTGTTGGTCATTTACTTCCAAAAGAAACTGAAAAACCCATAATAGCCAAATTTGAACAATCTGACGCACCAATAATCATCGTTGCTTTAAGTTCTAATAAATTTTCAACTGAACAGCTTAGGGATGTGGCAGAAAAGAGTATTAAAGAAAAACTTATGAGGGTTTCCGGAGTAGCTAATGTTGAAATCGGTGGAGGTCGAGAAAGAAAGCTTCTAATAGACATAGACAATTCAAAACTTATATCTTACAATCTTCCTATTCTTGATGTTGTTCAAAAAATAAACTTGTCAAATGTTTCAATAACCGCAGGCAATATAGACGACGCAAAAAATAGCTACGTAATAAGCGCTACTGGCGAATATAACGATGTTGAGGATATTGCAAATACCGGTATAGCCATTACTCCGTCAGTGTCTGTAATAAGGATAAAAGATATTGCTACTGTAAAAGATTCTTTTTACGAGCCAACGTCTTTTTCAAGGCTTAACGTTCAAGCGGTAGTCTCCATGTACATTCAAAAAGAAACTGCAGCAAATACTATAAGTACGGCAAAAGAAGCTGTTGGAATCATAAATAAATTAAGATACGAAATAGATCCCGAAATAGCCTTGACTGTTGTAAAAAATGATGCGGATTACATAAATAAAGCTATTTATTCTCTATGTGAAGCGCTTGTTGTCGGAGCGATTTTGCTTGCAGGAATTCTATTTCTATTCATGAAAAATATCAGAAACGTTATTATAGTTGCAACAACACTTCCGTTAAGCCTGTTAATATCAGTTTTACTGATGTATTTTACAAAACAGACTTTTAATGTTACGACGTTGAGTGGTCTTGCCATGGGTATGGCTAATGTTATGGATAATGCCATAGTGGTAATAGAAAACATATCTTTTCAGCACCATAGAGGAACGTATAAAACAAAAGAAGAGCTGGTTATAAATGGAACTGCAGAGCTTTGGTAGCCAATTTTTGCTTCTACAGTTACGACCATAGTAGTATTCTTACCTCTTGTATTTTTAGAGCCTGAAATAAGACAGCTTTATATGCCGTTTGGTCTTACAATTACATTCGCTTTGATAGCGTCGCTTATAAGCACTATGATATTTGTGCCTCCGCAAATATATAGATGGCAGAATAATTTTTCTTTAGAGTTTCAAGGTTGGTATATGAAAATAAGGCATATTTACGGTAAAATTCTAAAATTTGTTTTTAAAAGACAAACTTATGTATGGCTTGCTGTATTTTTGCTTTTTTTGTTTTCCGTGCATATTCTAAAGAGCAGGGACTCTGAATTTATGGATTCCGGCGATACAAATACTTTCAGAATAGGAATACAATTTCCTCCTGCTACGCGTATAGAAGTCTCTAATGAGATAGTTAAAAAAATGGAAATGAAACTTATGTCTTTTAAAGAAGACGTTGAAAGAGTTTCCTCAAAGGTAGAAAAACTGCACACTTTTATTGAAGTAAGAGTATATAAAGAAGCTGATAAATTTAAAGCAGAATTTAGGAAGTATTTTGAAGATTATAGTCCAGCTTTTGTGTACTATCAGGACTCAGAGACTTCAGGCTCTAAGGAAATGTACGTTGATTTTTATGGACAGGATTATGATACTTTAAAACAGCTTGCATTTTCTTCTTCTGGTAGGCTTCAACAGATTCCAGGTTTAAACGATGTAAAAATAAGAATGAGGGAAGATGAACCTGAAATTAATCTTTTTGTAGACCATAACAAACTTTCTTCGTTCGGGCTTACGGCATATTATTTTGGAAACACGCTGCACGCGGAGCTAAGAGGTCTTATAGCTACGAAATTTAGAAAAGACGGAGAGCAAGTAGAAGCAATCGCAAGACTCCGTCCAGGCAGCGTGAAAAGCATTCAAGATGTGTTATTTATTCCAATAATAAACACTAGGAAGGAAGTTGTCTATGTTGGGCAGGTCGCAAGAGCAGAAGAACTAAAATCCACTCAGGAAATTTGGCATAAAAATAAAAGACGTTTTATACAACTTACTGCCAACAGGGAGAAAATAGGATTGAAAACTGCAGCAAAAGGAATAGTATCTGCTCTTAAAACTGTTACTTTTCCTAAAGAATACTCATTTAATCTATCTGGCGACTATGAGAAAACGGTAAACAGCCAAGGCTCGTTTATGCTTGCTATAGCTCTTACCGTTATTCTTATCTTTTTCGTTTTAGCATCAATATTTGAATCTTATAAACAGCCGTTTCTTATAATGTTTGCTTTGCCTTTAAGCATAATAGGCGTAGCTTTTTCTCTTTGGATTTTTAAAAAACCGATAAGCCTTGGTGTATATATAGGCATAATGATTTTATTTGGATCAATTGTTTATGGGTCAATTATTATTGTTGATAAAATAAATCAAAGACGGGTCGGAAGGACAAATATTTTAAGAGTGATATTTGAATCATGCAAAGAAAGGCTTCGTCCTGAACTAATTACTTTCCTTATGAAAACTATCGGTCTTCTTCCTATGGTTTTAAGTAGAGATGCTGCACTGCAGCCTCAATGTGGAGATCTATGTCCCTTACTGTTCTTTTTGGCACGTTAACAGGTACAATGCTTACGCTTTTAATCATTCCTACAGCATATTATATGATGGAAAATCCAAAGAAAAGTTTGTATGGAATGTTAAATAATTTGCGTTTTTTTGAAGGGTATTAAAATGCATGGTTCTAAAAAATTTAAGAAAGTTTCAAATTCAGACGGATTTAAAATTCCAAGGATTATCATTCCAAGTGAAGATTCTTCTCCTGCGAAAATCCCCAATGTTCCTAAAATAAAAATTTAGCAATAAATAAATATTTACGAGAGAACAAAATGAGTATAATGAGATTGTCCGTAGACAGACCGGTTACAACAATAATGCTATTTTTGTCAATTGGACTTTTGGGTTTTATTTCATATACAAGAATTCCGCAAGAATTGTTTCCATCAATGGAATATCCTCAAATAACTATTGTAACAAGATATAATGTCGCAGGTCCTGAAGAAGCAGAAAAGCTTATAAGTAAAATGGTTGAAGAAACTGCAGGCACTGTAAAGGTATTAAGAGAGTTTCTTCTAATTCAAAAGAAGGGGTTTCCATTGTTACATGCGAATTTAGATGGGGAACCAACATGGATTTTGCTGCTATGGACGTGCGCGAAAAGATAGATTTGATAAAAGAAAATTTGCCTAGAGAAGCCCTAGATCCAGTTGTTTTAAAGTACAATCCTACTCAAACCGAAGCTATGCTTCTTTCTGTAAGCTATAAAAATGGCGATTCTTCCGATCTAAGAATGGCTGAGCTCAGGCGCATGGCAAAGAGAAACATAAAGGATGAACTTGAACGTCTTGAAGGCGTTGCAAAAGTTGAACTTAGAGGTGGCGAAGAAAAAGAAATACTTGTTGAAATAGATAAAGGAAGACTTCTTGCCAATCAGGTTTCAATAACTGAAGTTGCCGCTTCTCTTGAAAATGCCAATATAACATATCCCGCAGGTACAATAAAAGAAGAAAAACATGAATATTTGGTTAAGACTGTAGGTGAATTTCAAAGCATTGACGATATAGCCAATCTTTCTTTCTCAAAAGTTGACAATAATATAGACCACGTTCTCAGCACAAAAAGAGTTAAAAACAGAAAGCAGGAAACAGGTGATAAAATAATATTTTTAAAAGATATTGCGGAAGTAAAAGAAGCCCTTAAGGACAGAAAAGGGTATTCGCGTTATAATGGCAGTGAAAATATTTCAGTTGGCATTTACCAGCAGTCGGGATCAAATTTAATCAATTTATCAAAAGCAGTTCAGAAAAAACTTAAAGATATAAAAGAAAAAATTCCAGAAGATGTTGATATAAAAATAACTTCAGATCAGTCCGACTTTATTAAAGAATCTCTTGCAAATTTATATTCAAATGGAATACAAGGAATATTACTTTCGTTCATCTTGCTGTATTTTTTTATGAAGAGCTTCATAGCGTCTACAATAATAAACATAGCTATACCTGTGGCTCTTTGCAGCACTTTAAGTTTTATGTATTTTGGAGACATTTCTATAAACACTATGTCTTTAGGTGGTCTTACCGTTGGAGTAGGAATGGTTATTGACAACTCAAACGTAGTGCTTGAAAATATTCTTATGCAGTTCCACAGGCTTAAAAGTATTCCCAATAAAAGAAAGAATTTATAGAGCTACTAGCAGCTTGCTTGCTCCTATTATGAGTTCTACTCTTACAACTTTAGCTATTTTTATACCATTTGTTTTTGTCGCAGGTATGATAGGACAGCTTTTTAAACAACTAGCACTAACAATTTCATTTTCGCTTGTATCGTCAATATTTACGGCTCTTTTTCTTGTTCCGCGTCTTGCACTTACAGCTGATTTGTCAAAGCAGTCTATTACTGCAGGCATGGACTCAATAAATAA
This sequence comes from Endomicrobium sp., assembly GCA_031278115.1. The sequence continues at coordinate 20,244 of JAITKZ010000041.1, forward strand.
ATATTTTACGCCGCCGTTCAAGAAAGTTTTGGATTATAAAATCGGTAAGATAATGTCTATGACTTTCATTTACACAATCGTTGGCGTAGTTTGTTTTGCTCTAATTCCCAAAGCTTTTATGCCAAAAGTAGATGAAAGACGCTTTACTTTAAACATAATAATGCCTCCAGATACTCCTTTAGAAGCTACAAATGCAGCTACAAAGAGAATAGAGAAGCTGATTTCGCAGTATCCGGAAATTAACGATATTTCTGTTAGCGTTGGTTCAACTGGAGACGATTCCGGTGTTGCCGCTATAGAATCTCTTGGAACGTACCAGTCAAGAATTGTAGGAAGACTACACAAAGAAGGAATTTCTACTGACGAACTTGTAGCAGACATATCAAATGAAATAAGAAAATTTAACATTAAAGGATTAGAAACCGAATTTATGACGCAGCAGGGGTTATTCGGCTCGGGTGTAGGCGCTGCTTCAGGCTTGATGATAGAAATAAGAGGAAGTGATTTGTCTATACTTAAACAAGCTTCCGATGGAATTCGCGATATTATGGAAAAAATGCCTCAGTTTTACGGTATAAAACTTGACCCACCTGATGAAGTGCCTGAATTGAGACTCACGATAGACAGAGAGAGAGCATCTTTCATTCGGACTTTCAACTCAAGATATTTCCGCCATGACTTTGGCAGCTATCAAAGGGTATATTGCCACAAAACTTAAAAGAAAAGACGATGAAATGGATGTAAGAGTAAGAATGCGTCCTGAAGATAGAGACAAACTCAGCAAAGTTATGGAAATGACCGCATATTCTCAATGGGGCATGACAATACAATTAAAACAAATAGCTCAGGCTAATTTTGTAAAAACTCTTCCTTCAATTAAAAGAATAGAAGGGGAGAGAACATATTTGCTCTCAGCTAATGTTAAGGGCAATTTTTCAAAAGCTGTTCAAGAAATACAAACAATACTTGACGCAAGATACAACAATGAAAATGTTCATCGCGTTATTTCCGGTGAAATGCTTGCCATGAAAGAAGCATTGTCTCAGGTTTCTTTTGCATTAGGACTTGGAGTTATAATTATTTTCATGGTTTTGGCTTCAGAATTTGAATCTTTATTTCAACCTATAATAGTTATGACTACTGTTCCTCTAGGAGTTGTAGGGGCTGCATTTGTATTATTTGTTACAGGGCAATCAATAAATTCTATTTCAATGCTTGGTTTTATAATGCTTGTAGGAAACGTGGTTAATATTCCTATTTTGCTTGTTGATAGATTTAACATTATGTACGATGAAGAATTAAAAAAAGCTGATGGCAATCGTCCAGACATTTTGACGTTAAAAAAGAATGTTGTTGAAGTTACTGTCAATCATATAAGACCTATCACGATGACCACTCTTACAACAATTACAGGTCTTATTCCGCTTGCCGTTGGTTTTGGCGGTGGCGGTTCTACTAACCAGCCTATGGCAATAGCCGTTGTTGGAGGTTTATCTTTTGCATTAGTTCTTGCTTTGTTTTTTTTGTCCCTTATATATACCTTTACACAAAAGGTATGAGGAATTCTTCTTCCAGCGAACTTCTCACTTCCTTTAAGAATTGAAAGCTATGGGGGAATATTGAAAATATTTCTAAGCTATGATTCTTTTATAATTTTAAAAAGAGCAGTTCTAAAAGTACTTATTTTAAGTACTGGTTTTATTGCTTTTATAATTTGTTTACTTGAACATAGTTTTTCAAACACAGTTGATATCAGTAGCTATGTTGCTGGAAACGGTTCAGGAGCTTATGATTGATGGTTCTTTTCCGGCAAGAGGTTTCTGGAAAAGTTAGTTTTGGAGTGCTTCTTAGAACATGGCGGAGGCGAATATAGAATAAAAACAAGTTATAACAAGAACACAATATTCGGGAATTTATCTGGATAAACAGAAGCAAGAGGGAAACCACAATATATGGGAATAGGAATTTTAGGAAGGTTTGGACTGTGGAATTAAAGGATGATGCAGGAAAAAAATAATAGATGAGATATATTTAGAATGTTCTGCAAAGATTGGGAAAACAGACTCAAGGTAAGTAATAAAGATATTGAAACAGAAGTTATAAATTTGATATGGATGGAACGTATTATGGATGACATATAGGTTGCGGATATATCAAAGATTTTAGATCTTGAGGGGTACTTCAAGTGGTTGCGTGTGCGTCAAGAATCTAAAGAAGCAAAACTTGTTACCAAAGATACAATAGATTTTGGCAAAGTAACTTCAAGTAGATTAAGACTAGGATCACGGAGCAGTTTTAAGTTGCTCCGATTTATAATGTCATTTACAGGAGAGTTTGGAATAAAAATTGAATTTGGTAATTTTAGAATGGAGTTAAGCGGAGAGTCTTACGTAGGAAAAAGAGAAGGTTTAGTTGGTTTGTTAAGGTTGGCATATCTGTTGTGATATAAAGTTAGCAACTAAAGAATTTCGCATATCAATATTATTGTCCTATAAAATAATTTATTCCTCAATGACAAAACGTTGTAAAAATTGTACAATTACAAAAAGGTAAAACGACCAGTTGTGAAGGTCGTTTTTTGATAAACAGGACAAAGTATGAAAAGAAATGATGTAAGAAATGTTGCAATTATAGCTCACGTTGACCATGGTAAGACTACAATAATAGACTCTTTGTTAAAGTTTTCAGGTCAGTTCACTGTTAAAAATGATGAAGCTCAAGATATGGTTTTGGACTCTAATCCTCTTGAAAGGGAGAGGGGGATTACAATTCTTGCAAAATGCACTTCAGTAAATTACCGAGGAAACACCATAAATATAGTAGATACTCCAGGACACGCAGACTTTGGTAGCGAAGTTGAAAGGGCGTTGAAAATGGTAGATGGCGCTATACTTATGGTAGATGCTGTTGAAGGGACTATGCCGCAAACAAGATTTGTTTTGAGAAAAGCTTTAGCATTGGGATTAAAACCTATAGTAGTTATAAACAAAATGGACAGACCAAACGCAGCTCCAAGTGCGGTAGTAGATAACGTTTTTGATTTGTTTATGAAACTAGGTGCTACTGATGAACAGCTTGATTTTCCTATACTTTATGCTTCCGGACGCGAAGGCTGGGCAAGTACGGATATGAACACAAAAGGCAAAGATATAGAGCCTGTGTTTGCGATGATTATGTCCCATGTTCCGCCTCCTGATGCTGACGAGAACAAACCGTTACAAATGCAGATAACAATGCTTGACTATAACAACTTTTTAGGAAGCGTTGGTATAGGAAGAATTTTAAACGGATCTGTTAAAAAAGGACAGACTATAGCTCTTGTAAATGAGCAAAATGTTGATTCTCCAAAAATAACAAAAGCTGTTCGCATAGATAAATTCTATGGGCTTGGCAAGCAAGAAGTTGAAGAAGCAAAAGCCGGAGATATAGTTTCTATAGCAGGGCTTGAAGGTGTTGAAGTCGGCGATACTGTATGTAATGTGGATAATATATTGCCGTTGCCTCGTCTTTCCATAGATGAACCGACTGTTTCAATGAACTTTCTTATAAATGATTCTCCTTTTGCAGGGCGTGAAGGAAAGTTTTTAACTAGTAGGCACATAAAAGCAAGGCTTGAAAAAGAAGCTCAAACAAATGTGGGATTAAAAATAGAAGTGCTTGAAGGTGAAGGTAGATTTAAAGTTTCTGGAAGAGGGGAGCTGCATTTAACTGTTTTAATTGAAACCATGCGACGTGAAGGTTTTGAACTTTCTGTTTCTTCGCCGGAAGTTATTTATAAAGAAATAGATGGTAAGCTCTGTGAACCTATGGAATTTCTTACATTAGATATAGAAAGCGAATACCAAGGTGCTGTTTTTGAGCTTGTAGGAAAACGTTCTGCAAAGCTTGAAAATATGGTAAGCGAAGGCGAAAACAGAATCCGTCTTGAATATATAATTCCTTCAAGAGCTTTGATAGGTTTTAAAAATGAGTTTTTAACAAGTACTAGAGGTCAAGGCATAATGCATCACAGTTTTTACGATTATATGCCTAAAGTTAATGTTGCGGATTTAAGAACAAACGGTGTGTTTATAGCTAAAGAGCAAGGGAAGACTACGGCTTACGCATTAGACAATCTTCAAATAAGCGGTCAGCTTTTTGTAGGACCTGGAGTTGAAGTTTACGAAGGTATGATAGTAGGACAGAACTCAAGAGAAAACGATTTAGTTGTAAATCCCTACAAACTTAAAAAGCTAAGTAATATGAGAAGTAAAAGTGCTGATGACGCTCCTATGCTTACGCCTCCAAGAATTATGAACCTTGAACAAGCGGTAGAATATATTGCTCCTGATGAGCTTGTAGAGGTAACTCCAATTTCTGTGCGTTTAAGAAAGAAGATTTTAAATCATTTGTTAAGAAAACGTTCTTCGCAGAATGAAGCTGACGAATAAATAGTATTTTTATTGTAGTCCATAGACTATGTCTGACATTTGTTATTTTGCGCGTATAATCTAGGATTTTTGTCGTTAAAATTGAAAATCTAAATTATCTTGTTAGGCTAAATCTCTACAACTGATCTATTATTTGTTCCAATTGAATATTATTGTTACTATGTCCTAGCATTGATAAGAGTGATAAGAGAAAGTTTCTTCTTGTATTTTTTATAGTATATTAACGCATCTTTTATTTGCACTTCATTTTCAGCACTGCGTACTATCCTCCAGCAGTTAAGATATGTAAGAGAACCCTTTTGTTCATCAGGTTCATCATTAAGGATCTTAAATACTTTATCTTTTAGATCCTTTATCAAACTCTTAATCTTCTTTAAGCATGAGCGTCCCATAGATTCACAAAGTGGTTTGATATCCTTTTCTGTATCTTCCAACGTTGAACCACACTCCTTATAGTACTTAAATGCGTTCCTATATGAAGATATTGCTTTTTTTTACCATTTTCTTCAGAATAGTACTCCTCAGCCTCGTAAAAGTTAGAAGTAGCAGTCTCAAAGAATTCTAAAGCTAAACTCTTTCGGTTGCTGGATATCGTAGTCATTATTATGGGATCGTCACTATTAACGCTTTTTGGTACTTCAAACAACATAGAGTAACAAAAAATAAAGGAAACGGATACTAAGATTACGATTGGGATGGTCGGTGCGCTTAGAAGTCCACCAGAATAGGTAATTAGTCTTGCAAAACTCATAAGTGTCACACTACCCTCTATAATTTTAATACTACCTTTGAACTTATAGAATATGTCTTTATTAGTGTGGTAAAGAGGAGAAATATCCACCAATGGTTCAATAAGTTTAGGGAGAGAAACTTTGTCTGCGTAGCTTAGAGCTAAAAGTTTGCTCATACCAATAAACAGATTATGCTCTTTGGTGAGTTCATACCCCTTGGACAAATAAGCAAATCCTTCTATTATATTACCAGATATATTACCAGAAGAGATAGCTTCTTTAATCGTAAATATTCCTCGTAGTCTATCATATCCTATTGCCAGCGCTATATTTTTAAAAATAGCGCATTCCAGTGTGATTGGAGAGATATCTCCTTGTATAAAAAATCTAGTAGCTTCTCTATAATTGAAAGACTTGCAAAGCCTGTCCAGCTTTGAGAATACATACATCCGCCTTTCCCTATTGTAATTACGCCACTGTCAACAGCTTCTGCTTGTGAAGACAGTACTAAGAAAGCAAAGGATAATGCTAAACACATAAATTTCTTTATTATGCCGTTCGTAAAACGTATCCTTTACAGGTTTTTACTTCCTATCTTGTTTATACTGAAATTTTTTATTAGGGTTTCATAAATTTGTAAATTTTTCATAAAAACTGTAAGGCTTAAGTCTATTGATTAAGGAAGAAAGGTAAGATTTAATAGTGAAAATAAGAAAAAAGGGAGGGACATTTTCTGAGTTTTCTTACTAAATTTAAGATTGTCGTCTGATATAGACAAAAGAATTTTGTCTTTGGCGTTATAGTTTTATAAGAAGTTAAAGACACTCAAATAATTGCGTTTTCCAGAACACTCTAAATGATATAATCAGATAAGGGCATGTCAATGATGATGTTGGATTTTCAGTTTATAAATATTATAATATTCTTGGTCCTAGTCGCTAAATAAGTGTAGTCCTTTCTAAAAATCTATTTGAAAATTCAATTTAAATTAGGCGGGCAAATGATAAATATTTCCGCTTACATTCTGACAAAAAACGAAGAAAAACATATAAGAGAATGTATAGAAAGCCTTAAATGGGCTGACGAAATTGTAATTGTTGACGATTTCAGCGCAGATTCTACTGTTGAAATATCAAAGAGTATAGGCTGTAAAGTGGTTCAGAGCAAATTTGAATATTTCGGCAAGCAGAGAAACTTTGCTTTAACCCAATGTTCTAATAACTGGGTTATATGTCTTGATGCCGATGAAAGAATTACTACTGAATTAAAAGAAGAAATAGAACAAGAGCTTAAAAATACTCCAAGAGCTGATGTTTTTATCGCTCCAAGAAAGAGTAAGTTTATAAACAGATGGATACTGCATTCAGGTTGGTATCCAGATTACAGGCACCCTGTTTTATTCAACAAGAATAAAATGAAATATAAAGACCAGTTAGTTCACGAAGACATTGAATACAACGGCGAAAAAGTTTATTTTAAAGGAGATATTCTCCATTATCCATACGACAGTATAAAACAATTTGTTAAAAAGTCTGACTTTTATACTGATTTGCGTTCAAAAGAAATGTTTGAAGGTGGGAAAAAATTTAAAATTTTAAATCTATTTGTAAATCCAAGCGTTATGTTTTTTAAGATGTATATAATAAAGAAGGGGTTTCTTGACGGTCTGACAGGGCTTATAGTTGCATTATTGTATTCGTCCTTCTATACATTGATGAAGTACATAAAGCTTTGGGAACTTGAAAATAAATGCTCAAATTTTTAAAAGTTGCTTTATATCCAATTTCTTTAATTTATGCCGTTTTATTAAAAGCTGATAGAAAATTTACTACTGCCAAAACGCTGCCTAAACCTGTAATAAGTGTAGGAAATATAACTTATGGCGGTACAGGTAAAACTCCGATAGTCATAGAGTTGTTGGAGTTCCTTGCGGTAAATAAATTCAAATCTACAGTCTTAACGCGTGGTTATTTAAGAAAAGCTAAAATTCCAATGCTTTTGAAAAATGGTGCGTCAGATGTTTGTGCTATAGCAAGCGGTGATGAACCTCTCCTGATAGCAAAAAGCGTACCGAAGACAATTGTTATTGTTGGTGCTGACAGATATAACAATGCTTTAATGTTTGGCTCTGAAGCAAATCCAGCCGTTTATGTTTTAGATGATGGATTTCAACATTGGAAAATAAAAAGAGATTTAGATATAGTTTGCATCAATGCTGCTAATCCTTTTGGAAATGGTATGCTTATTCCTTCTGGAATCTTGCGGGAAAAACCTAAATCGCTAAAGAGGGCTGATGTTATAGTTGTTACCAATTGCGATATGGTTTCAAAAGGCAATGTTAATAAACTTGAAAAAAGGCTGTTTGAGTTGTCAGGAAAGGAAGCGGTTTTAACATTTTACGGTGATTTTAAATACAAAAAAATTGATTTAAAAACAGATTTTAATGTTGAACTTTTAAAGAAATCTAAAGTTTATTCTTTAAGCGCGACAGGTTTTTCTCAAGGCTTTAAAAATTCTATAGAGAAATCCGGTATAACTTTAAAAGATAGTATAATTTTAAGAGACCACAGCCAATACGACAACTATGAATTAAATAAGTTGATTTCTCAAAAGGAGAAAGATGCTTACTTTGTTGTAACTGCTAAAGACGCAGTTAAATTACAAAATGTTGATGCTAAAACAAAAGAAAAAATTTCTGTTCTTATGATTAAGCCACAGTTTATAAAAGGAAAAGAACAATGGGAAAAAGCAATATTAAAGTGCCTGCAGTCTTTTTAGATCGCGACGGCACAGTTATTTTTGATAAAAATTATTTAAGTTCGCTTGAGCAAGTAAAGCTTTACTCTTATGCGGCAGATAGTATAAACAGATTGCGCGCAGTAGGTTTTAAGGTTATTATAGTTACAAATCAATCTGGAGTTGCAAGAGGAATGTTTACCGAACAGGATTTGCAAAAAATCCATGAAAGATTTGTATTTTTGCTTAAAAAAGCTGGAGCTGAAGTAGACGCTATTTATTATTGTCCGCATATTGATGAAGATTCTTGTAATTGTAGGAAACCAAAGCCGGGAATGGTTTTGCAAAGCGCTAAAGATTTTAATATAGACCTTGAAAAATCTTATACAGTTGGTGACAGCATAAAAGATTATTTGCTTGGATACAATACAGGAGGTAAAGGTATTTTGGTTCTTACGGGACATGGTAAAAAACAGCAGACAAAAATAGCGCAAGAAAAAATTAAACCTATGGCTGTGTGTAAAACTTTAAAAGAGGCGGTTAGTTTAATAATTAAAGATGCGAAAAAGAACTAAATTAACTATTACTCTGATAGCAGTGACATTTATGTTATTTCCGATTTTTTGTTCTGCACAAAATAAAAATGATACTTTTAATAAAATACCTTTTTGGACAAAACTTGGCAAGTATAAACTTCCGATAAATGAAAAATTGACTTATGGTGTCAGCTGGAATTCTGTGAATTTAGGTAATGCCATACTTGAAACAAAAAGTTTAAAAAATATAAATGGAAGAAAAGCGTATAATGCATTTCTACGTGTTGCGACAAAACCTTTTTTAAGCTCTCTTTTTGATCTTAATGCAGTGTTTGAATCTTTGTTTGATGAAGAAAGCAAAGCCTCGTTTGAGTTTAAGTCAACAATAAAGCAGAACGGGCAAACAAAAGAAGAATTAATTATTTTTAATCCCATTGAACAAACATATGAACTACGAATCCAAGGAGAAGTTAGAAGAGGAACAACAGCAAGTCACACTCAAGATATTTTGGCTGCAGTTTACAGCATAAGGAGTTTAGCTTTAAAGCTCGGTGATATTTATTATTTAAAAATTCATTCTGGAGAGATGTCATATTCGTTAACAATTAAAGTTTTAAGAAAAGAAAAAATTAAAATAAAATTAGGCGAGTTTTATTGTTTTGTAATAGAGCCTTTTTTTGAAGGAAATTCTAAAGAGTTAGGTTTAAGTGGTAGAATGTCAATTTGGGTTGGCGATGATAAGAGAAGGCTGCCTTGCTATTTTAAATTAGATAGCCAGATAGGATTGATAATTGCAGAATTAGAATCTGTATCTGCTTCGTGAGGTGTTAAGTGCAAAAAAACGAAACATATAAAATTGTAAAATTTTCTGTCGTGTCAAATACAGTTTTGACACTGGGGAAATTTATTACAGGAATAATTACGGGTTCTATCAGTATGGATACGGTAAATTTGAAAATATTTCTGGTACTATTGAAGGGTTGTTAATTTTTGCAGCAGCAATTTACATAGTTTATCATGCTGCTGAAAAGCTTTTGAGTCCTGAGCCGTTAGGTACTCCTATAATTGGCGTTATTATAATGTTAATATCTGTTGTTGTAAATTTTTTTTGTTTCTCAAAAATTGTTTGCGGTTGCGAAAGAAAACAAATCTTTAGCTGCAGAAGCCGACGCATGGCATTTAAGAACTGACGTTTATATTTCAGTTGGAGTAATGGCAGCGCTAGTTGTAATAACTAGTGCGGAATGGTTGTTTCCAGAGTTAAATATTTATTGGGTGGATTCTTTTGCGGCTTTTATAATTGCGGTTATGATAACAAAAGCCGCTTGGAATCTTGTAATAAAATCAGCAAAGGATTTGTTTGATGTAAGTCTTCCTAAGAATGAAGTAGCTGTAGTTGAAAGTATTATAAAGTCTAACGATGATATTGCTGGTTTTCACGCTTTGAAAACTAGGAAATCCGGCAACAAGAGATTTGTAGAATTCCATATATTTGTAAATTCTCAAATGACGGTATATAGGTCTCATGAAATAACGAGAGATTTGAAGGCTGGGATTTTTTCAAAACTTGAAAATGTTTCAGTCACAATACACGTGGAGCCGCGCAAATAATACACGCGCTCTAAAATGTCAAGCAGGATGTCTTGTAAAGAAGTGCAAAATTGAAAACATAAAGAAATAATAATTTTACCCTTATTTCCCTTGAAAATCCGTACTTTAATTTGTGCGCTTTACACCTGAGGTTATAATCGGGTGTCTGCTTTTGTTGTCATTGTACACAAATCCGCTGAATCTATGTTGCTTAAGTTTTTGTTGTAACTTGTAGTGTATCGCAGTAAGCACAGTTATTCTATTTATCAATTCAATAAGGAGTGAGCGATGAGCGGAGAAAAAATAATAGATTGGATTTCAGCGGATTTAAGTTTATCTGAAACAGGAGTAAGAAACACAGTAGTTATGTTAAGCGATGGAGACACTGTCCCGTTTATATCAAGGTATAGAAGGGAAAAAACTGGGAATTTCACAGAAATTAACGTAAGGGACATTGCTGACAAACTGCAATATTATATTGAACTTGAGACAAGAAAAGAGACAGTTCTTAAAAGTATTGAAGATCAAAAAAAACTTACGTCAGAACTAAAAAAACAAATTGAAGAATGTAAGGAAAAAGCAAAGCTAGAAGATATTTATCTACCTTATAAACCTAAACGCCAGACAAAGGCTACAATTGCAAAAGCAAACGGACTTGAGCCTCTTGCTATAGAAATTATGGAGCAGAAACTATCTATGAAAGAGGACAGGGTAAAAGTTATAAATAAATATCTCAATCCTAAAAAAGGCATAGATACGATAGATAAAGTTGTGTCTGGTGCAATAGACATAATTGCCGAGCAGCTTTCGGATAATGCTGATATAAGAGAAATGTTAAGAAATTTTATAGCCTCTACGGGAATTATTCGTTCAAAAGCGACAAAAGCGGCAGAAAACTTAAAAACAAAATACGATATGTATTATGATTATAATGAGCCGTTGAAAACTATTCCGGGATACAGACTTCTTGCCATAAGGCGAGGTTCAAAAGAGCAAGTATTATCATGGAAAATAATTATTGATGATGAAAAAGCTACTGACATGATTCTTGCAAAAGTAGCAAAGAATAATAAGTCGCTTTTTTATCCGGAGCTTTTTGCTTCTGTAAAGACAGCTTACGATAGGCATATTTATCCGTCATTGCAAGTGGAAATATTCTTGGCAAAAATGGAAGTTGCCGACAAAGACGCCATAAATGTATTTGCTACAAACGCTAAAAATCTTTTGCTTGCTCCTCCTGCTGGGCATAAAGTTATTATGGGCATAGACCCGGGATTTAGGACAGGCTGCAAGGTTGTAGTTGTAGATACAAACGGAAATTTTAAAGAGTATCATGCAATATTCCCTCATGAACCTGCTTCAAGAGTGAAAGAAGCGGAAGATATATTAGTAGATTTAATAGAAGAATATTATGTTGAGCTTATTGCAGTTGGAAACGGAACTGCTTCAAAAGAAACAATTAATTTTGTAAGAGCTATTTTGAAAAAAAATAACTTAACACCTAAAGTTGTAACTGTAAGCGAAGCAGGTGCATCGGTATATTCTGCGTCGCCACTTGCCTCCCAAGAATTTCCAGATTTAGATGTAACTGTTAGAGGAGCGATAAGTATAGCAAGAAGGCTTCAAGATCCGTTGGCAGAACTTGTAAAAATAGATCCAAAATCCATAGGTGTAGGTCAGTATCAGCATGACGTTAATCAAATGCAGCTAAAAAAACAGTTAGATGATACGGTTGAATCTGCAGTGAACTATGTCGGAGCAAATTTAAATTTTGCGTCAACTGAACTTTTGTCATACATATCCGGTATTGGCAGAATAGTTGCTAAAAATATTGTTCAGTATAGAGCAAAGAAAGGATCGTTTAAAGACAAAAAAGAATTAATGAACATTCCTTTATTTGGTGAAAAAACTTTTACTCAATGCTCAGGGTTTTTAAGGATAGCGGGTGGAACAAACCCTCTTGATAATTCTGCAGTCCACCCTGAAAATTATCCTATTGTTGAGAGAATGGCTGCTGACTTATCTGTTGACGTTGCAGGCTTGATAGGAAATGAGGAGTTAATTAAAAAAATTGACTCCAAAAAATACGTTACTTCCGAAGTAGGACTTTTAACTTTAAGCGATATTATACAAGAATTGAAAAAGCCAGGTGTTGATCCGAGAAAAGACTTTTCAACTGCTCAGTTCAGTGATGAAATAAATACTTTGGAAGATTTAAAGGAAAATATGGTTTTGGATGGTACGGTTACAAATGTTACTAATTTTGGAGCTTTTGTAGATATTGGTGTTCATCAGGACGGACTTGTTCATATTTCAAAATTAAGCTCAAAATTTGTTTCAAATCCGCACGAATTTATGTCTGTCGGAGAAACTCTTAAAGTAAGAGTTTTAAAAGTTGACGCCGAGCTAAAAAGAATTAGTCTTGAAGTTGTTGGAGCTTAATTTTGATGAAAACTTTATTTTTAATATGCTGCTTATTTTTTGTTGTTTCATCGGTTGCCGTTATTTACGGTGTAGATGATAATATCAAACTTTCAGGAACAACCGGAAAAGTGTGGCGTGCCCCGACATTTATAGATTTATATTATCCAGTTTGGAGTAATCCTGATTTAAAACATGAAAAAGGACTATCAAGCGATTTGGGAATAGAATAATAGAATATTCCAAAACCAAAACAAGATTATCTGTTACAGGCTATTATATAACGACTTGGGTAAAAGTTTTTAATATAACTGATTCTAAATATCAAATAATTGGCGGATATCCAATGCCTGGAGTTGTTGTTTATGGCAGCATTGCATTAAAGCTATGGAAATGATAAACAGATAAACATAAATTTATAATTTGACAAATTTTAAAATAAAGGTTATACTTCTGCGCAAGAAGTAAAATTAAATAATTGGATAGATTAAATGTTTAACAAAGCAATGTTTGCAATATTACATCATCATGATGTGCGACATTTGCGCTGAAACATGAAATTCATGTGGGCGCAAGTGTTGCTTGCGCCTACATTGCTATTGCTATAGAAGTTTTTAGCCGTGTAGGTTGTTGTTTAGCCTACCTGGCTTTTTTTTGAAATTATAGGAGACAATTATAATGCTTAGAATTGCAGTCACAAAAGGACGTATTGAAGATGAGTTTGTCGGATTACTTAGCAGGGCAGGTTTTGATAGCGGATCAATTCGCAATAAAGGAAGGCGTTTGCTTATAAAATCAAAAGACGACATAGAGTTTATATTCTCAAAGTCAAATGATACTTTGAGATTCATAGATTTAGATATTGTAGATTTAGCAGTTGTTGGCAAAGATGCAATTATTGAAAATGATGGCGAAATTTACAACGAATTATTGGATTTAAAAATCGGGAAGTGTTATTTTGCTTTAGCTGGGTTTTCATATTTTAAAACTGCAAATGTGATAGCCTCAAAATATCCAAATGTCGCAAGAAAGTTTTTTGCAAAAAAAAAAAAATAAATATCCAAAGATTATAAAGATAGAAGGTTCAGTTGAACTTGCCCCTATTTTAAATATTGCCGATGGTATAGTTGATATTGTTCAAAGCGGCGATACGTTAAAAGCCAATGGATTAGGTGTTGTAGAAAAGATTTGTGATATAAGCGCAGTACTTGTAGGCAACTCTGGTAGCATTGGATTAAAATCGTTAAATAATTTTACAGAAAAGTTGAGGAAATACATATGTTAAAGCTCGTTAAATATAATCCAAAAGAATTTGCAGTAAAAAATGCACCTGATAATAAGATAGAAAACTCTGTTCAAAAAATAATCAGTAATATTCGTCGTCTTGGAGACAAAGCAGTTTTTTCTTATGCAAAAAAGTTTGATGGCTTTAACGGCAGAAATATAAAGGTAAAAAATGAAGAAATAGAGAGCGCATTGAAGGCAGTTGATAAAAATATATTGTATGTTTTTAAAAGGGCAAAACTGCAAATTGAAGAATTTCATAAAAGACAAATAGAAAATTCTTACTCTATCTATAAAGAAAATGGCGTTATTATGGGGCAAATTATAAGACCTTTAGAACGCGTAGGTATTTATGTGCCGGGCGGCTCAGCGGCATATCCTTCGACAGTTTTAATGAATGCGGTTCCTGCAAAACTTGCTGGAGTTAGAGATGTCGTCATGTTTACGCCTGTAAAATCGGATGGAAAAATTAAAAATTTTATCTTAGCTGCAGCTGCAGTTTGTGGTATAACTGAAATTTATAAGATAGGAGGTGTGCAAGCTGTTGCAGCAGCGGCATACGGCACCCGTAATATTCCAAAAGTAAACAAAATAGTAGGTCCAGGCAATGTTTATGTGGCAACTGCAAAGAAACTGTTGTTTGGAGTAATTGATATAGACATGATAGCAGGACCTTCGGAAATTTTAATAGCTGCAGATTCTAGTGCTAACCCGGCATATATTGCGGCGGACCTCCTAAGCCAAGCTGAACACGATAAAATATCAAGGAGTATTTTAGTTACAACTGACTTGAGCTTATACAAAAAAGTTAAAAGGGAGTTAGAGTTACAGCTCCCAAAGCTTAAACGCAAAAAAATAGCAAAAAATGCGTTAAAAAATAATGGAATATGTATCATAGCAAAATCTATTGACGATATTTTTGTAATATCAAACCTAATTGCTCCGGAGCATTTAGAGATAATGACCAAAAACCCTTTGGAAATGCTAGCTAAAGTTAAAAATGCTGGAGCAGTCTTTTTGGGAGAAAATTCTCCTGAGGTGCTTGGCGATTATATTGGCGGAACTAATCATGTATTGCCAACATCAGGTACGGCAAGATTTGCTTCGCCTTTAGGAGTATATGATTTTGTAAAGAGAACCTCGTATAGTTATTATCCGAAGAATGTAGTGTCGGAATTTAAAGAAGACATTATGTCTTTTGCTTTGTTAGAAGGGTTAGACGCTCACGCAATTGCAGCAAATATTCGTTTTAAAAGGAATTATAAATGAGAATATATGAAATTAAGCGCAATACTAAAGAGACAAAAATAGAAATGAAATTAAATCTGGACGGAACAGGTGAATTTAAAGGAAGTAGTAGAATTGGTTTCTTTGACCATATGCTTAATGTTTTAGCTTTTTACGCTAACTTTAACATTAAACTTTTTTGTATAGGGGATTTAAATGCCGGTGCGCATCACACTATTGAAGATATTGACATAGTTTTTGGACAAGCTTTAAAAAATTCTCTAGGAGATAAAAAGGGAATAGCTCGGTTTGGCGGTTGTTTTTTACCTATGGATGAAGCGTTAGTTAATGTGAATTTAGATATTTCAGGGCGCGGTTATTTGATTTTTAATGCGAGCTTCCCAGTTGAACGCATAGGAAATTTTGAAACTGAATTAGTTGAAGAGTTTTTTAGAGCCATTGTTGTAAATGCAGCAATAACGCTTCACGTCAATCTTGAATACGGCAAAAATGCTCATCACATAACAGAAGCTATTTTCAAAGGTTTTGGTCGTACATTAGGGCATGCGGTTGAGAAAGTTGGAAACAGGGTAAATTCTTCAAAAGGAGTTATATAAGTGATAGCAATTATTGATTATAAAGCCGGAAACATAGCAAGCTTATTGTCAGCTTGCAGAGAAATAGGCATTGAAGCTAAATTAACAAACGATACCAAAATAGTGGCTTTATGTACCGCGATTATTATACCCGGAGTTGGCGCATTTAAAACTGCCATAGAAAATTTAAAAGCAGTAGGACTATTTGATATTTTAAAGAATATTGATAAACCTATTTTGGGGATATGTTTAGGAATGCAAATTTTATTTGAAAGAAGTTATGAAGGCGCAGAAACCGAAGGTTTGGGGTTTATAAAAGGTGAAGTTATAAAAATACCTGTTAATGCAAGACTTCCTCATATAGGTTGGAACGATTTGGATACTGGAGAAGACGTATATTTTGTTCATTCATATATGGCAAACGTTGCGTCTGAGCATATAGTTTCTTATGCAGACTATTGTGGAATTAGAATACCGGCTATAGTCAAATACAAAAATGTAACTGGTTTTCAATTCCACCCTGAAAAAAGTGGAGAATACGGACTTAAACTTTTGAGGAAATGGCATTGTTATATAGAGGGATATAAATGCTTAAAAAAAGAATAATTCCATGTTTGGATATAAAAGATGGGAAAGTTGTAAAGGGCATTAATTTTTCAAATCTAACAGATATAGGAGATTCTGTTATTCTTGCAAAGGAATATGAAAAACAGGGAGCCGATGAAATAGTATTTTTGGATATTTCAGCTACATGCGAAAATCGCGCTATAGCAGGCGAGATATTAAAAAGAGCGGCATTGGCATTAAGAATACCATTAACAATCGGCGGAGGTATATGCTCAATAAAAGATTTTCGCAGGATTTTGCGTTTGGGTGCAGATAGAGTTTCTATAAACACCGCAGCGGTAAAAAATCCAGATATTATTTTGCAAGCGGTAAAAGAATTTGGAACACAATGCGTTGTTGTTGCCATTGATAGTGACGGAGAAAACGTGTTTATAAACGGCGGGCGGCTTAATACTGGCATCAAACTAACCGATTGGGTCAAAAAATGCGGAAATTTAGGCGCAGGAGAAATTTTGCTTACGTCAATAAACACAGACGGAACAAAAATAGGATACGATATTAAAACGTTGAAAAAAGTTACAAAGTGCATAAATATGCCAATTATTGCAAGCGGAGGGTGTGGAAATGTGTTTGATATTGTTGATATGTTTAACAAAACAGAGTGTTCTGGTGCTTTAGTAGCGTCTCTACTGCATTATAAAGCCACAACTATATATGATATAAAACGAGAAATGATTAAAAATAGAATCCCTATAAGAAGAGGATATAACAATGATAGATTTTAGTAAAACGCCTTTAATTGCGGTGATTATTCAGGATTACAAAACAAGAAGAATATTAATGCTAGCATATATGAACAAAGAAAGCTATAACCTTACACTTGAGAAAGGCGAAACATATTTTTATTCTCGCAGCAGAAAGAAGTTATGGCATAAAGGAGAAACTTCAGGGTGTGTTCAGAAAGTAAAAAGCATATATTTAGATTGCGATGGCGACGCTCTTTTGATTTTGGTGGAACAGGCTGGTGTTGCATGCCATACAGGATAGGGTTCATGTTTTTTTAATGAAATAATTTCTTACAGGTCTCCCAAAAATATATTTGAAGCTATTTGGGGGCGTATTTTAAGCAGGGTAAAAAATCCAGTCAAAAATTCTTATACAAATTACTTGCTCAGCGAGGGGATTGATAAAATCTGCAAAAAAGTTGGAGAAGAATCTTCGGAAATTATTATTGCCGCAAAAAATGAAAATAAAAATGATTTGGTTGGTGAAATATGCGATTTAACTTACCATATTCTTGTTTTGATGCAAAATAAAGATATAAGTTTAAACGATATATGTAGAAAACTTCAAGAACGCTATTGCTTTGAAGGCAATAAAAAAGAGGAAAGAAAATGATTTTGATTCCAGCCATAGATATAAGACAAGGCAATTCTGTAAGATTAAAACAAGGAAAGATCAAACATGAAACTATTTATTCTAACGATCCTGTAAGAGTTGCAAAAATATGGGAATCCTGCGGGGCAAAATGCATACACGTCGTTGATTTAGATGGTGCTTTTAGCGGAGAAAATAAAAACAAAGAAATTATCAAATGTATATGCGCTAGCGTAGATATTCCTTCACATCTCGGTGGCGGCATAAGAAGTTTAGAAAAAATATCTGAAATCTTTAGTCTAGGAGCCACAAAGGCAGTGTTAGGTACTCTTGCTGTCTCTAATATTCAGATTGTAAAAGAATCTATAAAAGAATACGGTAAAGAAAGAATTATTGTTGCTGTTGATGCAAAAGATGGAAAAGTTGCTGTTAATGGCTGGAATGATATAACTTGTATTGATGTATTAAGATTAGTTGATAGCCTTAAGGAAATAGGCGTTCAAAATATTTTGTATACAGATATTTCCAGAGACGGGATGTTTTATGGACCTGACTATAGAGGAATAAAAAAGCTTTTAAAAAAGGATATTAAAATTATAGCTTCTGGAGGTATAAAGACAGAAGACGATGTTATTAAGCTTAGACAATTCGGTGTTTTCGGAGCAGTTGTAGGTAGTGCATTATATAAAGAAGAATTTAACTTGAAACGCTCTATAGAAACCGCAGAAATGTAGTTAATTTTTAAAGTTAAACTTCCTGAATCAGTAATATTGTCTTTGTAATAGCGTATATTGTGATAATCTGTAAAATATCAAAGACATATTAAAGGATAGAAGTATAATGAAGTTAAAGGGAAAAGAGGCTTAAGGCTTTTTTGCCTTTGGCGGAAATTATGAGAGGTTTAATAAGAGGCATTGCAA
>JAITKZ010000019.1 GCA_031278115.1 Endomicrobium sp.
CTATCCTCTCTTTTTTCGGGCAGCATTATCACGGTTTTAGATTTCAAACTTTCTGACAATTCAATGGATAATTTTAAAGAATCTGCCAAATTATAGTTTTCATCTAAAATTTTAAATCCTGGGTATTTTAGTGATAATATATAAATTCCTGCAGGTAATTTTATGCTAATAGGTGAAAGTTCGGAAGTGCCGACAAATTTATTTGGACCGTCAACTTGTTGCATTAAAACTTGCACTTCAGGTAAAGGTATAGTCTCTTCATTTTCCTGTTTTACGGCATTTTGCAGCAATTCAAGCTTGCTAATCATATCAGGAGCAGAATCTATAAGTTTAAGTTGATTTTTTTCAACTCTCTTATGTCAAGAGTAATACCTGAGACTTTTCCTGTGATTTCCGTAAAATCTTTTTGCTTTTCCTTTGAATAATTTGAATATATAAGTATTGTAGCAAATGCAACTATTGATATAAATAATGCAATTACAAAAGGACTAATACGAAAGTCTTTAGCTTCTTTTGGAATAGTAATTACAAAAATTTTTGCAAAGTTAGATAAAAGTTTATCTTCAAATAAATATTGTTTTTTGGAATTGTCGCTAATTGTTATGGTTGTATTTGTATAATCCGTGGGCGTTTGAGTTTGCCCATCTGTTTCTATTTTTAGAGCTATAACTGTAGTATTGTCTTTTCCCCCTGCTTTATTCGCTAAGGTTATAAGATTATTAGTTAAAGATGCTAAATCGTTGATGTTTTTTTCAATAATTTCTTTTATTAAAGTGTCGTTTATTTCGCTGTTAAGACCATCGCTGCACACTATGTAACAGTCGCCTTCCTTAGTTTCGTAAGTTGTATAGTCAACTTTTACTGTGGTCTCTGTTCCTACGGCTCTGGTTATCATGCTCTGTATTTCTGCACTTTTTACATCTTCTTCTTTCATCTTCCCCGCATCAATGAGTTCATTTATTTTTGAATGATCTTTAGTTAGAAGCTCCAGAACTCCCGCCCTTAATCTGTAAACTCTGCTGTCTCCAGTATGATAAACACGAAGTAAGCTTAACTCTGGTTCAAATTTTACTGCGACAGCCGTAGTCCCCATACCTTTAAGCTTTGGATATTTAAGCGTTAAATTGTTTAGGTATCTGTTTGCAAGCATTATTGATGCTGCAGGACGAAGATTTTCAGAATTTAGACCTCCATTTCCTGTGATGGCTATTATATTGTCCAAAGTTAATTTGTCAAAAGATTTTAGCATTACTTCAACAGCTGTCTTGCTTGCAAATGCTCCTGCTGCGCCTCCGCCCATACCATCGCATACAATAAATAAGTTTTTTTCGGAATTTATTCCATAAGAATCTTGGTTTTCTGTTCTTACAGCTCCGACGTCAGTTTTTGCATAGTAAGATATTTTCATAGAAATTTAACCTTAATCTTGTTAACGCTTTTCTTTACGGCTCTCAGTATTTTGAATGTTATGAACAAGATAGAAATTAAGATTTCGCCGAAAAACATAATCCTATACTTTAATTTATACTTTGACATATTTTGAGAGGGTATATGAGACGGACTTCCTAAGAACATAGGCCAAGGGGCAAGATTTTTGATAACTTTTGTATTTGTGTCTATAGCTTGAAGTACGTTATTTGAATTTACAAAAAATATATTCAATTTCCCAGTACCGAATGCATCAACTAGCAAAGGTTGCGAAGTAATGGGAGCGTTGCTAGCTTTAATTTCGGAAATAATCTCAAATTCCTTTCTTCTTGGGTTATTCTTTACAACTAATATTTTCCCCTCTTCGGGAGCTATTACAAAATCGTCGTGCCCGTCTTTGTCAAAATCAAATTTAGACGGCGAAGCTATCATTCTTTTGCCATCGGGAAGCTTAAGTTTCCAAAGAAGTTCTCCAGAAGGATAAGTAGTATCACCTTTCAAGTTATAAATTGTTCCGTTTCCCGAAACGACAAAAACATTTCCATTGGAAATTAAAGGCGAAGCGTTATGTCTTAAGTCTGACGCCGGCGTAGGTTCAACAAAAAAAGTCCATAATACGTTAAAGTTTGTTACATCTATAGCGGAAACATATTGCGGAATATTCGTTTGAACAACAACTTCTGGGATTCCATCGCCATTTATATCCCCCACTGCGGGTGCGCCTGCGATAAGATGGGCTTTGCCTGTTTTTTCAAAAAGGTCCACTGTTTTTTTTGCTCTTGTTTTGCCGTCTATAAAATATACTTTGCCGTTATTGTTTGCCACTACAACCATTGGAGGAATATCTTTTGCTTTATATAGAACAGGACTTGCAAGGAGAGGACCTTCAACAAGATCTATATATTTTTCATAATCTTGGTCGTATCCTACATTATAAAGCAAGTTAATCGTTCCATCTTCCGAGCATACCACAACATCTTGCTTTCCATTTCCTGTTAAATCTGTAACTAGAGGAGTCATTTCCGAAACCATTCCGCCAAGAACTTCTCTCCTTATTATGTTTCCAGTTTGTCCGTCAAATATATAAAGCATGGCAGAATCTGACAATACTACAATGTCTTTTATACCGTCATTATTTACATCTACAAGCATAGGAGATGTTACATCAGAGTTAAATATTTCTATCTGTTTCCAAAGTTGTGCGCCCGTGACAAGATCCCACCCATACATAAATCCTGCAGCCGTAAGCATTATAAGGCTATTGTGACCTTTTCCATTTATATCTCCGATTGCTGGAGTTGACGTAATATCGTAACGTTCAATATTTTTAACGGTATTTCTTTTTTAAAGTTAAGATTAAGTTCGAGCGATAGTTTATCTTTGTATCTGGTGAGAATTGATATTCCAGACCAGCCAAAAATTGAAAGTGTTGCAGAAAATAAAGGAACGCTTATAGTTAAAGCAATAGATAAAGGACGTACTATCTTTAGCAGTAGGATATTTTGCTTTACCGGAAAAGAATAATCTTCATTTGCTGAAGTTACAAATCTGAATATTGTTCTTCCTATTGATATTTCATCACCAGAGTTTATGTTCATAGTGTCTAGCTGTCCAACTTTAATGCTGTTTACCGCTACGCCTCCAGTGCTTCCGACATCTGTAATAACATACTGGCTGCCGTTTAGCGTTATTTTTGCATGCCCTTTTGATACGGTCATATCTCCCGAAAGAATGATGTCATTTTCAATTCCTCTTGGTGAAAATTTTTCTCTTCCTATAAAAGTTTCAGCGTTTTTGATTATATATTTTTTACCTTCAAATTTACCGTATATGCCAAGTAAATAATATTCATTTTTATATTCTGTAGAATCGTCCATGTATAAAATGGAATAAGGTCCTATTCCTATTTGATCTCCAGGAATAAATTCTTGTTCTGGTATAGTTGTCCCGTTTATCTTTGTGCCGGTTAACGTATTTTGATCTTTTACATAATATTTGCCATTGTTAAAGACTATAGAACAGTGAAATTCAGAGACAATTTTGTCATTTATAACTATATCGTTGCTTTTTTTGCTTCCGACAAGAATCTTGTCTTTACGTTTTAACATATACTCGCCAAGAATTTCTGCTTTTCGTTTTAATAGTAGCCTCACCATCTTGTCAACTCCTTATAATTATTAATATATTTATCTGGATACAAATAATGCTGCTATCATGCTAAGACCAAGGCTTAGTCCGGCAAGCTTACCTGTATTTTTGCTACCGCTGCTTGTCGAGGCGAAATTATCACAATATTGCGCATGAGAGGCATGAGAAGTTTCCGAAATAGTCTTCTTCATTGCGTTCAATTGCTTAGAAAGACGAATTAATTCTATATTTTTATTTTTGTCATACCGTTCTGCTTCAGGTAAAGACGAATTTAATTTATCTATTTTTTTTTTTTTTTGAAATAGCAATATAGTCCGACTGAAGCTGAGATAGAGTTCTTTTAATTTCCGCAAGTTCTTTTTTTGAAATAGTCGTTCCCTTTGACACGGCAAGTCCATCTTCGTAGTTCACTTGTTGTTGTAATTCGTTAAAAACTTTTGAATATTTTAAAGAATTATCTAAAAGCATCGGCATATTTGGCTCCAAATCAGCTATTATTCTTACAATATCTGTACCCCCTTTACTTTTTGGCGAAACCGGAGCGCTTGCTATCCGTCCATTTTTTTCAAGCATAGCAATTTTGTTTTTTATATCCTCAAATTCATTTCTACTTATTGTTTGCGAGTTCATTCCAGCAGGAGCGTTTGCTGTTTCTCTAGTTATTTTATCGTATTCATACAATGCTGTAATAAGATCTGCCCTTGTAACAGAGCCATCTTGCACAAATACGCTATCTCCGTATTTATTTGTGAATTTGGGGATTTTATTGCCAAAATTGTTGATTATTTCTCTCAGGACAGGATCTTGCACATCTCTTTTTGCGGCGAAACATAAACTTAACTGGATATTTAAGCCAAGCGAAGAAATAAGTATGAAACAAAAAATTTTTTATCATTTTAAACCTCTAAAAAAATAAACTCAAAGAAATTTTATTTTTTTTGATCAAAAATATTGCCCATACTTACGGCATAATCAATTCGTAGTTCTGTGCCAAATACAGTCAAATCTATACCGCATCCCAAAGAATATGTTATACTTCTGTTAATATCGTCTTTGACATTGTATCTATTTTCCAAAGCATAAGAATTTATTCCGCCCCTTAAATGAAGACCGTTTAAGTCAACTGAAGATCCTTTCAAGATATCAACGCAACTTATCTCAGTGCCGATATTTGCCGATAAAGGTTCTCTTTGAACCTGAACAAGATCAACTGCTCCTATAATTTTAAACTTTTCGCTAATGTTAAACTTATTTGAAACGGCAAATTTTGTCGTTAATGCTGCGGTATCGCTATGTCCACCATCCCAAGTAAGCGTCGCTCCTTTACTCAAAAACAATCCGAAATTTAAAGTTTCAGAAATGTTGTAAAGCAATCCTGCGTCTATGTCGTAACCTGCCGCATTTCCTCCGGGAATTGAGTTCATTTTTTCGGAAATATACTTTAGTGATAAACCTAAGTATAAATTGTTTATATTTTCAAATAGAGGTATGCCCCAAGATAAATAAACAGCATTTTGCGTGTCAGAAAAAGTTCCTGTTTCAATACCGTCGTTTCCATCATCAACTTCTTCTGATTTCACAGTATTATCAATAGTTGAATTTATTAAACCTATTGCAAAAACAGATTCTCCCAAAGAATCCGTAATTTTTGCCGCAGGTATTGAAATGGCAGCAAAGCTATGGCTTGGCACCACTTCTTTGAGTCCGGGCCACTCATTAGATGCTACTGATGTCCCCATAACAGATATGCTATATTTTTTTATTTGACCAAGTCCAGCAGGGTTCCAATAGACAGCACTGGCGTCGTTTACAAGCGAAGTATATGCTCCACCCATACCAAGTGCCCTTGCCCCAACCCCTTTTTTAAAAAATGCAGATCCGCCAAAACTGGCAAAAGAATTAACCGCAACTATTGCAAATATCAGGATAAGAAAACCAATTTTTACTGATTTTGTCATAACTTTATTTCCTTAATATTGCAAAAGATCTGTATCGCCTGTTTTCTTTATCGCTATCTGTAATTATCTCGCAAATGTAAATGCCGTTTGCAAGACTGTCTCCAGCATAACTTTTTGCGTCCCAGTCGGTATAATTTGCCCCTTCAACACTAGAAACTTTCTCTATTACTTTGCTTATAAATTTACCAGCTCTATCATAAATATTTATTGTAACAGAAGCTGCTTCAGCTAAAACATATTTTATTTTCATTGGTTTGCCGCTATTTGGATTGTAAGGAGACGGATACGGTAATAATTGAGCAACTTGCTCACTATTAACTCTAAA
>JAITKZ010000081.1 GCA_031278115.1 Endomicrobium sp.
ATATATTGAAAGAAATATATAGTAAGAATGGGAAAAGGAATAGGGAAGTGAGATGGAAGAGTTAAAGGCATTTATAGAAAGAATAGAAGAGAGAAGGCAAAAATGGGAAGTAGAGCATAAGCTAAGAGATATAGTAGAGATAGTGTTGTTAGCGAGATTGGTGAAAGCGGAAGAGTTTGTAGAGATAGAAGTATTTGCAGAAGTAAAAAAAGGGATACTATCGCATGATACGATACAAAGAGAGAAGAGTAGGATAAAGCCAGAAGTGATGAAAGGGTTGTTTGAGGTATGGGGAAAAATGAGTCAAGAGGGAGAAGGAGAGAGGATAAAAAGGATGTTAAATATATACGGAAAAACAATAAAAGGGAACGGGAATAAGAAGCAAGAAGCAATACATATAGTGTCAGAGTGGAGTAAGGAAGAGGGGATATGTTTTGGTCAGAAAGCAGAGGAAGGGAACGGCAATGAAATAAGAGCAATAAAAGAGTTATTGAAAGTAAAAGGAGAAATAGTAACGATAGATGCGATAGGAGCACAAAAGGAAAAAGCGAAGAAGATAAAAGAGGAAGGAGGAGATTATGTATTAGCGCTAAAGAGCAATCAAAAGAGAATGTATGAAGAGGTAAAGAGATATTTTGAGGAGGGAGAGTTTTTAGAAAGAATAGAGAGGGAAGAGATATACGTAGAGCAGGTAGAGAAAGCGCACGGACAGATAGAAAAGAGAGAGTACTATCAAACGGAAGTATAGGTTGGAATGAAGATAAAGAGGAATGGAAAGGATTAAAGAGTATTAGAGAAGACCAAAATAGGACATTAGAAAAGACAGCGGCAGAGAACTTAAATATAATAAGGAAATGGGCATTAGGGATACTGAAGGTATTAGAGGTAGGGAAGAAGATGAGTTTAAAGAAGAAAAGATATTTATTAAGCTGCAATATTGGAGAATTTATAGAAAAGGTATTAGTTTTATGAAAAAAAGAAAGTAAAAAAATCAAAAAACACCTATCCCTTTAGGAAACTTTTTCTTCCTTTCATGCGTTTGTCGTGATGCCGCCTTAACAAATGCTTCCTCTTGCTAGTCATTATTTGCTATAATGTCAAATCCTTTGTAGTAATGGACTTTTGCTAAAAAGACAAAAAGAAAACAGCAACAAGAAGCTTTTAATAAAGAAATTGGTTTTTTGTAAATGTATTAATTTTGCAAAAATTATTGGGGTTTGAGAATTTTATAAGACCTTTAATATGCATTTAAATATTCAGAGGAGAGATGGCCGAGTTGGTTTAAGGCATCAGTCTCGAAAACTGATATACGGAAAACCGTATCGGGGGTTCGAATCCCTCTCTCTCCGACCGAAAGAGTTCGCTTTTAGTTCTCTGAACTATTCAGTTTGTTAATGTAGTTATTGTAGGAATAGATTTGTCCCCAAGACTTGTCTGTGGCAGATTTTACAATATCAAGCTTTTCAAGATGTTCTATAGTTTTAGCTATTGTGGGTTTAGATAATTTCATTTGTTTTACAAGTTCTGCTATTTTATAATATTTGCACTAGGACACTTCGTTGTGTTTAGACTATTGCAAAATCTTTACGATGGCTTTACCAAAGTCTTCTGCGACCTCGGGTCCGTTTGCAGTAATGATATTTCCGTCAACTTCCAAAGAATTACCTGTGTAATCAGCACCGACTCTTATCAAAGCTTCTTTCCCATCAATGTAAACTGTAGATTTCTTGCCTTTCAAAACACCTGAATTTGCCAAAATAACTCCTGCAATACATATTGCAGCAAGAGGTTTGTTTTGGTTGAAAAATTCATTTGCAAGCTGCAAGGCACATTTATTTTCAAAAAACACACTTGCTCCGCCGCCACCAACGTAAACTATGCCATCAAAATCAGCGGATTTAATATCAGAAATTAAGATCGTACTTACGGTTTTATAACCAAATCGTCCGTTCAGTTGTCCTATTTTTAGACTCGCTGTAATTATTTCCACACCCGCTTTTTCTAAGATTTCTTTAGGTTTGAAATATTCCTCATCTCTAAATACTTCAGGAGCAGTTATAAAAACAACTCTTTTCATTTTAAATCCTTATCTTTCAATTTTAATGCTTTCAATTATGACAGGCTCTACAGGATTATCGGAAAAATCAACTTCGGTTCTGGCTACCTTTTTTACCACATCCAAACCTTCTGTAACTTCGCCAAAGATTGTATGGTTCCCGTTAAGCCAAGGTGTAGAAACTTCAGTTATAAAAAATTGAGAACCATTTGTATTAGGTCCAGAGTTAGCCATAGCCAAAACTCCTGGCTTATCAAACTTTAAAGGAGGATCTATTTCATCTATAAATTTATATCCTGGTCCGCCGGTACCAGTTCCAATAGGATCCCCTCCTTGAATCATAAATTCAGGTATTACTCTGCGGAAAATTAGTCCATCATAGAATTTTCTTTTTACAGTTTTTCCTGTTTTTGTGTCAATAAATTCTTTTGTTCCTTCTGCTAATTCCACAAAATTAGCCACTGTAATAGGAGCCTTTTCGTGTAGAAGTTTTATTTTAATTGTTCCCATGGAAATTTTGATTACAGCATTCATTGATACGTCTCCTTTTTTTTATTTTGAAAGATTCAATAAACATATCGGTATTATATCAAAGTTTTTGCCGGCATTTTACAATACTTATTTTCAAACAACTGTAGTGTCCATTTTAAAGATCGGATTGTGTTGTGATATAGATATAAGTTCGGGTTTTATATATTTCTGCATTTTTTCACATCAAATACATAACTTAAATACAAGCTTTTGGTAATCTGGATTTTGGCGTTTTAGGTATTCCGACAAAATACTCTGCTAAAGGTACGAAGTCAATTCAAGAGCTGTTTTACAGATATTAGTAAAAATTTATTGACCGAGTTCTGAATAATTAGGTAGAATACCCCCCTCCGTTGCTATCTTTCAACTGTGAGGGAAAATCCTATTATGATTCAGCAATCTCTGAGAAAAATAGTTCTTTTTGGTCTTCCTGTTTTTTATTTTTTGATAGCAGTGTCTTTTTATCTTGGCACTTATGACTCGGCTCAAATAAAAATCGCTATTTTTCATATAGGCGGATTGCTTTTAATAATGGCTTGGCTTCTTCTAAAAATAGAAGAGGGATGTTTTACTTTGTTTAAAAATAAGTTCATCTATATTTTACCTATAGTTTTACTATTGTTGTCCGGACTTGTTTCTCTTTCCATTTCTCCTTTCAAACTTGCAAGTTTAAACGATCTTCTTAGAAGATTTATATATTGCGGCATAGTTTTTATATTAGTTGATGAATTTGACGATAACAAGAAAATATTCCGTATAAAAAATTGGCTTATTGCTGCGTCGTTTGCCGTGTGCGCGTATGGCATATTGCAGATATTTGACTATCACATGTATCCTAAAGAAACGTTCTCATCGGGCTTAGACCCTTTTCTTTGGAGACAAGCGTTTGTCGAGAGAATAATGTCAAGTTTTGGCAATCCTAATTTCTTCGGCGATTTCTTGATTGTCATGAGTCCCATCACTCTCGCTTTATTTATGTATAGAAAGAAATTTTCTCTTGCTATTTTATGGTTTCTGATTTTAATATGCTCTTATCATACAATGTCAAAGGGAACATGGCTTGGTTTTGCTGCAGGGCTTGTCGTTTTTGCTGGGCTATATGTGTTTCTATTTTTAAGAAATAAGATCAACAACAAAATGCTGGCTATATTGGCAATATGTATGCTGATTGTTTCATCTTTATCAGTTTTTGCCATATATCACAAAACTAAGGAAAGAACCGACAGCGCTTCCTTCAGAGTGTTTACATGGCTTTCAACGTGGGAAATGATAAACACAAATACTGTTTTGGGCACTGGAATAGGCACATTTTATTTAACGTATCCGTCTTGGAGAAGACCGCAGATATTTTTTATTGAGGCGAAACACAATACGGAAAGCGATCATCCTGAAAATGAATATCTTGAAGTATGGTATGACGAAGGCATAGTAGGTCTTACTATCTTCCTTGTCCTTGTTATTTTTGTTTCAATTTTAGGATATAAAAATATATTGTTTTTGCGTGCAAACAAAACTACAAGAGACGGACATGTTGCTTACTTACAGCTTGGCGTTACTTCAGCGTTTGTCGCTCAGCTTGTGCATGGATTCGTATGCGTTTCTTTAAAATTCGTATCTTCCGGCGTTATGTTTTGGCTTTTAATAGGTTTAACTTTATCTATAGGAGCAAATTCTATAAAACATGGAAATAGCACAAACAAAAACTATTTAAAAAAGCCTGTTAAACTTGTTTTGCAATCTATAATTGTTATTATTTTCGTCTGGGCGATTATGTTTACAAAAGGTTATTTTACTGCAGATTTGCTGCATGCAAGAGCTATTCTTTTATCCAGATCTAGGAATTGGGAAAACGCAATCCTTACATACAGCCAAGTAAACAAAAATAATCCTTCTTACTTAATGTCAAAGTATTTTAAAATCAATGTTCATATTGACAGATGGAAAGCTGGCGACAGCGCTTTGGCAGAAAAAACCTTCGGAGAACTTTGGAATTTAGCTCCGAATTTTGTACAATCCAAGTGGTATGCTGGGATGATGTATCTAAGGTTGTTTAACGATAATAAGATTTTGTTACAGCAATATATTGCAGAGGGCAAACCTAGAGATATTATTGCCAATCAGGAAAAAGCCGTCAGTGATGCATTTAAGATGTCGGAAAAGTATTATAAGCAGTACATTGAAATAGATCCAATTTTTCCCATGTCATATTACGGACTCTCATCATTGTATGCTCAAGTTGGAGATTTTGAAAAATCTGAAAAAATTTTGTTAGCTCATTTGGAGTACCCTAAAAAATTATGGGAGAACCCTCATAACTTTTGGGTTGAAGATTGGAGTGCTAGACGAAAAAGTGATTATTCCGAGACATATAACCAACTTGGATATTTGTATGTGCTTCAAAGAAAATTTGACAAAGCGGAATCTATGTATTTAAAAGCTTTGGAGTTGAATTCTCAAAATATAAATGCTAAAAAGAGTCTTGCCATGCTTTACAGCGGGTTAGATAAAAATGATAAAGCAAAACAGCTATGGACTGAAATTTATCATATAAACCCCAATGATAAAGACGCAGCAGAGTATTTCAAGCGCTGAACGCAAATAAAGAAACGATACAGAAAAAGAGGAAATAGTATGCAGATCAGTCCAGATCTACTGTTTACTATATCGGGTTTTCCTATAACAAATACAGTAGTTACTACACTAGTTACCGACGTAATTCTTATAACTTTAGTTTTAATAGTCGGCAAATCAGTCGCTCTTAAGCCTGGTAAAGTGCAAAATATTATTGAGGCTGTTTCAGACTATTTTAGAGAAACAACTGAAAGCATTGCCGGAGAAAGAGCCTCTTTTATATATCCTTGGGTATTGTCTTTTTTCTTGTTTATAGTAATTTCAAATTTAGCCGCTCAAATTCCCGGATTTGAATCTATAAGATTTCATACGTCTTCTTCAGGACATCATGGCGTTGCTCTTTTTAGAGCCGCTACCAGCGACTTAAACTTAACTTTAGCTCTGGCGGTTACATCAGTTATAGCCACCCATTGCCTTAGCGTTAAGCACACGGGCATAAAATCATACGTTACGAGGTTTATAACTTTTAAAATGTTCCCAATATTTTTATTTGTTGGCATTTTAGAGTTTGTAAATGAGCTGGCAAAGTTTATATCATTTTCTTTCCGTCTATTTGGAAACATTTTTGCAGGGGAAAAG
>JAITKZ010000006.1 GCA_031278115.1 Endomicrobium sp.
TTTCATCAACTACTTTATCAAACTTCAAATAAGTCTTACGAAGTTCAGTGTAGGCTTTACCATAGTGTTTAGCATAAGTTTCTACATCATTTATACGTGCCTGTGCCGTCTCTCCTCGCACCTTCTCAAACTTAAGTCTTGACATGATTTCTATAAGTTCCAACTCAGCGAATTCAATCCTTTTTATATACAAATCGTTAGTGGTGCTTTTTTCTCTCTCCTCTTGAGTCTTAATGTTGGTTTCAAGATACTTAATTCTTGCTTCCTTTTCTTTAAGTTGTGCTTGGGCATATTTATGTCCTGCTTCTATGCTCTTAAGCGAAGACTTGATAAGTTTAAGGACAGCATTTGCCAACTCAAGAGGTATTTTTGGCGTTTTTCCGGCTTTAATTTCAGCTTTTATAAGTTTAATATTAGCCTTGTCTATGTTAAGATTAATATTATTAATCTCACTTTCTAGTTTTTGGGCAACAGTTGCAGATTTTAACGCTTTAACATCATGTTCGGTCTCTTCAAGCTCTTCAAGTAGCTTTTTTAAAAAAGTGCTCTGAGGAGCTTTAGTAGGAATTTCTGGAATTTTAGTTTCATTCTTGAGTCCCTTCTTCTTTTCAATATAAGTTTTTACTTCATCTAACTCAAACACAGACGATAATTTATTCTCAGTATTTGTACGTTCAGCTTTGAGCGCATTGATTTTTTTTCTCAAGCATTTCAATATCGTTCAGTTTTGCATTGGAATTCGTCGCTATAACATGCACGCTAAAAACGCAACATACCGCAACTGCTGAAATAAGTTTCTTCATGAGATTTTTCCTTATTCAATCTAAAGTAGAGAAACCAAAAGTGTATGTTCATCTATTTTGGCTTAAAAATCGCCTTTTTTAGCATTTTATCGTTTAGATTCCCCATTTTTCCTTCTTTATACTTTGTAGCTTAAATTTAATGCGCCTGTTACACCTGAAAAATTTAGTTTAATAGCTTCTGACACTTCTATTTTAGGCGTAAATCTATACCCAACATCAAATCCTATTCCAAATCTTTTCGTGAATAAATATTGTATTCCCGTTGATAATTCCGCTATAAAACATGTTGTCTGTTTCGTTGGAATGAATGGAAGGGATTTAATACCAGAATTTTTAGATATAAACTTAACGCGTGAATATCCAAAAAATAATTTCCCATTTAAATTAATTTTTTTACTTACGCTTTTATTATAACTACCGCCAATCATGACAGCATAAAAACCAGAAAAGAATTCGCCTTCTTTTTTTGGAATATCTTCGCCCTGTTTTGAAGTATAAGCTTCTCTTGAAAGATAAAATTTTGAACCTGCTAACCCTAGTTTTACTCCTATCTTCCAATCATCGCTTATACCTTGCATATAACCTACGCCTAATAAACTAAGTTGTGGTGTTTGAGATTCAGGGACAAGAAAAGTACCATAACTTCCAACTCCGCCTACACTTTTCAGTCGTATTAAAGATAGTCCGCTCCAAAGAGAAAATTCACCTGCTCCGAATGCATTTGTTATAAAAAGACAACAAAAAATCATCCAAATGACAAAAAATTTTTTCATAATCCACCTTTACTTTCAATTGCCTAGATACTTCAATTATTGAAGAAGCAACAAGGAGCGTTGAAGCATCTAGGCAACTTCTGTTTACTTTTCCTGTATATTGCTAGCAAACTTTGCGACACTTGAAAAGATTAATTAAGCTTTAGATTTCATAAGTCCTTATTACATTCATACTCACATTGCTGTCTCAATGTCTCGTCATAGTACGCACTCCCAACACACTTATCTATACAGTTAAGCTTTTTGCGCTTTTTTTCATGTTTCTCAACTTCATCACCCACATCTCGAGCAGTGTCGAAAGCGTTCGTTGTTTCCCTTTTCACGTTTTCCCAAACATCCCCTGTCTCTCTTCCAACATCATGAGCAAACCTTGTGGTTTCCCTTTTTATATTCTCCCATGCTCTGCCTATTCCTAAAAAATCTGCAAAAGCACTGCCAACTCCAAAAGAACAGAACAATGCGACCGCTAAAATAAATTTCTTCATCACATTTTCTCATTTAAGTCTTTGTTTAGAATTTTAGAATTTCAAAATTTAGGAAGTCAAATTATATTACGCTATTAAAAAGATAAAAACAGCACAACAAACTCAACGCTCGTTCGCAGTGTATCTTTAAATACCAAAGATATTTATAGGTGTTTCAAAAATATTGGGACAGCCATTCAGTAACCATTAGGGAGAGAACTATTATGGTGCCACAATGTCTAAATTTGAACTTGTTTAAAATAAAGGTTATAATAATTTCTATAAAAAAAGTTTTTAGTCAGATTTGTTGTATAAGAGCATTTTGTGATTGATATTTGAGATGAGATATTGGAATTTGTCATATATATCAACGCAAAATCGGTTTGTATATATCAACTCCCGTTGACTCCATAATAAAAGTAAATCTTTACTTTGTTTCTATAGAAAGTTCACAGAGGTTTATACATAATCCATATATTCTTGCCGGAGGTTTTATGCAGGCAGTTATTATGGCGGGCGGATTTGGCACAAGATTAAGGCCTATCACTTGCAACATTCCAAAACCTATGGCTCCAGTAGCCGGCAAACCAATTCTATGTCATACGCTAAATCTCCTTAAAAAGCACAAGTTTTTAGATTTAACAATGATGTTGTATTATCAGCCTGAAATTATTACCAGATATTTTGGAGACGGCAAAAAGTTTGGTGTAAAGATAAAATATCTTCGCCCCGAGCTGGATTTAGGCACAGCTGGCAGCATAAAACATGCATCAAGAAACATAAAAGGGACATTTCTTGTTATTTCTGGGGACATTTTAACCGATATAGATCTTTCAAAAGCTGCAGAATTCCACAGAAAGAAAAAAGCTTTAGCCACTATAGTCCTTACAAGAGTAAAAAACCCCTTGCAGTTTGGCGTTGTTATAACAAACAAAGCAGGAAAGATTGAAAGATTTTTAGAAAAACCATCTTGGGGTGAAGTATTTTCAGACACTATAAACACAGGGATATATATTTTGGAACCTGAAATTTTTAAATATATTCCTGAAGATGAATTTTTTGATTTTTCTAAAGACTTATACCCTCTTTTTCTTAGAGAAAGAAAAGAACTTTATGGATATATCAGTGCAGGATATTGGAAAGATATTGGCAATCATGATGAATATAGAGCCGTTCATTACGATATATTAGACGGTAAAGTTAAAGTTGAAATTGATGGTAAAAAAATAAAAGTGGAAAATAAAACAATTATAGCTGGAAAGAACGTTTCAATAGGCAAAAAGGTTGAGTTTGATGGTCAAGTAATACTGGGAGATAATGTTGATGTTGAAGATTGTGCTATTATTTCTCGTTCGGTAATAGGTTCTGGATCAAAAATTGGCTTTGGTGCTGAAGTACTCGGGTCTGTTTTGTGGGATAATGTAACTATAGGCACAGAAGCTCAAGTAAAGGAAGATGTTATAGGT
>JAITKZ010000092.1 GCA_031278115.1 Endomicrobium sp.
AACATTAAAAACGCTACTATGTACATAATGCGTCATACTTTTGCAAGCCATTTAGCAATGAGAGGAGAATCTCTGAAAGCTATACAAGAATTACTAGGACACGCAGATATTAAAACTACAATGATTTATGCGAACGTAAGTCCTGCTTACTTAAACAATGCTGTCGCAAAACTACCATATTGATTAAAAAACATACGAATTTTAATTCGTACGACCAAAAAACGACCAAATCATATATAAAAAGCATGCTGAGGGACAGAATCGAACTGTCGACACCAGGTTTTTCAGACCTGTGCTCTACCAACTGAGCTACCTCAGCATATCTAAAAGCTGTTTACTTCTTGATATGCCCTTCAAAAGCCTTTTTACCAGCTTCAAAAACATCGCTTATTTTATCTTTTCCCTCTTCGTAAAGCTTTCGTCCTTTTTCGGTTAAATCTTCACCTAAATCTTTAACCTTATCGGCAACATCTTCACTAAATTTCTTTATGTCTCGCCTTGTCTCTTTACCAGACTTAGGAGCATACAATACTCCAAGCGCTGCTCCTATCAATCCGCCCAAAATAAAAGCGAATAAAGTATCCTTATTGTCGCTCATTTTCTTTCCCCCGTCTGCTTTTTTCTTTTATTAACGCTTGACAAAGCATAAAAGATAAGAGAAACTGCTGAAACAACCGGAGATGATATTTTTTCGGTTAACGAGATAACTTTGCTTGACACTCTACTAACAATATCTAATTCAGAATTAAGTTTATGCAAAGCCTTTTTAAGCTCTACTGCCGCTTTTCTAACCTTAATAAGAGCAATTATCAAAAAAACTGTACCAACCGTCACAGAAACAGCTATTAAAGTTAACGCAACAACTAGTGCCGATTCGCAGGATTCCATGGAGAAGATTGTAACATAAACCTCCCCTTATGTCAATTTTTCTTACTTCTTTCTTTCTTTCCTAATGATGATTTGCTTAATTTCATACTCTTTAATTCAAGCATTTTATCCCTTAGAACTGCAGCTGTCTCAAAATCCAGATTTTCAGCCGCATCTTTCATTTGCGCTTCCAATTCTTTGATTATAGTGTCAATATTTTTAGGCGTAACGGCATAATCAAATTTTTCTTCTTCAACAATTTGCGATATAGACTTCTGTCTTGATAAATTTTGAAATTCGTCAAGCTCATGAACAGCTTTTACTATTGTCTTTGGCTGAATACCATTTTTTTTGTTGTATTCAATCTGTTTTTTTCTGCGACGTTCCATCTCATTTAAAGCTCTTTGCATTGAGCTTGTTATGTTATCTGCATAAAAAATAACATGACCATCTATATTTCTTGCAGCTCTACCACAAATCTGTATAAGAGTAGGCTCAGAACGCAAAAAGCCTTCTTTATCGGCATCTAAAACAGCTACCAACGACACTTCAGGCAAATCTAACCCTTCCCTCAAAAGATTTATTCCCACTAACACATCAAATTTGCCCAAGCGAAGGTCTTTGAGGATTTCTATTCTCTCCAACGTTTCTATTTCTGAATGCAAATATTCAACTTTAAACCCTTTTTCTTTAAGGTAAAATGCTAAATCCTCAGCAGTTTTTTTTGTAAGAGTAGTTATTAAAGTTCTCTGTTTTTTATCAACTGTTTTTTTGATTTCAATCATTAAATCTTGTATTTGTCCCTCAATAGGGCGAATGATAACTTCAGGATCCACAAGACCTGTCGGACGGATAATCAAATCAATTATATTTTTTTTACTTCTTTCAAGCTCGTAAGCTCCGGGCGTCGCAGATACCATCATGATCTTTTTTATAAGTCCCTCAAACTCATTGAATCTTAACGGTCTATTATCCAGAGCAGACGGAAGCCTAAAACCAAAATCTATAAGAGTCTGTTTTCTACTTCTATCGCCTTCGTACATGCCCCTAATCTGCGGTAGAGATATGTGTGACTCATCAGCTATTATTAAAAAATCGTTATTATCTTGTAAAAAATAATCTATAAGAGTAGTTGGTCTTGTTCCATCAGGATTTCCAGACAAATGTCTTGAATAATTTTCAACGCCATTACAAGAACCTGTTTCCCTTAACATTTCCATATCATACTTTGTTCTCTGCTCAAGTCTCTGAGCTTCTAAGAGCTTATTTTGAGACTTTAGAACCTTAAGACGTCCATCCAGTTCAATCTGTATAGTTTTTAAAGCTCTTTCAATCTTTTTTCTATCTGTAACAAATAACTTTGCAGGATATATGTAAGCCTTATCTTTTTTGTTTATTATTTCACCTGTAAGAGGATTAAACTCTTTTATGCTTTCTATTTCGTCTCCATAAAATTCAATCCTTATAGCAGTTTCAAGATAAGCTGGAAAAATTTCAACTGTATCTCCTTTAACTCTAAAACGACCTCTTATAAATTCAACTTCATTTCTTTCATAATAACTTGCTACAAACTCAGACAGTAAGCTTTTCATTGATTTTTCTTTACCTGAAATAATTTCAATGCACCTATTTTGATAATCTTTAGGTGAACCAAGATTGTATATGCATGAAACAGATGCCACTACAATAACGTCTTTTCTTTCAAGTAGAGACGTTGTAGCTTTAAGCCTAAGCCTATCTATGTGGTCGTTTATAGAAGCGTCTTTTTCTATGTAGGTATCGCTTGATGGAATATACGCTTCAGGTTGATAGTAATCATAATAAGATATGAAATATTCAATTGCATTATTTGGAAAAAAAGATTTAAACTCAGCATAAGTTTGAGCCGCTAAAATTTTATT
>JAITKZ010000071.1 GCA_031278115.1 Endomicrobium sp.
ACGCTTACAGGATTAGGCACTTCTATACCCACAACCGCTTTTTCAGGTATCGGAACAATTCTTATTGAAGCCGTGCGCATTGCCAAAGAAATATTGTCTATAATGTTTGAAACTGTCTGTATTCTTATGCCCGGAGCCAAAACCAAATCATAACGGGTTACCACAGGACCGGGTATAATATCTTTAACTTCCGCATTTATGTCAAAATCGGTAAGAATCGTCTTTAAATATTCAGCTCTTTTCAAAAGCTCATTTTTATTTGCAGCAAAATTTGAAGTGTCGTCTTCTTTTAATAAAGTCATCGGAGGAAGCGTATAATTAAATGCCTTGCTGTCAATTGATTCTTGTTTCTCCTGAGTCTCTTTTGACGGTTCTTTACGTTTCTTTTTCTCTTCATCAAACCTGTTTACAATATTTGGTTCTGTCTCGCGAGTAAAAACGTCTT
Organism: Endomicrobium sp.; assembly: GCA_031278115.1. Next base: position 446 of record JAITKZ010000071.1, read on the forward strand.
CTGCAAAACTTTGTTGTATAAATGGCTCGCCTGATTTGTTTGAATCTTCTATTTTAGTCTTTGATTTTCTTATGTCGTCTTTTAAATTGACAAAGAAACTGCGAAAAAATCTTATGACAGACACTCTTAATATTTTTGCAAACAAAATAAAAGTAAGAACAGCAATGAGAGCTAACCCAAGCCAAGCGTCAAGAAGCTCTTTTAAAAACGGATACAAATTGTCCCCAAGCCAACCGCCTGATATATTTGCTTTAAACATAAAATGAACAGCCTCAAAGAAAACAGATGCACAGATCATACACAAGAAAGACCAAATAAAATCAAGTCTTCCCTTCAACTCAGAGGACTGCCTTATGTGTAATATAAATTGCCATAAAAATATAAATGGCAAAATATACGCCGAAGTTCCGAAAATGCTAAATGTTACAGAATAAAACGCTCTGCCTATTATGCCTGATTTATAAGGAACAACAAACGCATAAGCACTTAAAAGAGCTGCCAAAGCAAAAAACAGGGCGACCGCTTCCCTGTTTATCTTTTCATTATCTCGGTTTTTATTCTTATTTTTTATTGCTCTATTTTTCCCCACAGAAATAAGCCTCTTAGAAAAAAGACCTTTAAAATTCTCCAAACATATTTATTTTAAAGAAATTTTGTAACTATATTCATCTTGTTCTATAACAATTTTATCTTCTCTTGAAAGCCAGCCCAACGCAAGATAAAGCATTGTGTTAGATATGCCAAGAGCCGCTTTAATTTTTATCGGAGAAGATTCACCGTTCTCAGATAAAAAACGCCATATATCGCCTGCAATTAAGCCTACCTTAGACGACATTCCGCTCATTTTTTTACGCTTTCTCCACCTCAAACAAATCTTGTCCCGAGTTTACAGTCTTCCCATTTTCAATTAATATCTTAAGTATTTTTGCTTTAAAAGGAGCTTTTATTTCGTTCATAACTTTCATAGCTTCTATTATGCAAACAGTCTTTCCAGCTTCAACGATACTACCTTCGGCAACATATGCTGGAGACGAAGGAGAAGAAGATTTATAAAAAATGCCTGTTATAGGAGATTTTATAGTCTCTGCTAAAACTGAAGGTTCTTTAGGTTTATCAGAGGAGATAATATTCTCAACAGCTTCTTGTTTTTTCAAAACAACCTGCTGTTTATTTTCATTTTTGTCTTTGCGTCTTATGCAGATGCTGTAATCTTTTGAGTTTACTTCAAGTTCTTGAACTTTTTCCTCTTTCATTATTTCATAAAGAGATTTTACTTTGGATTTAATGTCATTAGCCATGTTAACCCTTTATAAAGTCGGAGTTTGAAACATATAAAAAGTTCCAAACTCCGAGTTATTTATTACATTACAAAGCTGCTTTGATGCTTAAGTTTATTCTGCCTTTATCATCAATCTCTGTAACTTTAACTTTAACTTTATCGCCTTCTTTAACCACATCTTCAACCTTCTTTGTATGAGCTGCAGCAAGCTGAGAAATGTGTATTAAGCCTTCTTTACCTGGTAATATTTCAGCAAAAGCTCCAAATGACATCAACTTTGTGATTCTGGCTTTATATATTTTTCCTACTTCAGCCTCTGCAGTCATAGACTCTAAATATTCTTTTGTAGCTCCAACGCCAACAGAATCGGTCCCGGAAATAAATACTTTACCAGTTTCTTCAATATCTATTTTTACGTTATTTTCTTCCTGAATCTTTCTTATGTTTTTCCCTCCAGGACCTATAAGTTCTCCTATTTTATTTTGAGGAATCATCAAGGTTGTCATACGAGGAGCATAATCAGATAGATCGTTTTTAGGAACAGATATTGCTGCATCCATTTTGTCTAATATAAAAAATCTGCCTCTCTTAGCCTGATCAAGGGCTTTTTCCATAATCTCAGTAGTAAGTCCTGTGATTTTTATATCCATCTGAAGGGCAGTTATTCCCTTTCTTGTTCCTGCTACTTTAAAATCCATATCACCGAGATGGTCTTCCATTCCCATAATATCCGTTAAAACAACATAATTATCGTCTTCTTTAATAAGACCCATAGCAACACCTGCACAAGCAGCCTTAACGGGAACACCAGCATTAAATAAAGCAAGCGATCCGCCACAAACTGAAGCCATTGACGAAGAACCATTAGATTCCAATATGTCGGAAACTATTCTTATTGTGTAACCAAAATTCTCTTCATTAGGTAAAATGGGGCTAAGAGATCTCCTAGCTAAATTGCCATGACCTATTTCTCTTCTACTTGTAGATCTCTCACCTTTAGCTTCTCCCGTTGAAAATCCGGGGAAATTATAATGAAGCATAAAGCGCTCTTTATATTCTCCAGAAAGTTCATCCATAACCTGCATATCGCCCGGAGTTCCAAGTGTAACCGTTACTAAAGCCTGAGTTTGACCTCTGGTAAATAAGCTTGAACCATGTGATCTTGGAAGAACATCTGTCTCACAGGTTATCGGTCTTATTTCTTCTAAACCACGACCATCTGTACGGACTTTTTTGTTTAAAACAAGTTCTCTAGCTTTCTTGCAAAAAATATCTTCTAGTATGACGTCAATAGTTGAAGCTAACTCTTGAGGATGCTTCTCAACAAGCCTTGTCGTTATGTCTTTCTTAAAGGAAGCCCAGAAGAATTCTCTTTCGCCTTTCTCCTCAATTGTTACGCCTTCTTCGGCTTTGGCTATAGCTTCAGCTTCAACATCAGCCTTTAAAGATGCATTATATTGGGGTTCTTGAACAATAGTCTTTACTTTTGTCGGAAAAGACTTCTGAACCAAACATATTGCCTTTATTGTCTCTCTTGCAAGGTTCAATGCTTCAAGCATATCCTCTTCGGAAAGCTCTTGTGCTCCTGCTTCAACCATAGTCAAAGCGTCTTCAGTTCCGCTAACAACAAGATCTAAAGCACTAAGCTTCTGCTCAGAAATAGTAGGATTTAAAACAAGCTTACCATCAATCTTCCCTACTCTTACAGACGCTATGGGCATATTAAACGGCAAATCCGACATGTATAAAGCTACTGAAGCTCCAATTATTGAAGCTATATCAGATTCATTTTCTCCATCATGCGAAAGCACGATAGCCGAAATCTGAGTATCGTTTCTCCAATACTCAGGAAACATAGGTCTAATACTTCTATCTATAAGTCTGCTTACAAGTATTTCGCTTTCTCTTGGTTTAGCTTCCCTTTTAAAAAAGCCACCCGGTATTTTGCCAGCGGCATAAGTTCTTTCTCTGTAATCTACAGTCAAAGGCATAAAGTCCACACCCGGTTTTGGATCTTTTGAAGCTGCCGCAGCAACTAAAACCATTGTGTCTCCAACTCTTACAGTGCAAGATCCACTTGACTGCTTTGCAACTTTTCCGGATTCAACAATAAATTTTTTACCGGCAACTTCCATTTCTTTCTTAAAATATTCCATTTTAACTCCATACCCGGCAACTTCCACACAAAAGATCCGAACAAACGCTTATATTCCAAGCGTCTCCTTGCATCTTTTGTGAGCTTGTGCCGAGTCTTTTATTTACTTTCTAAGATCTAATTTTTTTATCAAGGTAGAATAACTCTCCTTGTTGCGCTTCTTCAAATAATCCAACAGTCTTCTTCTCTGACCTATCATCTTAAGAAACCCTACTCTTGAAGCAAAATCTTTAGGGAATTTCTGAAAATGATCTGAAAGATACTTTATTCTTGTTGTAAGAAGGGCGACCTGCAC
>JAITKZ010000088.1 GCA_031278115.1 Endomicrobium sp.
GATAAGAACCTAGAAGAGGCAGAGAAAAATCTACAAAGACAAAAAATACAGCCTCAAATGTCTTCTGAAATATGTCCAAACTGCGGGAAGCCTATGGTTATCAGAGATTCCAGAAGCGGGCAGTTTCTGGGGTGTTCCGGATACCCAGAATGCAAAACCACAATATCGCTGGATAAAAATGGCAAAAAAATAGATGGTCCGCAGGAAACAGATATGAAATGCGACAAATGCGCAAGCCCTTTGCTTAAAAAGGTAGGTTTTAGAGGGAAACAATACCTTATATGCAAAAATGAAGAATGTAAAGCCACGTATAATACAGATAAAAACGGCAACAAAGTAATAAAACATGCTCCTGAACATACTGATATAAAATGTGAAAAATGCGGATCTGAAATGCTTAAGAGAATGGGTAAAAGAGGACCATTCCTCACTTGTTCGACATTCCCAAAATGTAGGAATTTACAATGGACACCAAAAGCTCCGAAAGAAGAAGCAACGCTAAAGTCCAAGAAAATGTTGAAAAAGAAAATTCAGAGCAAATAGATTCTTTTGTAAAATATCTTAAAGTCGAGAGAAATTTTTCCAAACACACTTTAAGAGCTTATACAAGAGATATGGTTAATTTTGCTATATTTTTAAAAAATAAAGAATTGCTTTTATCAAATGCTAGCAAATACGACGTACGCGTGTTTTTTGAAGAAATCAGTAATAAAAAATTAAGCAAAGCTACTCTTTCCAGAAAATTTACAACACTACGTACTTTCTATAAGTTTTTGATAATAAATAAAGTTATAAAGCAAGTCCCTATGCAAAGCATGTCCAGAATAAAAAAAGATAAAAAAATGCCTTTATTCCTTACAGAAACAGAAATGCAAAAGCTTTTGAGTTTAGAAAATGTAAAACTTCGCGACAGAGCTATTATTGAATTTCTTTATTCGTGCGGACTTAGAATAGAAGAGCTAATGAGTTTAAACATAAAAAATGTAGATTTTATATCAAATACTGTCACGGTGGTTGGAAAAGGCAGCAAAGAGAGAATCGTCCCTATAGGAAATAAGTGCATTGAAGCAATACTAAACTATATAAAAGAACGCCGCGAAGCAGGGTTCCCATACGATATAAACTCGCCGATGTTTTTAAACGATCGCGCTACAAGGATGGATCAAAGGACAGCAAGGCGAATAGTGCATAGATTGTTTATTAAAGCAGATATTTTAAAGGAAGCAAGCCCTCATACTTTAAGACATACATTTGCAACACATATTTTGGATAGAGGTTGCGATATAAGAAGCGTACAAGAAATGCTTGGACATAAGAATCTTTCTACAACACAGATCTACACTCATGTTACAATAGAAAGTTTGAAAAAAATATATAAAAAGACACACCCCCGCCAATAGACTGAACCGCAATCTTAGGATATAAAAAATAAATTTATGACAGAAAAAGACTATTTTCAACTTTTAATGGAAGAAACTGGCTGCAAACGTTCTGAAGCAGAACTTGCGCTTTCTCTTTCAAATAATAATCTTGAAAAAGCTATTGCAGCAATAGGTTTTATCTTAAAATTTATCACAACATTTAAAATAAAGATAATTTTTCCGAAAGAAAACATATATGGACTTATGCATATAGTTATAAATATGAAAACGTCAGAGATTGTGCGTTTCAGTATAACATTTTCTTACAATCCAGCAATATATGAAATTGCTATAAGTATGGACTGGTTTTCATATGAAAAAGCTATTTTTTCAGCTCGTTTAAATTCTGGAGCTATGGAAATATATACTAAAGAAACAGAAAAAAATTTAAAAGTTTATATTCAAAAAGTTTTAAAAGAAGCTACTATTATTTCGCCGGAAGAAATTTCTTCCGTAGTAAAAGACTTTTTCTATCCTACAGAAGTGTCTATAAAAATTGAAAATGAAGAATTAAATTTAACTCAATTTAAAAAACTTCCTGACTATAACTTAAAACAGAATTCTATATCATCTCTGGATTATGATTTAGGATTTATAGAGCTTGACGTCAAAATATTAAAAGACAACAATGGAAAACCTGTAAAAAAAATTGTTGAAGGAGACACAGTATTGTCAACAATAATAGACGAGAGAGACTTAACACATTATATTGCACACTTGATAGGAGGGATAGAAGACGGCAATATGTATCCAGTTCCCGCCACAGTTAAAAAAGTTGATTACAAAAACGATGACTTTGAAATCTATTTAAACTATACCCCTTCCATAATTGGTTTAGCAAAAGTTAAAAGCGATACAAAAATAAAAGTTTTAGAGCCAAAACATCAGCTTTGGTGGAAAAAAATATTACCTTGGTAATTAAATTTTTTAATTTAACGCTTTAAGATTTTAAAGTATTCTTCAATTCTATCTTGAGCATTTTTGCGGAGATTGTAGTAATATAGAGGAATATCGTTCTCGTGGAAGATACCTAATGGGAAATATGACCTAGAAGCCTTGGGAGAACTCCATTCTTCGCGATTTACTGTAGAGCAAATAATAACTCCTTTTTTATAATCTATTTTGGCGTCTGCGATATGCTCATATTTTTTCGCTTTTCCTTTATCATCAACATATAGAGAACCTAAGTTTTCTTCTTTTGGTGTATATTCTTCTGTTGTTTTCCATGAGAGAGGATTGATAATAACTGCGTCGTTTGGAATGGCTAAAGGATTTTTTTCATCTATTTCAGGAGCTTGTGTATTGTAACATATAACTACGCCCAAGTCTTTTTCTTTCTTTGCAGGTTTAACATGAGGGTTCATCGCATAGTACACTTTGTTTAACGGAGCTCCTATTGCATAAGCGGCTATCATTCTTTTGTAAACCTCTGGATTTGCTTTCATATAATCTGATAAAATTTCCGCTATTAGAATAGAACCTTGAGAGTGCCCTAGTAAAATAAACGGTCTTCCGTTATTTAATTTTTTAATGTAATAATCAAAAGCGGCAATTATATCGGTTTTTGGAACGCCTTGATAATAAGCATGCCCTAATTTAAATCCAACTTTTATCGCAAAAGAAGCATCTAGCTGTCTATAATAAGGCGCAAAAATATTTCCTGATGTTTCAAAAGCAGAAGCCCGAAATTTTAAATAATAATTAGCTCCGACTCTCATTTCTTTATTATTTATGTCACATATCGGATACCTCCCATTTGCCCACCAAGCGGTAGCGTATATAAAAAACACATCTACTTTCTGTTTTAATTCTTCTTGTTTAGGAAGCGCAAGCCAATTATTAACGTCAGAATAATCTGTTGGAACTATTTCATCTCCGCCGACCGGGATATAAACATAGCCTCTGCCTTTACCTAATGACGACGACTCTTCTTTAGCTTTGTTACTTGCAGCATTTAAGTTAAAAGATAAAAGTAATAAAAAACAAACTGTAACAAAAATCACTTTATTTTTAGCAAACATGTTTGCCTCCTTTATTGTGAATTTACATTAGTTTCTTATTATTTTAATTGCTTGCTCCAATGTTTCTGCTCCAAATATTTCTATTTTGCCTTTATAAGATAAATTTTTTAAATTACCTTTTGGAATTATAGTTTTTTTAAATCCTAGTTTTTCGGCTTCAGAAATACGTTCGGCAGCCAAAGCCACTGAACGAACCTCTCCAGAAAGTCCGACCTCTCCAAAAACAACAATATCTTTAGGACAGATAAAATTAGAATTTGCTGAAGCTATTGCGCAGGCGGCAGCCAAATCTACAGAAGTTTCTTTAATTTTCACGCCTCCTACAATATTTACAAAAACATCTTGCATTTCAAGGGGCAAGGCTAACTTCTTTTCCAAGACAGCTATGAGTATTATTATACGATTTGCGTCATATCCAGACACCATTCGCCGAGGCATGCCAAAAGACGTTTTTGCAGTTAAAGCCTGAACTTCCAAAAGTATAGGTCTTGTTCCCTCCATAGCGACGGTTACAACATTACCTGCCGCATTAGTTGTACGTTCTCCTAAAAAAATTAAAGATGGATTAGAAACTT
>JAITKZ010000002.1 GCA_031278115.1 Endomicrobium sp.
GTTTTGGTAAAAGATTAAACTGTTGAAAAACAAAACCAAGATAATGATTTCTTAACGCTGCAAGCTCGTTATCGGAATATTTTGAAATTTCTATGCCAGCAAGCTTATACGATCCTTCAGAAGGCTTATCCAACAATCCTAGTATATTCAAAAGCGTTGATTTTCCGCTTCCCGAATGCCCCATAATAGCAACAAATTCACCTTGTTCTATGGTCAAATCTATGCCGTGAAGCACAGGAACTTCAAGCTCTTCCAAATGGTATGTTTTTTTTATGCATTTAAGCTCTATTACGTTCATTATCTTTTATCCGGTTAACTGTATTATTTTTTAGTCATTAAAGATTTTTTTGTTTTTTTCTTCTGATCAAGAAGCACGACTGTTTCATCAGAATTTAACCCTGACAAAATTTCAATATATTTACCATCTGAAACCCCTGTCTTTACTTCTCTTATTTTGAACTCGCGTTTTCTTGAATTTTCTGTTTTCAGCATTACTGTTTTTTTGCCATATTTCTCAGTAATAAAAACATTTGGTATAGACAACGCTCCGTCTTTTGAATCAGCAGTTATAACTGTTGTAGCTGTCATGCCGGATCTAAACACTTCAGGTTTTTTCAAAGGTCTTATTTTTACTTCATAAACTATAACATTGTTGATATTGGCGGAATCATACGATATATGCTCTATAATACCTTCAAAATATTGGTTTGGATAAGCATCCAAAAACATGTTTACTTTATTACCTATCTTGATATATCTAAAATCTGTCTCGTCTATATTGACACTAACAATCAAATCGTCAGCCATACGTAAAACAGCTTCTGACTGAGTTATTGTTTGCCCTGGCTCTTTTTCTCTACGGATAATGAATCCGTTCATGGGAGCAACTACAGGAGTAGGTCTATATATTTCCTGCCAACGTTGAAATTCCGATTCACCGACACCTCTTGCAGCATCAATCATAGCGGCTCTCTCTGACGAGCTTACCCAGAATATAATCTGTCCTCTCTTAATCGCATATCCTTCATTGACAAGAATCTTTTCAATTCTGCCTGCTATTGGCGATTTAATCGGAATCATATTTCTTGCAGTTACGCTACCCGCTACCCTAAACTCCATACGAAGATCTCTGGGTGTAAGCTTTGCTTCCTGCTTTATTATTTGTTTTGGCGAGCTGAGACCAGAAATAATTATAAAAATTAAAATAAAAATTCCGACGCCAATAATAATTAATTTTTTCTTCTTTTTCATTTATTTACCCTCTTTATCTTTCATCGAAACTTTTCCCAGAAACTGTATCCAGCTTATTTTAGACAAAATAGCTTTTTGCCTGTAAGTCAGCATATTCTTTTGATTTTTTATGTAATCATCTTCAATAGTGTACCAATCTTCATATGAAATAATTCCGTTCATATACTTTCTCTTTGCTATATCCGTCTGCAATTTACAAGATTCAAGATAAAAATTACTAACCATAAGAATTTCATAATCGTTAACCCAGTTATTGTAGAGTTGTATAGCGTTGAACTTGAGCATATTTTTTTTATTTCTAAAATCTTCAGCAGCTATTTTTTCTTGCGCGGCGAAAGATTTTGTCTCAAAAAATCTTTTCCCCCCGCTAAACAACAGATATTTCAGATTTAACGCGGCGTTCCAAGATTTATTTTCAACCGAAATTTTATCATAACTCGAGCGATTGGTGTTTCCTGTAAAATCAATGCTTGGCAACCATTGCCCTTTGTTTGCCCAATTTTGGGCTTTAGCATAATCAAGACTATACTTTGCTGCCAAAAAGTCAGGAATTTTTATTATAAGATTGTCAAAATCAGGCTTTGATATTATTTCTTTATCAACAATGATTCTCTCATCGGTTTCTAAAATCGTTATATCGTCATTTCTACCTATCGCTACAAGCAAAGCGGCGGATGCTGTTTCTATTGCCCTCTGAGCTTTTTCCAATTCATACTCACTCATTTTAACATCAGCTTCAATTCGCCTAAGGGATCCCATGTCCGCATTTCCAAAATGATACCTAAGCTTCACTAAATCCCTATTTTCTGTTCTTCTATATCTAATTTGTTTATATAAATCAATTAACTCATAAGTGTACATAAGATTAACGTATGCGCTATACGCTTCACAAACCGCATTAGAAACAGCTCTTGTGTAATTTGCCTGAGCCGTTTTTAATTTTGCTGACAAGGCTCTTATTGTATTATATTGGCTAAATCCAGAAAATAAAGACATTTGAGCATTCAACCCATAGGAGTAATGCTTGTCTATATGGTCGTCTGCCAGAGAGCCTGAAAAGCTAATAGCAGGCAAGAATGAACTAAAAGAACTATACAATGTCTGCTTTGCTATGTATACCTCATACTTAGCTTTAGCAATAGACGGATTGTTTTGCAAAGTTTGCGATTCAACTATTTCTGCAGTAATTTTTTCAGCATAAATATAAGAACTTGCTATCAGAACAAATACCAACGCTATAAAAGCTTTTTTCATATGATGCATTCCTTCAGTCTTAGAGTTTCAACCTAAGATTATATTAAGATTATACATGATTATACTATATCTTTCTCTAAAAATTCAATTTAATCTTAAATCACATTGCGATTCTTTTTGTTATTATTGCAGAATATTGTATAGTTCATTATCATTGATGTAAAAAAAAGGTGAATTATATTTCGTTCTTTATTCTTCTTTTTCCATGCAAGAAATCAAAAAACACAATATAAAATATAGTAATTTAATTTTTCTAACCCTTTGAATCTATGAAAAAAATTGCTAGACTTCGGCTGTAGTAATTTTGCCTTAGAAGAGGATAAGTGTGAGCAATCTTAACCGTGGATGGATTCTGACATGTTTTGGAACAGCAGTTGGAGCAGGCATTTTATTTTTGCCTATTAGAGCAGGTCTTAGCGGCATTTATCCGATTTTGTTTTTGACCTTAATTATATTTCCCATAACATACGTTTCTCATAGAGGAATAACTAGAATCGTAGCATCTTGTCCTGAAGAAACTGATATTGTAGGTGTGGTAGACTATGATCTAGGATACACCGCTGGATTTATTGTCTCAATTCTTTACTTTTTGTCTATTGTTACTATTTGCGTAGGCTATGCCACAGCGCTAACTAATATGCTGGACGCACTACTGACAAATCATTTCCATATGTATCTATCAAGACCTTTTTTAACATTTGTCATTCTTGTAGTTATGACATCTGTGATGCTTTGTAATGAAAAAGTTATAGTAATATTTACGTCAATTTTTACTTTTCCGCTAATAATAATGCTGCTGGCAATTTCTTTATATATGATTCCTGAATGGAATCTATCCGCATTTTATCAGGTGCCTTTTAATTTGAAAGGCTTTATTAAAAATACTCTATTGCTATTACCTATTTTAATTTTTGCAATGAATTTTTCGCCTGTCTGCTCTTCTCTCGGAGCGTTCTATAAAAAGAATTTTACTTCTACCGAAGACGCTATTAAAAACTCTGACCATGTTGTAAAATGGACGTCTATTCTTTTGCTTGTTTTTGTTATGTTTTTCGTATTCTCTTTATTTTTCTCAATAACTCCTAAAATTTTACTAAACGCTAGAGAAGAAAACATTGACGCTTTAACCGCTATAGCCATAGCACACAACACTCCTATATTTTTGTATACTCTTCCCATAATAGCGTTTCTTGCCATTTCAAGCTCTTATTTCGGACATTTTGCAGGAGCGAGAGAAGGAGTTTGTGGAATCGTAAAACAACTTGCCACATGGAATAATCCAGAACTTAAAGAAAAGATAAATATCAAAAAAATAAAAATAGTTTGTACTATAATACTTGTAGCTCTGTTATGGATTTTTGCAGTTTACAACCTGTCAGTCCTTTCAATTATAGGTGCGGCTTCTTCGCCTATAATAGCTATATATGCATATTTAATGCCTGTTATATTTATGAAAAAAATTCCAAGACTTCGCATATATCAGTCAAAATGGGCTGCATTTGTTTTTGTAATAGGTATAATTACGATTGTGGGATACTGTCTAGGGCAGGTTATGTAATCAAGGGATATTTATGTCAACAAAAAATCCAGATAAAATAATTAATATGTCTGTGTTTGATCTGCTAAAAACAGGTCCCGGTCCTTCAAGTTCTCATACTATAGCTCCAATGAAAGCCGGCTACGACTTTGTTCAACGAATTAGAACTCTTGATGCTAATACATTGGCAAAAGTGAATGGTGTAAGAGTTCGCCTTTATGGCTCTTTATCTGCCACAGGGAAAGGTCACGGAACCGATAAAGCTGTTATTGCCGGACTTATGGGAAACGAACCTTCTACTTGCCAACCTACTTTGCTAAACGCACTTTGTAAACTTCCAAAAGAAAAAAAAGTTTTAGATTTAGGTGAAAAAAAACTGCCTATAGGACTGAACAATATTGCATATTGTTCAGTAGCTCACAATTTTCCATACAACAATACTTTAGTTATAGATTTGCTTTCTAAACGTTATAGCAATAAAAGTAAAACCATAGCGACTGATGAACTAGATTCTTTAGAGAAAAACATTATTTTCTCATGGGAATATTATTCTGTTGGAGGAGGCTTCCTTCAATGGAAAGGATGGACTGCGCCCAAAACTGTAAAAGTTCCACATCCTTACAGTAATATGACAGAATTGATAACTCTAGCAGAAAAAAAAGGATTGTCTTTAGATGAAGTTATTCTTCAAAACGAAATAGCAATTTCAGGACTATCAAAAAATGAAGTTAATTCAAAACTAAATAATTTGATTAAAATTATGAAAGATACTGTGGCTAGAGGCATAGCTACCGAAGGCGTTTTGCCTGGACCTATAGGGCTTAAAAGAAAAGCAAAAAGGCTTAAAGATCGTTCTGACTCTCTTCAAACTCCAGATAGATATATATGTTTGCTGGATGCATATGCTTACGCAGTTGCAGAAGAAAATGCAGCAGGAAACACTGTAGTTACAACGCCTACTTGTGGAGCCTCAGGAGTTATACCTTCAGTTCTTATGATAATGCAAGACCATTTAAATTTGAACTCTGTTGCGCAAAGGAAAGGACTTTTGGTTGCTGCAGCAATAGGATTTATAGCAAAAACCAACGCAGGGATATCGGGTGCTGAAGTAGGTTGCCAAGGCGAAATAGGAGTTGCAACGGCTATGGCAGCTGCAA
>JAITKZ010000024.1 GCA_031278115.1 Endomicrobium sp.
GATAACTCTTTATAACGATTCCCTAATTCCAAGATTTTATTTTTTGTTATTTGGTTTATCATCTTTTTCACCAATTCTTAAATTTGGTAATAAGTTTGCTCTCAATGAAAGATGGAAATTACACAATATGCATATTGTATAAAACTTTACGTGAAAATGCAGTATTTATGATATTTTTCACGTAAAATTTTTGGTTTTGGGCTGAAATGAAAGGCACACTACTTACACACAACTCAAAAATGTTTCTACATACTAACTCATTTACAGGGATTACTCTATACCTTTCCCAACGGCAGCCAAAGCGCACAAATTATTAGCATTTTCTAGAGGAGTTTATTGAATAGGTAAATAGAATAGAAATTTTCTGAGCGAACAAGCACAAAAAGACGAAATAAAAAAACTCCGATACTTGTATAGACTTCGGAAAACTCGTATCCGAGAATTACAGAGAGTTATTGGAGTTTTACACTCAAATTCCTGCTTTGGAACAACTTATAGCGGATATTAAGCCAAACCCCGAATATACTGCTCCAACCAATATAACTTATATCTATCCCTGTTAGTATTACATATAACGAAATAAAAAATTTAAAAATTCATTTTTTAGCTTCAATTATTTTATCAAATCTAAAAATGATATACTATAAAAAATCATTTAAGAATTTTCAGTAAATACTATAATGGAACAAAAAAAATTACTATCTGCTGATTATATAAAAACTCAACTTCTTGATTGGCTTATCAAGCAAAAGAAAACAGCTATATTTGCTAATGAAGTATTATTCTCAAAATATAAAAGAAGAGCAGATTTAATCTGCTTATTAAGAAATTCTTTAATTGCTTATGAAATAAAAGGTTATTTAGATAACACAAGTAAGTTAAAAAATCAAATAAGCGATTATATTAAGACTTTTGATAAAGTTTTTGTAATAACAACAAAAAATCATTTAGAGAATATCTCTACTAAACTACAAAATAAAAATATTGGAATTATTCTATACGGCAATAATAACAATAAATTTAAGATTATAAAAAATGCAAAGCAAAATATGGTAAGAAAAGAAGATTTATTATATCTTATGGATAAAAACACATTGATTAAAGAGTTAGGCTTGAAAGAAAAGAATATAAGTATGGATAGGATTAGAAATATTGCTATAAAAATCTTATCATTGCACCATATAAAAAAATTAAGTTATGCGAAACTGTATATGAGATACAGCTCGTTATTTCAATTATTTATGAGGGATAGAAGCAATACCACATCTTTTGATGATTTGTTAAACCTGACGGGGTTTGTTGATAGGTTGAGATAATATCGCTGTTCTTAAAGATATCGCTAAATTCAATCTTACAGAAATCCAAAAACTTGGGGATAGCCCAGAAGGCAAACCGCTTGAAGCAGTTTCAATCTGTTCTATTCCCCAGCATTCACTACCTAATAGTTTTTTTACATTCTTGTATCTATCGTCTGCTGTCATTAGGTTAGCAACTTCTGCATACACAACAGCATACTCATTGCTGCCTTTCTTCTTCCTGTGGAAGAACCAACTCTCTTTATCGGGGCAATCTATTTTAGGTATCCAGCCACTTGCCATAATATCTGTTCTTATAGGATTTATACAAGCGTAATCAGAATAATATAAGTTAAGATTTGATTGATTAAGTTTTTTAATCTCATTAAATAACTTAACTTCTTCAAGAGTATATTCGCCAAACTCATTAAATTCTTTATCGCTTGTTATTGTTTGCGGAAAAGAAGTCCCAGAAACAATAAAATTATCAACTGCATAATTTTTATTTATTTTTGAAATCACATCATATATTGCTTGTGCTGATACAATACCTTGTCCTTTTTGAATAAAAGCCATATCCACGCAACATATTATTTTTGATTTATCGCAAATAGACATTATTACATTCAAATCTGCTTCATAATATTGGTCTGTTATAGGAAACCTATAGAGGAAATAATCGTAATTTTTTGAAAGGAATTCAACTTGTAGTTTTAAATTTTTTTGTGATTGTTCTATCGTTTTAGAACCTTCATCAGAAACTTGCAATACAGGTATTATTTTTGAAAACCTCTGCTTCTGTTCTGCTAAAAATTGACACCATGCTGAATAACCGTCTTTAGAATTTTGCAGTTCTCTAATTTTATCATTTGATAATTTATCGTCCCCTGTTAAATCTATAAAAAATGGATTATCTTTACCAATAGATGTTTCTATTTTATCTATGCGCTTATCTAATGGAAATTCAAATTCCTGTTTTTCCTCAAAACCTTTGACTTTTCTTCTTACTTTTCTATATCGCGTCAATTCAAACATGGGAATTATTGATTTTTTTGCAGATATTGGCAGATTAGAGACACCTCTCATTTCTGCGTCACCTGTTTTAATTATAGGCATATACGATAAACCTTTTATCATAACCCGTGTCCTTCCATTTTTAATGCTTTTGCTCTAACTCGTAATGCCAATGCAGAAACACCGAAAAATTCTGCAAGGTCTGATATTTTTCTGTTACCTTGCCTTATTTGTTCTCTAAAAATATTTTCTGGCATTAAAATCTCACCCGCAAATTTATTAGCTTCATATTCTTCTGGTGATATTGACGTTCCACGAAAAAACATAACATCTTCAAATAATGTCTTTGTATATCTGTGCAGGCAAAAATGAGCTATTTCGTGAGCTATTGTAAACCTCTGCCGTGTTTCAGGGTGTTTATTATTAACATAAACAGTCCATTTATCATTTTCTTTTCTCAATATGCCAGATATTTCGCTATCTAATGGTTTGTATTCAATCCCGATATTTAGCGCTTTTGCAACAGATGCAACATCAAGCGGACGACTTGTAATCTGCTTACCTGCAATTAATTTCAAAACATCACCCGAAGTATTGGCGAATATAGTACCATTATCAGAAGTAGAACGATTAAACTTTCTTATTATTGCCATTTATACCCTCTTTACTTTCAGAATAGTCTGGCTGTGTTATTTCATTATTACCAGACAATTTTTCAACAGTTTCTTGCAATGCAATTATAGTCTCTTTTTGTTCATTTATTTGTGTAGTCATTTTTTTATGCTCATTTTGCATATCGTCTCTAATTTGATATTGCTCGTTGATAAAATCAGACAAAATTCCATCTTTTGTATCGGATTTAAAAACATTTTCAAGTTGTTCTTTCAAATAAGACTTAAAAAAATCAGTGTCTATTTCTTCACTAACAGCTTTTCGGACTTCTGATTTTGAAACGTTTCTCAAATATATAAAGCCTACAACTAAAACTAACCCTATCATTATTGAAAAAATTGTTATCACTGTTTCATAAAAACCTGTTATATGCTCTACAAAAGAATTTTTGTCTGTAATTTTGATAGTATTACTGCTGTTTTGCGGCAAACTAATTGAAGCGGTTTTAGATACTACCATCATTAAAGCATTGTTAAAACTTTTATGTCCTACATAAGCAACTGCAATTACTGTGAGCAATGAAACAGCAATAGCAGTTCCTACTATTACTAAAAACCAAGTTTTTTCAGAATATCTACATTCGTGATATTTGCTTTGTTTGGATTTACCCATTACACATGCTCCCAAAGTAGGTATATCATTTTATCAGTGTTTGAAGATTTAGAATTTTCTATGATTACGACTCAAACCTCTTACTTGGCATATTGCCTTAATCATAAAGTGATGTTCATATCCGGTAAGTTGCTGCCCTGTCTTTAATTTTTCAGCTATACCATTTAGAAATTTATTCCCAGAGGAATTAGAACTTTCAGCAATAAATATCAAGCGCAAACTCTAACAATTTACCTTTTAGCGGTTACTGTATGTTTAATCGTCTTGTAATATGTCCGCATTTAGCAATTATAGCTCTTGAAGCCATAATTAAGCCTTTGTGTTCTTTCTCTATCAAATTTTATAATTGTTTATCAAAATATCATTTATATTATCAACCAAACTTTGTTCTTGTGTTTTCTTGTATTCTTGATATAATTCAAGAATTTCATTTCTATCTTTCGTATTAAGCAAAGAAATATCTAACATCTTGCCTGAATTTATATCATTAGGCTCAAATTTCTGAAGTCCATTGCCATATTCCCTGCTATTATCAACAAATATCTGTTTAGCAGTATCAGTTAAGAGATAGGCAAACAACAAATCAATATCTGTATGTGAAAATAAATTATTCCGAGCAGGATAAATACAATGAAATGTTGTCAAATTATATATATTTGCTTCGTTCCTAACAAACTTTAACCCTGCTCTGTTAAAAACCGATACCCATATCGGAGCAGGCAGGCGATTTTCCAATGAATACCAAGGGTTTCTGCTTGCAGTTGAATATCTTTTGTCTATTCCTTGTTCCTGCCCTAATTTCAAGTATTTAACCACATTACTGTCGTCAGAATTTGCGGCATTCAACAAGAAAATATCTTTGTCTTGTTGTTTAAGTTTTTCAAAATCGGATTTCATAAAAAAAGATTGCTTAACATTCATTGACTTACACATACAAGGAAGCAAATGTTTTTCATTTATAGAATACTGTCCTGCTTTGGATAAATTAAATGTGAAATAATCATTTGCTCCTGTAGCGACACCTCTCATAACTTTTGCATATTTTGTAAATGGAACTAAATTTTTATAATTGGAGCTATTTTGTTTTTGATAATAACATCTCCATTTTACAGACGGATCTAATTCATTGAAAGAATATGAATGCTCTTTTTTAGTATCAGGGTAAGAAGAAATTATCTTTTTTATTTTATCCAAGTCATTTATGTTCTTAACTTCTGTAAATTTAACTTTATCTGTTATTCCATCGTTAGCGCATAAAATAATTGAGGATGTTGTTAAAGCGTCGTAAAAAACATTTTCTTCAAAATTTACAACAATTATATGTCTCAATGTCTTTGTTTTTAATAAATGTGTTTTTACCAACTTGCCGTAATCCGAATTTAAAAATTCAGAAGGAACAATATATGCAAGCCTTCCGTTAGGATTTAATTGATGTATTGATTTTAACAAAAACAATGTATATAGATTTGTAAAACCATTCAACTTGCAATTAAGTTTTGTTTCCATCTCTTTAAGAATACTCTTATTGTCATAATCGTGGAACTTAAAATACGGCGGATTACAAACAATCCCGTCATATTTGTTTTTCCAATCGTTATACATATAATCTTGCAGAATAATATTTATATTTTTGTTTTTTGAAAAATGTTTTGACGCTATTTCATAAATGTTTTTATCAACCTCAAAAGATTTTATATTGATGTCAGGCTTATGCGACAATAACTCCTTTGAGAATATGCCAAGCCCCATAGCAGGCTCTAATACATTTTTCAAATCTTTATTCCCTAAAACCCATTCGTTCATAAACTGTGCGATAGGTTTTGGAGTAAAAAATTGAGCGAACTGTTTTCTATGTTCCATAGAAACAGTTTTTGTATAGTTTTTTTCTAAAGAATTTTCCAAAGTATCCGACGTTAAAAATCCTCTTCTTTTATTCCTAACAATTTGCTTAAAGCATTTATATCAAGAAATGCTGTCCCGCCGTTAAATTTAACATAAAATAATAGCCTTCCTCTATCCATTTCTTTGCGGACGCTTGAATGAGAAGGTTCATTAACTTTTTGAGCTATGGCAATCCCTGATTTTGAATTTATCTTAATCGTGGTCTTATTTTGATTTTTTATATCTTTTTCAAGAGAGAAAATAAGGTCTTCGTTGTTAGCGTCTGAAATAACAGAAAGTATATCGCTGAAAGCAATAGCATAAATCTTGTCAAAAAATACTTGAAAATAGTAGTGCGGAACATTAAACGTTTCAATCCATTTATACACTACTTTAATATCTTCAACTTTTGGAGTTATAGACAAATAATCTCTTTTCTGAATTTCTTTAATAGCATTTTTTAAACGTCTGAAAAGTTCTGATACTTCAACAAGAGATTTATTTGCACTCCAAGAAGGAACTCTAAAATCTATCGTGGTTAAAGTTTTTTCATTGATACTTTTTAACAATTCCAAATAACTTTCTCTTTGAGGGGCAGTAAGCAAATCGCTATACTTTGATATTATTTTATCTTTCAA
>JAITKZ010000093.1 GCA_031278115.1 Endomicrobium sp.
GCTATGACAAACATTATTCCTATAGACGCTAAGATAAATACTGTAAAAGAAGGTCTTAAATCGGTAGAAGAAAATATTGGATATGATGTCATTATGCTGGGTATAGGATATAAGTTCGCCATTTAGTCATTTTTGTCTTTTTAGTAAATCCAATATTGTGGTACATTATAATTGATTGACAAATTGTTGAATATATGCAACAATAATTAAAAGTAAGAGAAAGGAAAAAGTAATGATAACAGTTAAGTTTTTGCCAATTTTTAAGAAATGGTTTAAAAACAAACAAAAGAAGTACGCAAAGAAATAATAGTCACACTAAATAGGACTAGTCAAGGCAATACCTCAAGTTTAAAAACCCTAAGAGCTGGCATAACAGAAATTAAAATACATTTTGGAGCAGGAATAAGGATATACCTTGTAAAAGAAAATGATGTTTTTTATTTGATTTTGTGGGGAAGAACGGATAAGAAAAACCAACGGGAAGATATAGAGAAAGCAATAAAAATAAAACAATTTATGGAGGCAAACAAAAAATGAAAAAAAACAGAGAAAATTGATTTTGAAATAACCCCTGAAGACGTAAAAATTCCGAAAGAAGATTTTGCGGAGTATTACGCAAATTTCTTAAAGAAGCGTCCCGGTGAATTGAAGAGTTACAAAAAGCATATAATCCAAGAGTATAACAAGACAAGGGACGTAGCATTATTTTTAGAGGGGTTAAAGATTGTTGCAAAAGCGGAGGGAAATGTTTCTAAACTTGCAAAAAATACGGGGATGGACAGAACAAGCATTTACAAATTATCAAGAAAGGCTAATCCATCGTTTTGTACAATCGTAGCGCTTGCGCGCAATTTGGGAATGGACTTTAGATTAAGCGTAGCGTCAAAATAAAAAGTAGTACAAGAGAAGCTGAAAAAAAAGTTATGAGATACTATATAGTCTTGAGAAAAAGTAAAACGTTCATTATAATGTATATGTAACCTATTGAAATGATGGAGGGCTGTTATGACAATACTTGGAGCAACGCAAGTTAGGAAATAATTTTTTTATGATGTTAAATGTCTGCCTAAACTATAACGAACCTATAAATATCGCTACCAAAAAAGGAAATGTTGTGTTAATGAGAGAAGAAGAATATAGAAGAATATAAAGGTTGGAAAGCGACATTGGAGTTATGTAGCGTTGACGGCATTAAAGTTATGCTTTTTAAGAGGATACATTACTGTTGAAATCAATTCTTCTTCAGATTTCAATTCTAACCCAACAACTTCTAAAACGGTGTACTACAAGCCATTGACAACAAAAGAATTTTAAATTAATAATACTGAAAATATTGTTTTTGTCTCGTCTTTGCCAACAAAGAATATGCTTATGAACTATTACAAAATTTGGATATTTTTTTAATCTTCTGCTATAATATCTGTTACACTAATCAATTTAATTGCCCGATGGTGTAATTGGTAACACGTCTGCCTCTGGAGCAGAAGTTTCCTGGTTCGAGTCCAGGTCGGGCAGCCAATCTGAATACCTTTTAAAATTCAACTGAGTATATCTTGAGTATATCTTTTATTAAGTCCTACCACCAAAAAGGAAAATATTTAGCTATTTCTAACTTATCATAAAGTTATAAATCTCTACAATAAAATAACTTTTTATACAAACCCTCCCTACCAAAAAATACTAAAACGACATATTGCTAGTTACTATGTACTAGATAACTACTTCTTTTTAAATAATCTCTCAGACGACAACATTAAGTTAGATTCCATTCCCTCTGCCTACTTTAGCTTTTTGGCAACAGTTGACAATTCTGTTCTCATTATAGCTATGGAGATTCTTTTTCTTAATTCCTAACTTATCTCGGATAAACAACCTATTTAAAGTTAAAAAAGTTAAATCTTTTTGATATTACCACTACTGGTAGTTTTATATATCAAAAAAATTCAAAGAGATGAATTCTTTTGAGTTTTTTACTCTTATTTCCTACTTTAATAAAGTTATATTTTTAATATTTTTACAAAAAATTTACAAAAATAAAAATTAACATATATAAATTTTTGTATTAAAAAGATGACATGTAAAGATTCTGCAAGGAGGGTATATTTTATGAACTGGATAAGAAAGAAAGTTATGTGTAATGTAGGAGGTATTATGTCAATAATGAAAAAACTAATTTCAATTGTTTGTTGTTTATCTTTGCGCTGTTGTGGTGTCTTGGCTGATATTGATAGTTCTGGTAAAAAAAATATCAGAAGAAGAACTGTATCTAGGTATAGACATAGGTGGAACATCTATTAAAATAGGAATTTTCACATCTAAAGGAAAAAGATTAGAAGAAAGAACAATTTTGACTGATCCAAATGCAAGCCCTCAAGAGGTTGTAAAATCTATAACAAAAGAAGCAACTAAGTTTGAACATTACTCAAAAATTAAGAGTATCGGCGTTGGAATGCCAGGAGATATAGACTCCGATAATGGAATTGTACGCTTTTCGCCTAATCTCCTTAAATGGAAAAACATACATCTAAAAGATTTATTAGAGACAAGTATGGATAAAAATGTCTATATAGATAATGATGCAAATGTTGCTACTCTTGGAGCTTTTTATCTTGACGCAGATGGTAAAGCTACAAACTTGGCATGTGTTACACTTGGAACTGGTATAGGTGGAGGGCTTGTTTTCAACAAAAAACTTTATAGAGGCTCAAGCGGAAGTGCAGGAGAAGTAGGTCATATTACAATTGAACAGGAAGGACCAAAATGCAATTGTGGTAATAACGGCTGTATAGAAGCCTTTATAGGGCTACGTTATTTCAGAAAATATGCCCAAGAGTATTTGAGAAATAATCCATCCAAGATAATAAATGAACTTTCAAATGGAGATCTGTCTCAGATAAATGGACAGGTATTGTTTGCTGCTGCCGAAAGAGGTGATGAAATTGCTGAAAAAATGTGGGTGTATTATGGAGAAAAACTTGGAATTTTGCTTGCCAATATTATAAATTTTGCGAACCCAGGCACTATTGTTCTTTGTGGAGGCATGAGCAAATCAAGTAAGTATTTTGTGCCATCTGTATTAAAAGAAGTTAAAAATAGAGCATTTAAATCTGCAGTTAAGACTTGCAAGATTGTAGTTTCTCAACATACAGATGAGCTCGGACTATTAGGTGCTGCAATGCTTGCTAAAGAAGGAACGACAAACAATGCTGACTTTGATAGGAATGGTTTATAGATAGTTGTCTCTCTCCACAACCTTCTGCGGTATGCAGAAGGTTGTGAGGTTAGAATATCTTTATTTAATATATTCGTTTAGAGATTTTGTTCTGTATTGTAGCGTTGGCATTTTATCCGTAGTTACATAACCTGGATTGGCATTTATAACATCAGGAATTCTGCCGACTATAGTCGCGCAAGTAAGCTCTACTGTAGCAGGTCTGTTGATTAACACTTCAGTATCAGGCTCTCCTTGTATTATCCAATCGTTTTGGTCAAACTCTTCTGGAGCATAAACTTTTCCTATACATTCAGATTCTATCGTTATTCCTTCTTTTGTTTCTGTGGTAACAACTGCAGACATACCAGTAGCATTTCCAGCTTTTACCGTCATTTGTAATGTTGAACTTTTTAAATCTTTACTATATATTTGAGGAACAGTTTTTTGAGTTTGTCTTGTTACCGTAAGACCAAGTTTATCGCAAAGCCAGCCATTGACATTCCACATGTAAGACGGAAGATATTTTCCTGAATCTATAATCTTTTTTCTTTCCTCATCGCTTACTTTATCTACAGAAGCAATTTCTTTATCAAAAGTTTCCAAATCCAGTCCCGCTCCATGTGCTTTTGCCAAAGCTATACCATAATCTTCAACATTGTAGCTTGATTTACCTTTGATTTTTTTTATTGTCTGAGTCGCCCCTGATAAAACGGCTATGAGATTTCCCCAGAAAACGTCTTGGTACCCAGAACCGCAAATTGTGCAATTATTTTTCTTAGCTAGAGAATCTATTTCAGAAGTCAAAATAGGTGATGAGTTTTGCGGATAAAAAGCTTCTTCACAAGTAGATATTGCGTTGACACCAGTTTTAGCACATACTAAAAATACTTCTTTCAAATCTTGCATAAGGCTCATAGTTGTAATTATACATATATCAGGTTTATCAGCTTTAAAAACATTCTCGGCTTCTGCAGCATTTTTGACTTTAATGCCTTTTTTACCGCCCCCCCCATAATATCACCTATGTCTTTTCCTATAATTTCAGGATGAATATCAAATGCGACAGATATTTCTCCTCTTTTTTCATAAACGTATCTCATAGTGTAAACCGACATCTTGCCACAGCCATATTGAGCAACTCTTACTTTCCTATCCATAAAAGTCCTCCTTTTTTTTAATACGATAAATAAAAGGAAACGCGCGTTTACAACTTAAACTTAGATATATTGTATAAATTTTTAAATATATTTTCGTAGTTTTTTCATATTGACAGATACAATGTTTCAGTATGCTGTACATATTTCTATATATAATTATTATGCAATAGCCTAGAGACTATTTTATATCTAGTAGCTTATGGCTTCTGATTGACATAATTTACAAAATTTATTATAAAATGAATGCATTTTGATTCTTTGCATTCACTTTCGCGGAGGTATTAAGCTGATGAAAAAACCTGATGTAATTAAGCAGGTTGCTGGTGTCTCAGGTTTAACACAAGGAGACGCCAATAAGGCCATCAAAGCATTAGTCAAAGTTATACAATCAACTTTAAAAAATGGTGGTGTTATTTCTTTATCAGGGCTTGGCTCTTTTAGAACTAAATCCAGAAAAGCAAGACAAGGCAGAAATCCTAAAACTGGAGAGATAATCCCTATTCCACCGGGAAAGAAAGTTTCATTTAAACCTACTACTACTCTGAGGAAAATAATATAATTTGAGCAATATATGATAAGCATAGAACCTTCTAAAAATCTGGCAAAATTGCCGCCTTATCTGTTCACAAAAATCAATCAAATAAAGAAAGAAGCTTATGCTAAAAGTCTTGATGTTATAGATTTAGGTATGGGCAACCCAGATTTACCTACGCCACATCACATAGTAGATAGGCTTTGCGACACAGTAAAACACCACAAAAACACGCATAAATATCCTCAAGCTAAAGGCATGCCTAAGTTCAGAAAAACGATAACAGAATGGAT
>JAITKZ010000021.1 GCA_031278115.1 Endomicrobium sp.
ATTTATATAGCTTCAGTTTTTGAGCCGAAAAATATTAAAGAAATAAAAAAAGAAATTGAGAAGCAGATAGAAGATATTATAGCTAACGGCATTAGTGAAGAAGAATTAAATAGATCAAAGCTCTTATTGAAAACGGATTGGCAGTTTTCTAACGAGACACCTTATGATGTTGCTGATAAGTTCGGCTATTGGAATTTGATGGGTAATGCAGAGTTTGTTTGCAGTTATCTAAGAA
Source organism: Endomicrobium sp. (assembly GCA_031278115.1). Next base: position 236 of record JAITKZ010000021.1, read on the forward strand.
AGCTGCAGGGTCTTACAAGCAAAGATGTCGTAGAATTTTTTAAAAAATATTATTCTAAAGATGTAATTTCTCATACGGCTTTACTGCCAAATAAAAGTTGTCGTTAATTTGAGGTGTTTATATGGAAAGTTTTACGCTTAAAAACGGTATTAATGTATTGTTTGATAAAACAAATGGCGCGGAAATTGTTTCTTTAAGAGTTCTTAGTCCGGTTTCTGTTATAAATGAAAGTTTGTGCAATGCGGGGATATCCAGCCTTACGTCAAAATTAATGGTATATTCTACAAAAAACCGTTCAAGCGCAATTTTAGCAAATGAGGTAGGCAATATTGGTGCAGATTTGTCTTCACATGCGGCTTATGACATGGCAGGATTTAGCATGTCTTGTCTGTCGGAATATTTTGACAAAGCAGCAGAAATTCTTTCCGATATAGTTTTAAATCCTATATTTGATGAGAGAGAATTTAAATTTGAAAAAGAAAATACTATTGCTGCTCTAAATTCTCGCAGAGATAGCATTGGCACAACCGCTTCAGATGAATTTGCCAAACTTTTTTACGGCGATTCTTCTTACTCTTTTCCTGTTATAGGCAGGAAAGAATCTATTTTGAAAATTTCCCGACAAGATTTAATAAAGTGGCATAAATATTCCTACAATGCTTCAAATATTTTAATTTCAGCTTCGGGCAACGTTTCTTATAATCTTATAAAGGAATCTTTGGAAAAACATTTTTCTGCTGTTGCGGTGGGAGATAAATTTAAAGATCCGATATTCAATATAAGTCATACAGAAAACATAAAAAAAGAAATCAGTGGAAAGTTTAATCAGGCGTATGTATTTATAGGGTTTCCCTGTGTATCCGTTAATGGTAAAGATTTTGTAACAATTAAAGTTATAAGTACTATTTTAGGCAGCAGAATGACGAGCAGATTATTTGTTGAGTTAAGGGGAAAACTGGGATTAGCATATGAGGTAAGCGCCGCTTATCCTTCAAGAAAAAAAGACAGTTATTTTGCAGTTTATATAGGTCTTGATAAGAAGAATATAGATTTAACGTTAAAAAAGATAGATGAAATATTGAAAGATTTTTATTCCGTAAAAATTTCTGAGCAGGAATTAAAAGATGTAAAAGCATATATAAAAGGGGTATATCTTTTAGACAGGCAGACAGTTAATAAAAAATCTTATTATAATGGTTGGTGCGAGATAGTTGGACAAGGTTATAAATACGATATAGAGTATTTAAACGATATAGAAAAAGTTACAACACAAGATATTTTAGATGTTGCAAATAAAATATTTACAGGAAAATCTGTTTCTGTAATTATTAACCCTAAAGAATAAATTTCTATGAACAAACTAATTAAAAAAATTAACAGTATTTCCAAAGATTATGATGTGTATGCTGTTGGCGGTTTTGCAAGGGACTTAATTCTAAAGCTTAATCATAAAGATATTGATTTAGTTGTTAATAATAACGCTCTAAAGTATGCAAAAAAAGTAGCAGCAGCTTTAAAAGCTAAGCTTATAACACTAGATGAAGATACTAAAACTTACAGGATAATACTTAAAGATTGTAAAATATCAAATATTGATATAGCATTCTTTAATGGCAAGACAATAGAAGAAGACTTGCAAAACAGGGATTTTACTATTAATGCCATGGCTTTCAACCTTAAATATTTTGAAAATTTCAAAAAACATATCATTTTTTCTAATAAAAATACTCTTTTAGATTTAAAGTCTAAAACATTCAATGTTATCTCCGAAAAGAGTTTTAAGGCAGATCCTTTAAGAATGCTTAGAGCTTTTAGATTTGTTTCAGAATTTACTGGTTTTAAACTTTCAAATAAGACATTATTGAAGATCAAACAAAATGCAAAACTTATAAAATCTGCCGTGCCTGAAAGAATAAAGAATGAGTTTTTTAGAATTCTTGCTGCAAAAAATTCTTCACAATTGCTTAAAACTATGGATACCTGTGGATTGCTTTCTGGGATTTTTCCTGAAATTGAAAAAATGAAGAAAGCAAAAAAGAAGTATTATTATCATCCAGGCGGCTTGTTTGAGCATTCTTTTGAAACACTAGAAGCTGCAGAAAATATTTTAATCAATCTAAAAAAATATTTCCCAGAAAACTTTATTGAGCTGCAAGAGCATTTTTATAGTGGAGAATCTTTATCGGAAAATGTTACAAGAGTGTCTTTGTTAAAGTTTACGGCTTTGTTTCACGATAATGCCAAACCTGAAACCGCAAAGTTTGCAAACGGGAAAATGCGTTTTTTTGAACATGAAGATTTTGGCGCAAATAAATTAAGAGAAATAATGCATTCTTTAAAGTTTGGCAAAAGAGATATTGAAACCGCAACATTTTTAGTAAGACATCATATGCG
>JAITKZ010000058.1 GCA_031278115.1 Endomicrobium sp.
ATATCATGGGCTACGTCCTTTGTTACTCTATACAGCTCTTCCTGCAATTTCAGTTTTGTTTCCAGCTCTTCCTTCTTTTTCCTGTCCGTTATATCTATTGAAACTCCTATTATTCCTACAACATTCCATTTCTCATCGTAAAGTGGAGACTTCTTTGTTAACATTACTAAAGTTTTACCATCAGCTAAAGTAGGGGTTTCTATAACTTCTTCTGGGATTTTAGTTTCCATGATTTGTTTATCTGTTTTTTCTAACCGAGTAGCAATATTTTTCCAAGGCAGCTGGTAATCAGTTTTTCCTATCATCTGTTCAGACGAATTTAACCCTAAAACTTCAACTTCCATTTGATTACACCCTAAATAGACTCCATTTACATCTTTCCAATAAATGCATCCTGGAACATATTCCAAAATATTATTAATATAGTGTCGCATTTTTAATTCATTCTCTTTACCTTCTTTTGCTCTACGATCAGTTATATCTATTGAGGCTCCTATGATCCCTATAATATTATTTTTGTCATCGTAAAGCGGAGATTTCTTTGTTAACATTATTACTTTCCTACCGTCACTTGTTGTTACTTCCTCTAGTATTTGTTCGAATACTTCGCTCTGCATAATCCTTTGATCTACCTTTCTTAATATTTCAGCTTCATTTTTCCACGATAAATCATAGTCTGTTTTTCCTATAACTTCTTTGCTAGATTTAAATCCAAGCACTTCAGCTTCAGCTTGATTACAACCCAAGTAAACTCCATCCACATCTTTCCAATAAATGCATCCTGGTGTACCTTCTAAAATGTCACTTATTTTAATTTGTTTTTTATTCATATTTGCTCAATACTAATCAATAAAATTCACCGCTAAAAAACCTTGAGACAAAGAACACAAATGACTAAATGAACTATCGTTATATATTCTATTGATAAATTCTGGAATATCTTTATAAACAAATAAAGAAGAGTTTATGTTAAAAATTTCTGAACTATTTAAAAACAAAGGTACTTCCGCCAAAAAATACTTAGCCGCAGTGTAGGGATATTCATCATCATTGAGACTCTTCAAATTACATTTGCCTTTTAAAACCCATTTTGAACTTAACAAACATCCTTTCCTAAAATCTTCATCATTTTCATACAATTTTCTATAAGTATCGTGAAATTTTAAATATCTTTCATTATTTATGAGATCACTGCAAAAAAACTATCATATTGTTGGCTTCTGCCTCTGAAATATTATTTGCTGCTAAAGCTCTTATCACTTTATTTTTTAAATAACGATCTTGACTTCTTGTTTTCTTTTCTGCTCTTTCTTTGGGATATCCCATTGCATGCAGTGTGTAAATAGAAATTCCATCTGGTATAAAAATACTTATTCTTTTTCTTTTAAAAGTTGACAGACCCCATGAAAAAAGCTTTTTTAAATTCTCTTCTGAATAGTAACTATTAAACGGGCTTATACCTATTAGCGCGGGTTCTTTTAAAAAAAACAATTCTTCTGATTCCGAATTCACAAAATTTAATACTGCCTTTTCTTTTTCCATGATAACCTCTGTAATCTAAATTCTATCTGTCAATGTTATACTCCTTATATTAAACTATTCTATTTCTACCCTTTTTTAATTATGCACTCTTTAAATTCTTTTCTGAACCCAGCGCGAAAATATGATATAACTCCATCAATAACTATACCGTTTTTGACTATTGAGCTTCTTTTTCTCACTTTGCTAATCACTTGGACTCAATAATAATACTATCGCTAAAATAGAGCAGCCCGTTACATACTAACGACAGCCGAAGATGACTCACTTTCCCAAACTTCAACTTCGCATACTTTTGCAGTTTCAGTTTCTATTTGTTTTAGTTGCTCATAAATGAACGCGGCTATATTTTCCGCTGTAGGATTAATTTTACTGAAAGGCTCTATTTCATTTAAAAATTTGTGATCTAGATAGGAAATAATTTGATCAAGACATTTTTTTATATTTGTAAAATCTATAAGCATGCCCGTATTGTCAAGCTTTGAACCGGAAAAAGCCGTTCTTATCTTCCAGTTATGCCCGTGAAGATTCTCACATCTACCTTTATACTCTCTAAGACAGTGCGCCGAAGCAAAATTTTTAGTTACTGAAAGTTTATATTTCATTTTTCCTCTATTTTGCCAAACATATTTTAATCTGAGTTTATTACAACCATTAGCTTAAATAACAAATTATTAACAAAATGAAACTATATGTTAGCTCTTGCTTTTAAAAATTCTTTAGGCTCTTTAATCCACTTCGCTAATCTGTCTGGCGACATATAATCTTCTTTTCTTCTAACCCGCCAAATTTATTTTTTTTACAGTCGTTATATTTTTTGAGAAAAATCTTCTTCCTATCTTTTTAAATTTCTCTGGGTTATCGCTTACATAAAACTTTAAATATTTTTTACCATTCTTTGATGCAAGTAAAGATTTTTTATCCAAAATCCGTTTTACTTCTAAAGCCGTAGATGTGGCTGGATCTACGAGAATTATATTTTTATCTAAATTCCTCTCTAATGTCTTTCTCAAAAGAGGATAATGAGTACAGCCTAAAACTAACGTGTCAATCTTTTTAGCAAGCAAATGTTTTATATATTTTTTAACCGTTCTATCGGTTATTTCCCCATCAATCCAACCTTTTTCTACAAGAGGAACGAGCAATGGACACGCATGTTGATATATTTTAGCTTTTGCAAGTTTATTTATTGCTTTAGGATAAAATTTACTTCCTATTGTTCCCTTAGTACCTATAATGCCTATTCTGAAATTTTTTGACGCATCTATAGCCGCCTTAGCTCCGGGAGCTATCACGCCTATAATAGGAACTTTTAAAGTTTTCTCTAAAACAGGCAGAGCTAAAGCAGACGCAGTATTGCACGCCACAACTATAAGCTTTACTCTATTTTTTATCAGGAACGACGTTATCTCTTTTGAGAACTTGAGTATAGCATTTTGAGATTTAGCGCCGTAAGGTATATGAACCGTATCTCCGAAATAAATAAGATTCTCCGAAGGAAGAACTTTATTTATTGCAGACATTACCGTAAGCCCACCAAAACCTGAATCAAAAATTCCTATAGGATTATTGTTACTTAGAATTTTCATCTCTTTCTTTTTTTGCATAGTATCTTATAACACCCTCATATATAGAATCCGCTACAGACACACGAAAATTTTTAGTGCAAAGTTTAGCTTCTTCACTATAATTGCTTAAAAAAGCGCTTTCAACAAAAACCGATGGCATCTGTGTACCTCTTAGTACGTAAAAACTTGCTTGCTTAACGCCTCTGCTAGGTATCTTTAGCCTTTTGCCTGCCTGAGAAGATACGAACGCACTTAATTCTGAAGACTCGTTCATAAATGTGGTCATTCTCATAGACCATAGTATCTCTTGAAGACGCGCACGCTTTTTACTTGGCTTCCCTTCTAATTCTAAAACTGAATTCTCAAGAACTGCAGTCGCAGCAGCTTCAGAGTCAGTTGCTTTCTCAGATAAGTAATAAATCTCAAAACCGCTGACATTTCTGTCAAGATTTCCATTGCAGTGTATAGATATAAACAAATCTGCATTATTCTCATTGGCAATATTTGCCCTTTCGGCAAGAGGAATAAAGGTATCATCTTTTCTTGTTAAAATAACTTCAAAATCATCGTCTTTGTCAAAAATTGATTTTAGCTCGTAAGCTATATCCAGATTTAAGTCTTTCTCTTTAGTTCCATTTGCTCCCACGGTTCCGGAATCGTGTCCACCATGTCCTGCGTCAACAACTATAATTTTTTTCCGCTCAAACTTTTTCTTTTTAGCTTCTTTTTTAGGAATGACTCCCGAAGTAGTGTCTGTATCATCAGCTATTATAAAGCTGTCGTCAATTATATTTCCGCTTTCAAATGTTGTAACAGGCGCACCTTTCAAATCTTTATTTTCCTCATCATTTTCGCTTAGATGATCAAATTCGCTTATCTGAGAATGCCCAAACTTTTCTGGCAAAGTTAAATCTAAAGCATTAAAATTCTCGCCGTGCGAGGTATGCTCTTCTTTAACCTCAGAAACGCCACCATCTTTAGGAATAATCGCTGGAATCTTTCTTGAATGCTCAATTTCCACAAGTATTTCGGCAGGATTTGAAGAACTTGTAGCCTTTATACTTTTTGGAACTTGATCAAGATTTATTGTAACAATCGCCGAACAGCTTACCGTCGCATATTGAATATTTTTAATAACGCCATTATTTATATTTATAGAGCTGTTTTGAACTTTCCCCCTTAAGATTGTCAAAATTATTGCATCTGCTTTATTTGAAACCCTATATTGAAGAGATTTGTCAAGTTGTACACGTACCTTAGTACTTTCCGATTTTGTAACGTATCTTACTGCAAAAATATTTGCGTGGTGAGTTACTGTCAAAATTAAAGATGAAGGATTCCATGATGTTTCCGCATCGGCAATTTCAGAAAATTCTTTTGAAGTAACAAATTCAGGCGAAACATATATATTATTCTTTATCAACCTTGATGGTAAAGACATCTTTTTAAACTTCCTGCCAAATACTATTCCAGAACTGTTAGCTTTTATATCTATTTTTCTGTTGTTTAAACGCATTGTTACTTTTGAACTTACCGATTTCCAGTCAAGCACAGCATTATATAACTCGGCAAGTTCTTTAACAGAAAAATAATAGGTGTCATCTGAAATCTTATAAACGCTTATTCCGCTAAAAAGGCTGCCGTCAAGAACGACATTTACATTCTGTGACGAAAGAGAATTATCAGCAGAAGCATAAGAAAATACTAAAACGAACAAAACAACCGCTGAAAAAAATAAAGATATAATTTTTTTCATATAGAAAGCGATTTTATAGCCTCTGTAGGATCTTTAGCAGAAAATATATAGCTTCCGCTTACTAATACGTCCGCGCCAGCTTTAAAACAAATTTTACTTGTTTGGGAATTTATTCCCCCGTCAATTTCTATAAGACAATTATATTTTTTCGCATCAATAACTTTTCTTAGACTCTTAATTTTTGGAACCATATCTTCCATAAAAGACTGCCCTCCAAAACCAGGGTCAACAGTCATAACCAAAACCAAATCAACATACGGCAACAAGCCTTCTATTTCTTCAACGGAAGTTTTTGGTTTTATTGATACGCCAGCTTTTACGCCTGAATCCTTTATTTCTTTTGCAAGTTTCTTTTTATCAGCCAAAATTTCCTGATGAAACACAATCAAGTCAGCTCCAGCTTCTTTGAAATCTATCCAATATTTTTCTGGATTTGTAATCATAAGATGAGCGTCAAAAAACAACTTTGTAATTCTCCTTAATGCTTTTACAACTCCAGAACCTATTGTTATATTTGGAACGAAATGCCCATCCATAACGTCTATATGAACCCACTCAGCACCAATTTGTTCTAACATTTTAACATCGCGTGCTAGATTTGAGAAATCTGCAGACAAAATAGACGGCGATATAATAATTTTCTTCATTTCTATTTTCCACTTAAGCTCTTTCTGCAACCGTTACATTTACGCTCCTCAAATCTGTTATGTCTCTATCAGGTTCAGGATATTGCCTTATAATAATTCCGGAATCAACCTCAGCGGATTCTTCTTTTGTTATATTTAAAACTATGTCCGTTTGCAATGACCATTCAGCAGCTTCTTGAAGATTTTTGTTAATAAAATCAGGCATAAGAATCATTCCTTCTGGCGGCTGTCCATCGGAAACAATAAGATTCACCACAGAATCCTTGTCAACTTTAGTTCCGGCAGCAATGTCTTGAGCGACAATAATGTCTTTATCGGCAACTACAGAATATCTCTTTGTAACCTCGCCCATAACCAATGTTGCCGTTCTTAAAGAAATATCAGCAGAACGAATGCTTTGCCCGACTAAGTTTGGGACATAAATAATTTCTCCGCCACGGCTTATTGTAACCTTTATTACTTTGCCCTCTCTAACGTACATTCTCGCTGGAGGATTTTGTCTTAAAATCGTTCCTGCGGGAACATTTTGATTTGTTTCTTCGCCATCCATTTTTAAACCAAAACCATATTTGGAAACCTCTTCAATAGCATTGTAAAGGTTTTTTCCAACAATGTTTGGCATGGGTATCTCTTTTTTACTGTGAACTAAAGAAATCATTATCATGTTAAAAGCAAAATAAAACGCAAAACCAATCACGGCTAAAACTATGAAAACTTTTAAAAACTTCTTTGCCAATAGATTTACCCCTAGTTCAAATTCCAAAAAGCTTATTACTTTTTTGCCCAAGACATACGCGAACGAAGTCTTGCGCCTACTTTCTCTATAAGCCTTTCGCTTACTTCCTTTCTTTCTTTGTTAAAAAATGGTCTGCCGTCTTTATTTTCTTTAAGCCAATCATTTGCAAACTTTCCAGATTGAATATCTGACAACACTCTCTTCATTTCAGCTTTGGTTTCATCGGTTATCACTCTCTTTCCAGTTACATATTCGCCATATTCAGCTGTATCGGAAATTGAATAGTTCATCTTGCTCAATCCTCCTTCAAAAATCAAATCCATTATAAGCTTCATTTCATGGCAACACTCAAAATATGCAATCTCAGGCTGATACCCTGCAGCTACAAGTGTTTCAAATCCTGAATTTATCAACTCGACTACTCCGCCACAAAGAACTGCCTGCTCACCGAACAAATCCGTCTCAGTCTCTTCTTTAAAAGTTGTTTCAAGAACTCCGCCTTTTGTTCCGCCTATACCTTTAGCGTAAGCAAGAGCCAATTCCTTTGCTTTTCCGCTTGCATTTTGTTCAACAGCTACCAAGCAAGGAACGCCTTTGCCCTCTTCGTATTGTCTTCTTACAAGATGACCAGGTCCCTTAGGGGCTATTATTATTACATCCAGATCAGCAGTAGGAATTATCTGTTGATAACGTATATTAAATCCATGTGAAAAACTCAGAATTGCTCCTTTCTTAATATTGGGCTTTATATCCTCTTCCCAAGCTTTTTTCTGAACTTCGTCAGGCAAAAGAATGTGGATCCAATTAGCCTGTTTAACAACTTCTGCTATACTCAAAGGTTTCCAGCCATCTTCTACAGCTTTCTTATAATTAGCTCCTCCTTCTCTTTGAGCAACAACAACATTTATCCCAGAGTCTCTAAGGTTGAGTGCATGAGCATGTCCTTGGCTCCCATATCCTAAAATAGCGATTGTTTTTCCTTTTAACAAACTTAAATCTGCGTCATTGTCATAATACATTTTTGCTCCTTTCATCTCTTTCTCCTTAACTTTGCTTCTTATTTAACCCTGCTAGAGTTACCACGATATAAAACTGAAACTCCAGATTTGCAAGTTTCCTTCACGCCATAAAGCAAAACAGCTTTCATAAAAGCACTCAGTTTACTTTCATCACCGCTTATTTCAACTATTATTGAATCTTGTGATATGTCTATTATTTTAGCTCTGAAAACACCGGCAAGCCTGATAATTTCACCGCGCAAAGTCTTATTTACAGCATTTATTTTTATAAGAGCAAGCTCTCTTTCCATGTACCCGACACCATTGAAGTCGTTGACTTTTATGACATCAACAAGTTTATTTAATTGTTTTGTTACCTGCTCCAAAATTGATTCATTGCCTTTTACGACACTAGTCATTCTTGAAATTGCAGCATCTTCCGTCTCGCTTACAGAAAGCGAAGCTATGTTAAAACCGCGCGCAGCAAAAAGAGCTGATATTCTTGCCAAAACGCCAGATTTGTTCTCTACTAAAACCGAAACCGTGTGGCGCATTACACCTCCATTATACAAAATCTTTTCTTTGAGACATATATTTACCCATTCATTCTAGTTATCATTTCATCAAGGGAAGCTCCTGATGGAACCGTTGGGAAAACATTTTCTTCTATCTCAACCCACATGTCAATAACCACAGAGCCTTTTGTCTCAAGCATTTTTTTTAAAGCTAGCTCAACATCTTTTTTCTTAGTAACTCTTATACCCAAAACACCGTAACTTTCAGTCCATTTCACAAAATCTGGGACATAGACAGGACAAGAATGTCTATTTGGTGTATTGCACCATTTAGAGCATTCCTTCCGTTTGGCAAGACAACTGTGAGAATATCTCTTACCGAAAAACATCTCTTGCCAGTGTCGGATATTGCCCAAATACTGATTGTTCAATATGACTACTTTTACATCAACTTTATTTAAAACCGCAACAGCCATTTCCTGCATGTTCATCTGAAAAGAGCCGTCGCCGGCAACCGCTATGACTTCTTTGTTCGGATTTCCAAACTTTGCTCCGATAGCCGCAGGATACCCAAACCCCATAGTTCCGAGTCCGCCTGAACTTAAAAACAAACGTGGATGCTTGGCTTTATAATATTGGGCAGACCACATTTGATGCTGTCCTACTTCTGTAGTTATAATGGCTTCGCCTTTGGTAAGCTCTGAAATTTTTTCTATAACATATTGAGGGTGAAGCTTATCATCATTTCTCTCGTAAGACAAAGGATGCTCTTCTTTCCATGAATCCACTGTTTTAATCCAATCTTTTCTATCTTTTTTATCAACTAAGTCTATCATCTCTTTTAAAACTGTTTTTGCATCGCCCACAACAGGAATATCAACATCAACAATTTTTGATATTGCAGTGGGGTCTATATCAACGTGAATTATTTTTGCATTTCTTGCAAAATCACAAACTTTGCCAGTGCATCTGTCATCAAATCTTGCACCTACAGCTATAATAACGTCTGCAGATTGCATAGCCTTATTGGCACAATAAGTTCCATGCATGCCAAGCATGCCCAAACTAAGATTTGTATCGCAAGGATATGCCCCTATTGCAAGCAAAGTGTTGGTTACGGGAATATCCGCTTTTTTTGACAACTCTAAAATTTCGTCTTCAGCATTGGAAACAACCACTCCCGTGCCAATGTAAAAAACTGGATACTTACTTTTATTTATAAGTTCAGCAGCTTTCTTTATCTGCCCAATATGTCCGTTGTAATTAGGCTTATAAGAACGTATTTCCACTTTATCAGGATAAACAAATTCGCAAACTCCTCGCTGAATGTCAATAGGAATATCAACCAAAACAGGTCCTGGTCTTCCCGTAGTTGCAATATAAAACGCTTCTTTTATAGTTCTTGCCAAATCTTTTACATCTTTAACTAAAAAGTTATGTTTTGTTACTGGTTTTGTTATACCTATAGTGTCAGCTTCTTGAAAAGCGTCCTGCCCTATAACGCTTGTTGCTACCTGTCCTGAAATAGCAACCATCGGAACAGAGTCCATATATGCACTAGCAAGTCCGGTAACGATATTTGTAGCGCCGGGTCCCGAAGTAACTATGCACACACCAGGCTTTCCCGTGGAGCGAGCATGGCCGTCTGCCATATGAGATGCAGCTTGCTCATGCCTTGTCAAAATAAAATTAAGTTTAGAACCGTGCATTGCGTCAAATATTGGCAGAGCTTGTCCGCCGGGAAGTCCAAAAACAATTTCAACGTTTTCTTTTAACAAACTCTCAATTAAAATCTGTGCTCCGGTCTTTTTTTCCATACTTATTTCCTTATTATATTAAGCACATCAGTTTTTTCATTATTTTAAAATTGCTCCTGTATCTGCCGACTGCACTAATTTTGCATATCTAGCCATATAACCTGTTTTTATCTTCGGCTCAAGTTTAACCACTTTTGCAAGTCTTGCTGTTATTTCATCGTCACTTAATTCAACATTTAATGTTCTTTCTGGTATATTTATTTTTATAATATCGCCCTCATTAATAGCCGCTATTGCTCCACCTGAGGCAGCTTCAGGAGAAATATGCCCTATACATGGACCTCTGGTTCCTCCAGAAAAACGTCCGTCAGTAAGAAGAGCTACGGAATCAGTCAACCCCATTCCCTGCAAAGCGCTTGTGGGGCTTAGCATCTCTCTCATACCGGGCCCCCGCAGGACCCTCGTATCTTATAATAACAACATCGCCAGGAACAATCTTTCTATCAAGCATTGCTTTCATTGCGTCATCTTCGGAATTAAATACTCTTGCCTTGCCTGTAAATACTTTCATCTTTTCGCTTACGGCAGCTTGTTTTACAACAGAACCGTTTGGAGCAATATTTCCTCTTAACACCGCAATACCAC